>JBBTQS010000001.1:0-533918 GCA_038065555.1 Patescibacteria group bacterium
CCGTTCCTACACCGTGGTGTAGAATGTGCAGAGGCAATGCGTGGGTTTTTTGTTTACAGACCCGAGCGAGCGAAGCTCGCGATGGGGCGATTAGCTCAGTTGGTTAGAGCGCGTCACTGATAATGACGAGGTCCCAAGTTCGATTCTTGGATCGCCCACAATAATACGAAGTCTCCCGGATGGTATTCCTAGGGAAATTTTGTGTTATACTGGAAGAAGTTCGTTAACAATTAAATCGAGAGGTAAGGAATCATGCAAAAAAAGATGCTCTGGTTCAGTGTCCTGATCGTGGGCGTGCTGATGTCGTTTTTGCCGTTCTATTCATTCGTCAAGGATGACATGTTCATCTCCGCTAACTACGCACGGAGTCTCGTGCATGGTGAAGGATTGACCTTCGCACAGGAGAGAGTCGAAGGCTTCTCCAATTTCGCGTGGGTCATGGTCGGTACTATTCCGCATCTGTTCGAGGGTGGCGCTGATGTGATGGTTTGGTTTTATCGCATACTGTCGATCATCGCCGCAGTGTTCGTCGGTGTGGGTGTTATGCGGTTGGGTGCGCAGTATATACGTGTCCTGCCGCAGGCGGGTGAGAACTATTCTACTCGACTCATTACCCATGCTCCTGCGCTTGCCGCGTTCGCGCTGTTGTGTGCAACGAGTATTGGGTACTACATCGCGAGTGGTATGGAGACAATCGCTTTTACAGCGCTGTGTGTCTGGGTTCTGGTCTACGTAGGAGATCACAAGTATCACGCCGCATTGGCAATGTCGGTTCTTGCGGCGCTTACGCGCCCTGAGGGACACATCTTTGTTCTTGTGGCGGCGGTGGCTACAATCGGCTTCGTATTCAGGCATCAGCGATTTGTAGTGGCGATTTGGTCATTGTTGAAGTATGCAATGATCCCGATCGCGGTACTCACGTCGTACCATGCATGGCGATGGTCCTACTACGGTGATTTGTTGCCGAATACGTACTATATTAAGTCATCTAGTGGTGGGCTGATGAGTATGGGATTCGATGATCTGTTCAAAGTTTTCGACTTACAGGCTTTCATCTGGTTTCCACTACTTTCGCTTTTTGCTGTGATGCTTGTCACTGTGCAGAGTCCGAGGATCGGGTTGCGACTGGGTGCTCATTGGCTTCTGGGTCTGTTTTTCTTCGCTTACCTTGTCTGGGTTGGAGGGGATGAAATGGCTCATGGGCGGATGCTTTTGCCAGGTTTGGCTATCATGGCTGCGCTTGCAGGTGTAGCAATTTGGCTCGTACTCACTCGAGTGAGTAAAGCGTGGATAGTGCCTATATTCTCTCTGATGTTCGTCGGCGTTGTTTGTGCTAGTTTGTACGAGACTCGTCGCGTTAGTGCTGAGTATCGTACCTGGTACGAAGACATGAAGGCGAGTCAGGGCGCATTGTGTCAGGATTTGGCCATGGCGCTCCCCAAGGGAGCGTTGGTGGCGTATCAGGACATGGGGTTTTGTCCATATATTACGGAAGACCGGCTCCGGTTCATTGACTATATTGGATTAGTGACTCGGCCTGTTGCAATGCTTCGTCACAAACTCCAGATCCCCATGTTCGGTGTCGTTCCTATAGCAGGGCAGGACAGCGGCAGTCGACGGCAGCAGTTTTGGGGTCAGATGTGTGATCTGATTTTTCAACAAGAGCCGTCTGCTATTGCGCTTCTGCTACGAGTTGACCAGCCACGACGAGAGATCATGATGCAGCGTGACATGCTCTCGGCAACAGAGTTCAAAGACTGGATAATACGAAACACGGGCAGCTTCGGGTTCTCGCCAGGACTGCAGTGGGATACCCGGTTCCAAGAGTACGAGATACGTGGTGTTTTCCCGCGTGACCAAGGTGGGGGGCATATATACCTCGTTTCGTTCGTTAGGCGAACGCCAATCATTGCGCAGGTGGGTAACTCACTGTGACGTAATGTCTGATCGTTTGCTGCAAAACAGAAAGGCGCACACCTCGAACGGGGATTGCGCTTTTCTTTTTTTGTAGAAAATAGAACCATTTTTCTCTGCCTGACTGTTAGTTTTTGTGGTATACTAATAGCGCACATTCGTGCACGTTTTTTGCCTGTGAATTCACCTTTGTATTCCGGCATTTCCAGAATTTTTGCCCGATCTCTGATCGTGTGGCGTAGTTTTCTTATTGTATCGTTGCTCATGTGGACGAGCGCGTTGTCGCTGTGGATTCCAGGTTGGTTGTCGCGGTATGCGTATAGTGCGGCGATTAGTTGGGATGGGGGTGGAAGTACAACAGACTGGAATACAGCAGCGAATTGGAATCCAGATGGTGTACCAACAAGTGCAGATGATGTGACGATTAGCACGAGTGCAACGGTGTCCTCGACTGCTGCGGTATCCTTCAATTCACTGACCATCGGGGATGGCGCGGGATCAGTGACGTCAACGGTGCGCATTGCAACACTCACGTCAGGTGGAAGTCTCACCGTGCGCCAAGGTGGAGTGTTTGAGCAGGCAAGTAGTAGCTCGACGCTGAGTTTTACTGGAAATATTGAAGTGCAAAGTGGTGGATATTTGACGCACAAGTTCAACAGCAGTACGCACACCGCGTCACTCAATATTTCGGCAGCAGGACTCGATATCCAGAGTGGTGGAATTCTAGATGCATCGTCACGTGGGTACGGTCCAACAGGGTATCCGAGTTGTGGGTCTTCTGGGGGCGCTGGTGGCCCAGGTGGTGGAATGGCAAGTAGTACAAATAGTGACTTGGGAACCTCTGGTGGTGGGTACGGTGGAGAAGGGGGTCATGGTAACACCAGTGGTATTAATTATTTGGCAGGCGGAACTGGGTATGGCTCGGCAAAAGCACCTGTTGATTTGGGTTCTTCGGGTGCAAATTCGAATGCTGGTGATAGCCGAGCCTGCGGTGGACGTGGTGGTGGCGCAGTCAAATTTACTATTACTGGCGGTGGCACTGCCACTATTAATGGATTAGTTCGAGTCAATGGAGAGGTGGGAAGAGATTTTTCCTCATTCTATTCAGCTGGCGCTGGTTCTGCTGGTTCGGTTTGGATTGATTTTGCAGCAGGTGGAACATTCGCTGGGGCTGGAACAATTCAGGCAATTGGTGGAACAGGTGGTGGTGCAGGATATACACATGCGGGTGGTGGTGGAGGTGGCGGGCGTATCGCAATCACAGGGCACACCACCAAAACGTTCTCGGGTACCATGTCGTACTACGGAGGTACACGCGGCGATGGTGGATCAGCGACCGCCTATTACGGTGGACCTGGTACGCGATTTGAGAAGCTTTCGAGTGAAACAAATGGTAGGTTGTATTCGGATGGAAATAGTTTGAATGCGAGAGCACGAAGAGCAATCATCACGTCTGACAGTGCGTTGACGTTCGATGATATCTATCTCACTGCGAGTACGACGCTTGCGATCACAACCACAACGGCCGTGACTATTACGTCTACGACGTTGGGGTATTCCACTCCAACGTCGACTCTCGAAGTACTAGGAACGCTTGCGTTGCCGTCTTCGTTCACTGTTCCTGTGTTCAATACGTTCATTGCATCTTCGACGGGTATTAGTGGTGTGACAGATTTGCGAGTGAACGGTCAAATGGTTCTGAAGAACACGTCTACTTCGACAGCGCTGTCACTCACATCGCTCTACGTCGCTGGTGAGATGACACACTCGTTTGCGTCATCTACAAATACGTATTCAACACTGACGATCAGTGCTGTGTCGTCTACGATCACAGGGCGATTGGGCGCAGACAACGTAGGATACATCGGTGGACGCAATGGAACATCAAATGGTGTGGGGTTAGGCGGTGGTACGTATGGATCGGATTGGTATGGTGGCGGTGGTGCGTATGGTGGAACCGGTGGAACTGGAGGGGGTACTGGCGCTACGGGTGGAACCTCAAATGGTTCATCGACAACACCGCACTATAGCGCTGGCTCAGGTGGTGCGAGTGGTCTCATTTCTGAGATTACTGGTGGTAATGGTGGTGGTATTGTGTATTTGACGACGAGCGCGACAACGACAATTGCAAGCACAGGCTACATTAGCGCAAACGGTGGCGCAGGAACACATGGATGTGGTGGAACTGCGGGTGCAAGTGGTGGTGGATCAGGTGGTGGTGTGTACTTGAATGTTGGCGGACTTGCGGGAAGTGGTGTGATCAGCGCTAACGGAGGTGCAGCAGGATCTAACGATGGGTCATGTTATGGAGGTACAGGTGGTGGTGGTCGTATTATGATCAGCGCTGGGTATTCTGCATTTTCTGGAACGGTAACAACCTCGCCTGGTGTGAACGCGGTTGCGACGCCCAATCGTGGTGGTGTTGGCTCGATTGTTTGGGCACCATCGGCACCATCGACGTTGTATGTGAATGCGACCAATGCGCAGGGGAGTTCGGTATCGTCATTGGTGTCATCAACGGCACCACATTTCTCGGCGATTTTCGTTGATAGCGACACGAGCGATTCTGCAACAAAGGCGCGAATTCAAGTGAGCACTGTCTCAACATTCTTGAGCACATTGTGGGATTCTGGGGCAGGTGGAACGACGATTACAACGTGTGCGAAGGATGCGCGATGTCAGGATTTGGTGTATGGATCATTTGGATCTGCGCCAACAGCACTCGCGCTCAATGATGACGTGGACGAGAATACACAGACCTCGTACTATTGGCGACTTAAATATTATGATGCGGCAGGTGCTGAGGGTGCGTATTCTGCGACAAATAGCTTCACACTCCTCGACGCACCTAACGAGCCAACGACGCTCGTGACTTCGTCTGTTGCTACAACAGAGATTGGACTGACATGGGTAGATAATTCGTCGATTGAGGACAACTATATTGTCGACTCTTCAACCGATGGTGTGACGTTCACAACATTCGCAACGTCGTCTGCCAACACGACCAGTGCAACGGTGACGGGACTCTCCGCGAATGTGCAATATACGTTCCGTGTTCGTGCGTATAATGTGGCGGGATATTCGGCAAATGCTACGTCATCTGCGGTGTACACATCGGCTGCTGTTCCAACGTCGCTCACTGCATCGGCAAATGGGAGTACGGGTGCTGTGTTGAGTTGGGGTTCCAATGGCAATGGTCCTTCGACTTCGTATCAAATTGAGAATGTCACAACAGCAGCGACTGTCTCGGGGATTTCAGTAACAAGTTATTCTGTGACTGGACTCTCGCCGGCAACAACATATGCATTCCGAGTGCGCGCGATCAACGGTGATAACCAAGCATCTGCGTACACCGCAGAAGTAACGGTGACAACGGCTTCGGCGGGTGGCGCTGCAAATGGCGGGAGTGTGCCACCAACGAATTTGTCGTCTGCGATTGTTATCAACGATGAAGCTGCAACAACAACCAAGCGTCTGGTCAAAATTCGTGTGATCGATGCAAAGGCGTCTGAGGTTGCGCTGTCAAACACAGGGGATTGGTCCAAGTCTGTGTGGATGCCCATTGCACAAGATCGAACAGTCTCATGGGAATTGTCTGCAGAGAGCGGGCTGAAGACTGTCTATGCGCGCGCGCAGACGCCAACAGGATTTGTCGGAGCAACAGAGACGGCGACGATCTTCCTCAATGAACTCTTGCCGCCAGATTATCGCCTGATCAATATCAAGGATGGCGATACGATTCCGATGAACTTGTCTGATCCATTCAAGCCGTCGTATCACCGATTGGATGTGACTGGTAAGGGATTATATGCAGGGTTCCCAGCAACCCTGACGTTGGCGTATCTGCCGACTACTGGGTTGAATGCGGGGCGTGAGCTCGTGAAGACTCCGAAGGCGATTCCAATTGGGCCTGTCACGTTTGCAAATAGTACATGGTCGATGCCTCAGTTGAATATTGGGTTGCCAGGAAATTACTGGTTGAAGATCGAAGCACGTGATGAGAAGACAGGTGAGATTGTACAGACGGTGAAATACAACTTCACCTTGGTGCCTGGTGGGTATGGGACAAGCGGTGACTACGTGAGTATTAACAACGAAAAGACGTTGTCTAATTCACGAGTGTTGCCAATCTATGCGTCGGTTCTGAATGCGAAGTCGTTCTGGGTTGCGTATGGATTTGAATTCCAGAACCCGATATACAATCCGGATAATCGCAAGTATGACGCCATGCCGTGGGATGGATCGATCACGGTTCCGTATGATGGGCAGCATACGATCGGATTCCGCGCGTTCAACCAAGTTGGCGAAGAAATCTACAAGCGCACATTCTCCGTGTATGTAGACACGCAGCCACCAGCTCCACCGCAGCTGTCATTGAAGGTACAGAACAAAGACTTGCTAATCTCTGGTCAGGCGGAACCGCTTTCTACAGTCTTGTTGACCAAGGGATTCACACCTGCAGATTCGACTGCGATTCTTCCTACGACTGCAGCGTGGAGGTATAGCGCAACTGACGCGCCGATCTCTATTCCTGTTGGCACGAGTGGTCTCTGGTCGTATACATTCAAGGATCAACCGGTCGGATCATACCAATTTGTTGCAAGAGTGATAGACGACGCAGGGAACACAGGGGATCCTGCAGCAGTCTACACGATTCTTCGTGACGAACTTCCTCAGCCAGAGAACCTGGTTGCTGTGTCTATCGCGATTGATGGAGGTGCAATGTCTACATCCAAGAAGGAAGTGGTGCTCACCGTGAAGGCAACGGGTGCAACGCACATGCAGGTTGTGAACGGATTCTCGTTTGCGCAGAGTGCGTGGGTGCCGTATGTCACGTCGTATGCATGGAATCTAGCGCCGATTGCAGGGAGTCAGGATCGAACGGTGTGTGTGCGATTTCGCAATGCCGCGGGGCAAGTCACGGATCCGATTTGCGACAGTATTTATGCGATGGATGATGGAGCGCCAAGAATTGTCTCGTTCAAGGTTACAAGTGGTGCCACAACAAAGTCTCGTACTGTGAATATTCGTGTCGAGGTAGCCAACGCAGATACCTATTATTTGAGCAACACATTGGGCGCAAATCAGGGAATTCTTTATCCTGCGAAGACGAAGGATGTTAGCTGGTTGCTCACCAGTGGCTATGGAGTGAAGAAGGTAAATCTGTGGGCAGTGGGGAAGGGTGGAATTGGTGCTGCTGCGAAGTCTACGGTTACTGTCTTGTATGCTTCGGGAGAGAGCGAGCCTGAACAGCCTGTTGATGAGCCTGCAAAACCAGACAAGCCAGCTGATGACAAACCAACAGATGATCCAAGTAAGCCAGGGGACGAACCTGCGCAGCCAGATGATACGCCGGCGCAACCTGGGGATGATGGAGATGGCGAACCTGTTGATGGTCCAGCAGATGGAGATGCTGATAACGATGGTATTCCTGATAGTCAGGATCCTGATGCGGCGGGTGGGGATGATAGTGCTGGCGGTGATACTGCAGGTTCTGATGATTTCACTGGTCCTAATGGCGAACCATTGACTCCCGAAGAGCAGGCAGCTGCAGCAGCGGCAGCAGCTGCGTCTCGTGCAGCAGGTGGTAGTCTCGAGGATCAGTTGGCAGCGGCAGCGCGAGCCGTTGCGCAATTGCGAGCACAAAAGACGCAGGCTCAAGAGTCAGTACCTGCGCAGATTGCACGCAGAACCAGAGAAGTGGCTCGCACTGCATTTGCAGGTGTAGCAACTGTCTCGCGCGAAACCGTTGCGATTGTGAGTGAGTTCGTGGACAATCCGACAGTTGAAGTTGCAACCGAACAAGTAGTTGCGCCAACTGCTGCAGTTGTCGCTGTTGCCAACGCTGCCGTCGCGGTTGCAGCAACCGGGTCGCTGCCTGCGTACTTGTACTTCATCTTCACGCAGCCATTCTTCTTGCTGCGCCGTCGCCGACGCGAAGGATGGGGTGTGGTGTATAACGCAGGTACCAAGTTGCCTGTTGATTTGGCACTCGTACGTCTGGTTGATGCCAACTCTGGACGCATCGTGCAGACGCGCGTCAGTGATGTGCAAGGACGTTTTGCCTTCTTCGCTGCACCAGGACGATATCGCATTGAGGTGCGCAAGCCCAAGTTCGCATTCCCAGTTCCAGCGCTTGAAGGACGTCGTGAGGATGGAGCATTTGCAGCACTCTATCACGGTGAAATCATCGAAGTTGCTGGCGTTCCTGTGTATCTCACACCATCAATTCCACTTGATCCAGAGGAAGATCGCCGTACTCCAGATATGATTGATCGCGCGCGAGTGAAGGGTGTGCTGCACAATGTTGTTTCGTTGGGTGGTGCGGTCGTAGCACTCGTGTCGCTTGTGATTTCGCCATCGTGGATTGTTGGCGGTGCGCTCGTGCTTCACGTTGGATCAACGTACCTGTTCCGTCGACTTGCGAAACGTCGCACAGCAACCGAGTGGGGAGTGGTGCAAAAATCTGGAGAGAAGAAGCATCCGCTGCAAAAGGCGATTGTGCGATTGTTCGATGCGCAGTACAACAAGTTGCTCGAGACACAAGTGACAACGTCCGATGGTAAATATGCATTCCTCGTAGGTCCAAGTTCGTTCTATGTGACGTATGAGAAGATGGGATTTGAGAAGAAGAAAACTGAGATTATTGAGGTGACAAAATCGCAGGATGTTATTGCACGACTTGAAGTACTTGACGCAGCAGGAACCGCAGCTCCGACTGCTCCTCCTGTTGCGACTGACTCGTCAGCTGAGCCAGTGCAAGCTGCGTCTGCAACTCCTGCATTACACCTCGCAGCAGACACTTCTGCGGCTGCAATGCGTGATCGTGCGCTCTACGGAGAGAGGGATTCATAGCGTGTTTGGCGGGTGGACAGAGGAGCTTTCGGATGCTATACTGGCTTGCAGCATTGTAGTCGCCATCATTATGGATGAACAGAAACCATACACTCCTTACGAGCCTCCGCAGAGCCCCAATGGCGCTGCTGCGAGAATTGTGATTACCGAGCTCATTAAGATTGTCTGTGTAGTCGCAATTGTCGTGTGGTTGGTACAGTATTTCCTCTTCCGACCTTTCACCGTGAAGGGCGCGAGCATGGAGCCTAATTACGAGACGCGACAGTATTTGATTATTGACAAGGTGACGTATCGATTCAACGAGCCACAGCGTGGAGATGTGGTTGTCTTGCGTCATAACGAGGACATTCGTGAGTATTTCCTCAAGCGTGTTGTCGCACTTCCTGGCGAGCGCATTCGTATTCAGCATGGCAAGGTGACAATCTACGATGGTGCACACCCTGATGGGGTGATTCTTGATGAACATGCATACTTGGATCCGGCGATCTCGACCAATGGCGAGCTCATTATGACCATGGGGTCAGATGAATATTTTGTCCTGGGCGACAATCGTCCCGTGAGTCAGGACTCTCGTATTATTGGTCCGGTCAAACGCGCAGATATTATTGGACGTGTATGGCTTCGCGGATGGCCGCTTGACAAATTCGGTCGAATTGACCACCCTCTCTATAACTTTTAATTGACTCGCATGATCAAGAAACCAGCAGCAAAGGCAGCTCCAGTAGCGGCGCCAGAGGAGACTACGAAGAAGAAGATCAAAACACCGCAGGTGATTCGTGGCATGCGCGATATTTTGCCTGAGGACGAACCATATTGGCGACATGCGTATGAGACTGCACAGCGTGTTGCTGATGCGTATGGATTCTCGCGCATTGAGACGCCAATTGTAGAGCCAGAAGAACTTTTTGTTCGCTCCGTTGGCAAGGCATCTGACATCGTAGAAAAAGAAATGTACTCGTTCCAGGATTCGGACGGGGACAAGATTTGCTTGCGCCCAGAAGTAACAGCATCGTTGTGCCGCGCATACATTGCCAACGGAATGTTCGCAAAACCACAGCCGCAAAAGTTGTGGGTGTGGGGACCGATGTTCCGCCACGATCGTCCACAGGCCGGTCGATATCGCCAGTTCTATCAAGCAGACTTCGAGATCATTGGTAATGCGTCGCCAATCGTGGATGCACAGGTGATTCTCTTGACGTGGACGTTCTTCAAGGAACTTGGCATCAACGCAGAAATTCGCATCAACAGTATTGGATCTCCAGAAGACCGCACACGATACAAAATGGAGCTCGTACAGTGGTATCGCACGCGCAAAAAGGAATTGTGCGAGAACTGTCTCAAGCGACTCGTGAAGAATCCGCTTCGATTGCTTGACTGCAAGGAGGCAGGTTGCCGTGCGCTGCGTGCTGACGCGCCACAGATTCTCGATTGGTTGAGCGCGCCATCGAAGGCGCACTTCATGGCAGTACTCGAGTACCTCGATGAGCTCGAGATCCCATATTTCCTCGATCCATTCATTGTGCGCGGACTCGATTACTACACGCACACTGTCTTTGAGTTCGTGGCAAATGATGCAGACGATTCCAAGGCGCAGATTGCACTGTGCGGTGGTGGACGCTATGACTTGCTCGTAGAGCAGTTGGGTGGCAAGCCAACAGCAGCGTGTGGTGTGGCTCCTGGTATTGACCGTGCGGTGCTTGCGATGAAGGCGCAGAATGTTGTGCCGCCAGCTCAGCCCAAGCCACAGATTTTTGTGGCACAGCTCGGGGAGCAGGGTCGCCGTCGCGCGATCGCGCTTTATGAGAAGCTCCGCCAGGCTGGATTTGTGCTTACAGAGGCTTTTTCGAAGGAATCGTTGAAAACCCAGCTTGACAGCGCCAACGAAAAAGGGGTACCATTTGTACTTCTGGTTGGTCAGCGCGAAGTTATGGATAATACCGTAATCATTCGTGACATGGAGTCGGGCAACCAAGAAGTCGTAGACTATCACAAAATTGTCTCCGAAATGAAAAAGAAAGTATAATTTTCTTGGAAAGTGAGGTGAACCCTATGGTAGAAGTAAAACGCAAGAAAGGTGAAAGTTTTGAAGCGTTCATGCGCCGGTTCCGTACCGTCGTGAAGATGAGCGGTATTTCCCTCCAGGCCAAGAAGATTCAGTTCTTCGGTCGCGAGAAGAACAAAACAGCACGTAACAAATCAGCAGTCACACGCGTAGAACAGTCACAAAAGCGCGCTTGGCTCATGAAGACCGGTCAATTGAAAGAAGAAGAGCACAAAGGACGTCGCCGCTAAGGTACGTACGAGCTCTGGCTCACGAAAAACAACTTCGCAAGAAGTTGTTTTTCGTTGTATACTAGTGCCATCATCTTTATCCACTGCTATGGCACTCCTCTTGCAGATCGAAACCGATATTGTTGCAGCGATGCGCGCAAAAAGTGAACAGGAACTCTCGACACTTCGCCTGATGAAGACCTCACTCAAGAATCGCGAGATTGAATTGCGTGCGGCAGGCAAAGAACTCACCGACGAGGAAGCGATGAAGACACTCAAGACACAGGTGAAGCAATTGAAGGATGCGCAGAGTGAGTATGCAGCCGCAGGCCGCGCTGATTTGGCAGCACAAGCAACAACGGAGATTGCGCTTGTGCAAAAGTATCTTCCAGAGGAGCTGTCTGATGAAGCGATTCGTGGTATAATCTCAGAGGTGATCGCTGCAACCGCAACACCATCGATCGCAACATGTATGGGGCCAGTCATGGCTCGTACTGCAGGGCGAGCTGATGGTGCGCGAGTGCGCACACTCCTTGAGCAACTCCTCGCATGAATTCTATGCATCGCCTTCGTTCAGTGCTTTCCACGGGCCTCCTTGTTGTAGGTCTCGTGTTTCTTTTTTTACCAGATCCAACGCTCGCACAAATTGATACACAGCTCACAGGATTTCAAGAGGCAACAGGATTAGGGAATACAGATATTCGCGTGACGATCGCGAATATTGTGCGCGTGATTCTCGGGTTCCTAGGTATCATCGCTATTTTGCTTGTGCTCTACGGTGGATTCCTGTGGATGACGGCGGCAGGGAATGAGGATCAAATCGGCAAAGCAAAGAAAGTACTCATCAATGCAGGTATTGGTTTGCTCATCATCATGTCCGCGTTCGCTATTACGCAATTTGTGCTCACGAAGTTGCAAGAGGCGACAGGTACTGATCTTCTAGGCGGCGGTGTGGGATCCGCGGGGGCAGGTGGAGGATTCCGGAGCTCTGCAGCATTGGGAACAACGATCGAATCGCACTATCCAGAACGCAATGAGAAGAATGTCCCACGCAACGCGCCTATTGTTATTACGTTCAAGATCGCAGTAGATCCTGCGTCGATCATGACGCTTGCGAAGGACAAGACAACGGCACTGGGCACTCCGCAGGATGCTGGTGCAGGATTGCCACCGAAGTATGATGATCTCAAAACAGACGTCATTCGCATCTATCCAGTCACAGGCGCACTCAAGGACAAGAAGATCGAGGAGAAGTCTGTTGCAGCATTTGTATCCATGACTCCTGATCAGAAGACGTTCATGTTCGAGCCAGTGGTGTTGCTCGGTTCGAGTGCAGAGCAGACCGAGTATCGTGTAGAGCTCTCAGGCGCGATCATGAACAGCAAGGGCAAACCACTTTTTGGCAATACAAAGAATCCATACGATTGGAACTTCACAGTTTCGACGCTTGTGGATAACACGCCACCAAAGGTGACTGGTGCTTTCCCAGCCATGAGCACCACCAAAGACACTCCACGCAACATCGCAGTGATGATCAACTTCAACGAGCCTATTTTCCCAATCGCGGCTTCGGGCAAGGTTGCAGATGGGTTCAACAATCTCGTTGTTGGTGAAGTACAAGGAGGAAACACGATCAAGCCAACACTTGGAACCTTCCGAATCACGAACAATTACCGCACGATTGAATTCCAAGCAGACGACGCGAGCAATTCGTGTGGCAAGAACACGTGTGGCAAAGAGATTTATTGCCTTCCAGGACCTGCACAGATGCAAGTACTTGCGCGCGCTGCAGAGCTGAAGTCTCCAGGGAGCACGGATCCAGCAGCAAAGATTAATTTGCTCGCATCTCCTGCAACGCTTGGACTCACGGGTGTTGTGGATATGGCGAAGAATTCGCTCGATGGCGGTGGACTCAACGCTGCAAATGCAGATGGCAAGGCGCAAGGACCTACTGCGGACAACTTCTACTTCTTGTTCCGCACCTCTGGGGAGAAGGACGTTATTATTCCACGCATTCTCTCTGCAGATCCAGGCATTCTCAAGGATGGGGTAGCTGTGGATGCACAGCCCAAGATTCAGTTCAGTAAGCCGATGCTCTACAGCACATTTAGTGATGTGATGTTGTACGCTGATCCTGTGAGCAATGGTGTTGGATTCTCTAAGAATTTCACCGAATCTGCTATGGGTGAGGACAATCCAGCGAGCAAGTTCTACGACACGCAAAGTGCGGTGACCCTCTACCACGGAACTGCATTTGCACCAGAGGCCAAATATTCTCCACACCTTCCATCGACCATCATGGATGCAGCATACAATTGTATGTATCCAGCGGTGGACACCATGGGGTGTAAGGATACGGACGCAAGCAAGCCGTGGTGCTGCAACGGTAATGCGTCTGCGAGTGCGTGTATTCCATCAGGATCCTAGTCTCCGACTTCTATGCTTCGATCATTTTTCCGTCAACTCGCATTCCTCGGTATAGCCGCGACATTGGTCGCGGCAACTGCCGTTTTCACCGAGCCAACTGCAGTGTATGCGCAGGTGGACACTGAGCTGACCAACTTCCAGGAGTCTACGGGGTTAGGTAACACCGACATTCGCGTTACAATTGGTAATGTGGTGCGTGTAGTACTCGGATTCCTCGGTATTATTGCAGTGTGTCTCGTGCTCTACGGCGGATTCCTCTGGATGACGGCTGCGGGAAATGAGGACCAGGTAGCGAGTGCGAAGAAGGTGCTCATCAATGCAGGTATCGGACTGGTTATTATCATGTCCTCATTTGCGATTACGCAATTTGTGCTTTCGAATTTGCAAGAAGCTACGGGAACTGGGACAGGATCTGGTTCGAGTGATGGTATCGGGGGTTCTGGTGGCTCTGGCGGATCGGGGAGTGGCTCGGGTGGACTCAAATCGTTTGTCGTTCGTTCTATCAGCCCTCGCGAGACGCTGCCGAACAAGAACGTCACCTTGCATATTGTTTTTTCAGAAAATGTTGCAAATACGAATCTCGAGAAGAGCATCACGGTTCGCAAGAATGGTGAGACGACACTCGTTCCAGTGACGGTGAATGCGCAGGGATCCAGAGTAACCGTGAAGGCAACAACGCCGTGTGCTGAAGCACGTGGATCATTCTGCTTTGACGGTGACACGCAGTACACAATTGAAATCGCTGGGGGCAAAGATGGTGTGCAAAGCAGCAGTGGCAAGGCCCTTCTTTGTGGCGTAGGAAATGAGTGTAACGCGCGTTTCAAAACCGGAAATGCGGTTGATACCCAAGCACCAACGGTTACCATCACCTCACCAACAGGCGGCGCACTTGTAGCACAGGCACCTGCAACCAACATTCAGGCGCTGGTGGGCGATGATCTCGGTATTTCGTTAGTAGAATTCATGGTGGATGGAACGGTTGTCGACAGCAAGGCCGTAGTTGCAATGCAGTCATTGCCAGTAACCGTGAGCAGTAATGCGTGGGACGCAAGTGCACTCGCACTCAACTCCAGTCACACCATTACAGTGCGTGTCTACGATGTAAATGATCACAACACGCTTTCGTCATCTGTTACCGTTCGCATCGTGCCATCATATTGCTTTGATGGTCAGCAAACACCGAACACTGATGAAATTGGTCGCGATTGCAGCCCTAAGGGCGGTGCATGTGGACAGTGTGATGGTGGCTGTACTGACAACACGCAGTGCGCAAGCGGTACGTGTGCAGTTCCTGCTGCAGGTGGCGACAAACAATGTCTCAATCTCCCGACGATCACAGGTGTGAGCCCAGGAAATGGCGGAGAAGGACAGTGGGTCACAGTACAGGGCAAATTTTTTGGAAATTCTGGAACAGTGAGTTTCTTGAACCCCGATGGTTCGGCAGCAAAAATTGTTGCTCCGCTTGCACAGTGTACAGGCGGGAGTTCTGCATGGACTGACCGCGCCATTGTCCTCGAAGTTCCGAAGGGGCTGACTCCAGGAACTGCGTATCCAATTCTCGTAGAGACTTCAGCATCATCCGATGCGACCAATGATGATCGTGGACCGAAGTTTGACGGCGTGTTCATGGTCAAGGAACAGTCGGGTCCTACGCCAGGAATTTGTTCGATCACTCCAGCATCGGGCAAAGCAGGTTCGACCGTGATGATCCATGGCAAGAATTTCCCTGCAGATCAGGCAACAATGAAATTGCGATTCGGTGGAGTAGAAGGAACGCTCGCACCACGTCAGCAGCAGACAACATTCGCAAGTGGTCAGGTTCCTAACGTTGCTCCGGGTACGTATGCAACGGATTTCGTTGTTGGTGGTGTAGCGAGTAACGCGGTTCCATTCACCGTGAGTGGCGATGGAGCAAAGCCTGCACCAAGTATTATTTCGTTGAGTTTGGACAAGGGTGCGGTGAGACAGTACATCACCATTAAGGGAAGTAATTTCGGTGAGTTCCAGAATTTGATCAAGTTCATTCGTCTCAATGACCAACTCGTGCCAACAGACGAAGTGACCTACGGTGATTTCAGTTTTCCAAAACAGTGTGCGACGGTTGGTACGTGGAGTGACGCGTCTGTTGTCGTGAAGGTGCCACAGGTTGTGGATGGTAAGTATCATATAGTCGTTGTGCGCTCAGATAGCGACAACGACGTGAGCAACAATGAGAGTAATCGCGTTGTATTCACAGTGAATCGTGATCCACTCACGCCAGGTTTGTGTGCACTTGTTCCAGATAACGGACCAACAGGTCTTGCGGTTTCGCTCTACGGTGATGGATTTGGTGCTACTCCTGGAGCCGTTCTCTTCCAGAAAGACAGTATCTATAATGGCGTTGCATCTCGTTGGTCGCAGAGTACTGTCGGTGCAGCAGTGCCTTCTTCTGCTACAACAGGCGAAGTCGTAGTACGCTCGGATGCTGGTACAAGGAGCAACCCACAGATTTTCACGGTCCAGAACTGTAACCAAAAGCCAGGGGTGTGTGGTGGGAACGAACAGTGCTGTGGCAATGGTGCATGTATTCCGCGCACCGACGCATCCACAGGCAAGGCACTCTCGTGTACGTCATACAACGTTCCAGAAGCCAGCTATACATTCTCATTCTACACAGGCAAGGGAGACTTCGATCCGAATAATTATCCACCAGCAGTTGTTGAGGAGTGTGTGGGTGGCAAACTCCCATCTCCAACGCCATGGATCAAGCATCCAGGTGGCGATGGTGCGTGCGTGAATGCGCTTCTTGGTGTGAAGTTCACGATTCCACTTGACCAGGCGACGCTCACGTACGATCGTGGTCGCAACTCGACAGTCTTGTTGTTCGCGTGTAAGGACGCAGCATGTGCTGAGGTGGAGGATGCGCCAGTTGCTATCGATCCAACGACATTCAATTACAGCGATCTTGCTGACAGCGATGGTTCGAAGAACAGCATTCAGAGTTACTTGAGCTTTGCGCCCAAGTCACCACTCACGCCACGCACAACCTACATGGTAGTGCTGACAGACAAGATCACAGGTCAGATGAACGGAATGTCTATGGTGCCAAACCCTGCGAAGTGTGGTGGCACTGCAGCAGCGTCTTTTGGTGCGTACTGCTATACGTTCAAGGTTTCGGATACTGGACTCTCATGTACACTCGGTGCAGTAGATGTTTCACCAGCGAAGTTCAATGTCGGTGATCCAAACATGATTTCGGAGAGTAGTAAATATGCATTGTCACCTGTACCATTCTGGGAAGTCGCAGAGGACGGAACCAAGACCAAGAAGTTCGGTCCACTCGAGTGGTCAGCACTGGGTATTGCAAAGAACTCCAAGTGTATTCTTGTGAACGCGTGTGGTGCAGATTCGAGCTGGACATGGGCGAGCCAACATACTGATGTTGGTGTGCCTTCTGGTGTTCCATCTGGCGCACAGTGCAAGCGGTATATGAAGGTAACAGGTGAGAGCGCAAAGACAGTTTCGGAGACTGGTGCTGTAAGTGTTGTTCCAACAGAGGTCACGGCAACGGAGAACACAAGCAAGCTCGCAGACAAATCACTCTTCACCGTCAACTACGGAGCACCAACAGTGCTCGAGCAGTGTGGCGGAACCATTCAGAGCCCATCTCCATGGGACAAGCGCCAGGGTGGTACTAATGTGTGTGTTAACGCGATCGTGAACATCGTGTTCTCACAGCGCATGGACCAGTCGTCATTTGCTGGCAACCCCGTTGAGATCCGCAAGTGTACTGGTACTGGAGCAAATCCATGTGCAACAACGAGTGAGCCGCTCTCAACAGTAGCAACATTCAAGACCAAGGACGATCAGCACGATGGACTCTCTGTAGCACTTGTTGGCAATCAGTTTTTCGACAAAGCAACAACATATCGTGTTGGCGTTCGTTCGACGCTCAAGGGTGCAACGGGAGTGCAAATGGAACAGCGCCCAGGATGTAATCCAGGCGAGTCCTATTGCTATAGTTTCCGCACACGAGACGACGACAAGGCGTGTGAAGTAGACAAGGTGCAAGTGGCTCCTGATACGCAATCCACCTACGCACTTGGATTAGTGCGCGACAAGAAAGGTGTGGCTGTGCCTTACGAGGCAGAAGCTGTTTCGTCTGATTCCTGTGTACTGCTCAACGCAAACGCATACCAGTGGAACTGGGCTGCACAAGCGCCATACGCTGCTGTGTACGCAGTTGCAGAACAAAAAACATACACCACGCTCACCAACAGCGGTCCTTCGCAGCAAATGTGGGCACAGTTGCCAACCACTGGTCGCGCACCAGCAGAAATTCAAGTCGCGCTTGCTGGGAGCACCAAAGTTGCCAACAGCACACTTGCTATCAATCTCTTGCCTCCAACAATTTTGAGCAATGAGCCTTCTTGCACAAGCGCATGTTCCAACGTGCAGATCAGCGCGACATTCAGTCAAGAAATGGACACAGCGTCATTTGGCTTGGGAACAGCGACACCTTCTGTTGCAGTGCTCAAGTGTACAAATGAATCCTGCTTGTTCCCAACTGACGCCGCTGGTGCGCTCACAGCAGAAGCGTTTGCTGCACAGATTCCACTGCAACTCGAGCCACAATCTGGTGTGTATGATGATCTTACGACGCAGACAGGAACCTCATATTTGATGGCACTCGCACATGAGACACTACTTCCAAATACGTATTATCGTGCAGTTGTTCGCGTGGGTGATAAGGGTGTATTTACGAGCGATACCAAATCGACAATCGCTCTCACATCACTCAATGAATCGCGCCGCTATCCAGCAGGAATGGCTGCGTATTACTCATGGACATTCAAGACACGTCCAGATGGTAGTGTTTGTACGGTAGCAAACGCAGAACTTCGTCCGAAGGAAACAGTAGTGCAGGCCTCGGGTCTCATCAGTGAAGTGGCAGTGTTTGCGAAGAGTGCTGCTGATGTGTGCAGCGCTGGCGGTCAGACACTTCAGGCAAGCGATTACTCGTGGCAGTGGAACATTGCTAATACTTCTGTTGCGCAATTCCTCAACGGCACAGCAGCTGACACTGCAGACGCAACCGCAGGCGGCGCATGTACTGCACGCTGTGTTGCGCGCGGAACCGTTGCGGCAGGAACACCAGTATGTGGTAACAGTGTGAAGGAGTCTGGCGAATCATGTGATGACAGTAATGCACTCTCCGGTGATGGCTGCAGCAACCGATGTCTTGTAGAACCTTCGGTGCGCATTCAGCAAGGAGGAACGTGTGGTAACAACAAGGTAGAGTCTGGTGAGTTGTGTGATGGTCAGCCTGGATGTAACCAAGGAACGTGTACATGGATGGGAGCATCTGCGGGGCTTGCGGTGTGTGGCAACGGAGATATTGGCGCAGGTGAGGAATGTGATGGTGGCTTGTATTGCACCAGCTCCTGTCTCTTGAAGGGGTCTACTCCAGGTGCGGCAGTGTGTGGTGACGGCAACCTTCAGCCTGGTGAGGATGCATATTGTGAAGAATTCTGGCACGCAAATGGTCCTGGCGCTACAAGTTCCGCATGTACCAATACGTGTGTGTTGCGCGGCGGACTCACCGAGGAGAACAAGCAAGGCGGAGCGTTTTGTGGCAATGGCACAGTCGAGCCACAAACAGGCGAAGCGTGTGATGATGGCAATGCGCTCTCCGGCGATGGATGCTCGCTCAAGTGTTTGCACGAAGGTGCAGCAACCACATATGCGCAACCATCTGTCTGTGGCAACGGCTCGGCAGAAACCGGCGAATCACCAAGTTGTGAGATCGTAGGAGCCAATGCAACAGCGGGGGATGGTAAGATTGATGCAACACAGTTCATCCGCGGACTTTCTGGTGGGGCTGTCAGCAAGAATAATCGTCGCGAAACTGCAATTACCGCTGCGGTAGCACAGACAAATGCAGTAGCCGAAGGAACCTACGCAATTCAGTGTGGTTACACTGCTGATTCACAGTGCCCAGCAGGCGCTGGAGTTGGTGCTGATTCCTGCTGCTACGCACGTCCACGCGTACTCACAGAGACAGCATTACCTGCTTCTGGTTCGGCTGCAGTATGTCGCAACGCGCTCATCACGATTGAGTTCAACGAGCAAATTGATCCTGCGACAGTGAACACGTCGACCGTTCGACTCTTTGTGCAGAGTGCGACAGCAGACGCGTGTACAAAGAATGGCGGAACGGTTATTGCACAATCACTCATCAATCCAGATGATCCATGGTACCGACGTGCGTGGTTTACCATGGTCAATGAAGTACGTGGATGGTTCGATGCAGCGCCTGCGTACGCAGCAGTGAATTGCGGATATTATTTCAACGCTGAGCTCGCAGACTTGCAGAACATTGGCAGTGGCAGCGTCGGTGTACGCTCCAAGCTCTTCATCACGCCAACTGAGCTGTTGGGTGAGAAGCAAGTGTATACTGTCGAAATCACACAAGCTGTTCGCAACATGATGGGTGTGCGTATCGCTGAGGCGTACACATGGAAGTTCACTACAGGCAAGACATTGTGCACACTTGCTGCTGTTGACGTAGAACCAGCAACGCACGTGTTCACAAGCACTGGTCCTTCGAGTAATGCAAATATGATTGCAACTGCATACGCGAAGCAGGGAAATGATTTCACGCCAATTGTTTCGACAAGCAAGTATGCATGGTCGTGGGCGTGGAAGGTGACTCATGCTGATCGCGCTGTGATCACTTCCCAGAACAACACGAAGGCAGTAGCAGCTCCTGGACCAAAGCGTGGTGAAACCACGATTCGCGCAACTGCAACAGTAACAACAGACTTGATTAGTCCTGCGCCAACAACTGGCGGCTCGTTGCAGGGATTTGGTGCCCTGGTGAATGCAAATTGTGATGTCCCATGGCCAGATGCAACAACGAAGATTGGCAATAATCCAGTTTCGTTCCCATACGCAGATCGAGACATGCACTTCTCGCTGTGGTACTGCCGTGGCAATTTGCCAACGACAGATACTCCAGCTCCGAAGGTGTTGCCAGCATTCCAGCTCTATCGTCCAACAGAAAAGGTCACAGCAGGAACAGAACTCTTGTCCTCACTCTTGTTGCGCCATCCAAGTGCAGGGGACGCTATTGGGTTGCGCGTGTACAGCAACGTAGAAGGATTGTCTCCAATGGACTGGTACGCAAAGCAAGGATTCAGTGGCAAGCCATCAGCAACAACGCTTGCAGGATACGAAGCAATTCAAGATGGTACGACGTATTACATTGCATTCGTGAATGTGAGCAATCCTACTGGCAGTTACGTATGGCCTGAGACGATACATCCGCGCAATCGCAATTCGAAGTACGTCAACATCTTGGCGATTTCGCACAATCAGGACGCAACTCCAGAGACAAAAGCAGTGTTCGCACAGCTCCTCGAGAACCTCAAGTTCTCAACTAATATCGAGGCGAAGTGGAATCAGGGTGTGTGTGCTGTGGTGGGCGCAAATGGTGCCGTTGGTCAGACAACATTCGGTACTAATCCTGCACGCGAGATCTCGTGCTCCTCACGCCTCGACTGTGTGAACAACAAGGAAAAGATTGCAGTCCCTGCAGCAGTAGAATGTCTTGCATTCAACGAGCAGTTGAGCCGAGACGCTGTGCGTTGGTCTGATCTGCGTGAAATTCAAGGTGCCGTCACTGGATTCAAGGCGCAGTATGGATCCGCACCAACCCTTGGCCAAGGAACGTATGTTCCATCCATGGCGGTGAGTGCGTGGGATTCGTGGAACACGGTGTTTGGAAAGCAAATTGGCGATTCTTCGCTTCCTCAGGATCCAATCAACGCGTTCGCTGCTGGGTGTGAAGGTGACGCTGCAACCTGTTGGAATGGCGCGACGTCCAAGTACATGTGTACTGCAGGTTCGCATGTGTATTCCTACACAACATCGAAGAATGCAGCAGGGTTCAAGCTCGGTGTCGATTTCGAAACCATCAAGGATTCTTCGCAGCGTTGGAATAACGTTGTTGCAAGTGCGTACCAGGTGTACGGCAATTGCACGGGTGTTCCAATGGCAGCAGGCGGCATCTGTGGAGATGGAATTCTCAATCTCACTGAGCAGTGTGAAGCGGGACAAATGATCGGAGCAGTGGGTGGTATTACAGATCCAAATGCGCAGACGTGTACGGTGTCTGACGCAAAGGGTAATACATACCCAGGTGCGTATATCTACAGCTGTCCGAAGTCCTGTCAGTACTATTCTGCAGCAGAACTCAAGAGTAACAAGATTGCGTGTCAGCCACTGGGTAGCTGTGGTGATGGTGTGATGAACGGCAACGAAATGTGTGACGATGGATCACTCAACGGATCATACAACCACTGCGCGAGTGATTGCCGCTCCAAGATGAGTGCGGCAGGTCGTTGTGGTGATGGTGTTCTCCAAAAAGAGCAAGGTGAAATGTGTGATGTTACACGCTGTGAATACACGAATGTACAGTGCTCGACGACAGAAACGAGCAACTCGTGTCCAGTGGTGATGGCACATATGTCGAGTACTATTTATCCAGGGATGGTGTACTTGCGGTACGGCGCCAATGGCAAGGCACAGGGTGAAACGCTCAAATATTTCTCGAAGTCCACTGCGACAAAAGATTTCCCTGTCGGCACACAGTTGAAATGCCTAGGTGCACAGACAACATATGCACCGACTCAGGCCAAGTCTTGTAACTGGGACTGTCTCTCCTATGGACCGTACTGTGGAGATGGTGTGAAGAATGGAACGGAGAAGTGTGATGGAACACAAATGTCTGATGAAGCGTGTACAACTGCACAAGGATTGCCTGGAACCGTTGCGTACACCTGTACCGCGTCATGCTCTGCGAGGAGCAAGACGTGCGTAGCGAAGCCACTTGCTGGTGGCGCATCGAGCGCTCCAGTGTGTGGTGATGGCGTGAGACAGGGGGATGAAGGTTGTGATAGTGGTACGAACAATGGTGATGGATGTACGGCGCAATACGGAGGTTCGTGTCAGTTCTGCTCCAAGCAGTGCAAGATCCAAACACAATCTGGTGGATCATGTGGTGATGGCAAGCGTCAGATCGCCGAGCAGTGTGACGGAACAGATTTGGGTAGCAAGACCTGTAAGGATTTTGTGAGCAGTTCGTCGAAGAAGCTCACGTGTAATACCAACTGCACGTACAATCAGAATGCATGTAAGTAATCAAATGTGGTACAATAGTGCCATCACGTTTAACGCGTCGTATGTTCGATACAACACCTAATGCGCAGCAGCCTGGCACTGTGCCACAGCCTGAGAATGCGCCAGCGACTTTTGAGAGTGCGGAGTTCGGTGCTACTGCGATTCAGGCAGGCAAGCTCAAGCCTATCAGTGAAAAATCTGAAAAGGATATGGGTGTACCAGGGGATGATGTTGGGGCATACGAATTTCAGGCGCCGCATGCGCAGAACAAATGGTTCTTGATCACGTTTGCCATTCTCGGAGTTGCAGCACTCGGAGGACTTTCGTGGTGGGCATACAATGCGTATACCGCATCGATGGACACCGCAGTTCCAGCTGCAGCAACTGATGTGGTTCCTGCCGAAGAGGCGGTGGTTGAGGAGGAGGTAAGTCCTTATGATGATGTGATTGCTCCTACTACCACGACAACACCAGTACTCACAAGTCCTGTAGCCACGAGTACTCCTTCGCAAGAACCAAGTGAGGTAATTGCGGCGACAGATATTGACAATGATGGTCTCTCAGATGTAGACGAAGTACGCGATGGATCAGATCCACGCGACGCGGACTCAGATGATGACGGACTTACAGATGCACAAGAAGTACTTCAGTACGGTACGAGCCCAACGAATCCAGATTCAGACGGGGATACGTACTCTGACGGTACAGAAGTGAAGAACGGATACAATCCTAAGGGTAATGGAATGCTCCCTGCTGCTGCAACGAGCACTGCTCCGTTTGCACAATAGTCACACACGACACGCATGTTTGGTTCCAAGCAATCACCAACGGGCCCAGCAACCTCATCCGAGATTCCGGATGAGTCGTTGCGCATCCATACCATCCCCAAGGCGTTCTATGGCAAAACCATCAGCGCTGCTGATGCTGCGCCAACTCCAGATCAGATGAATCCGCAGATGGGTGCAACGCCTCGCGTTGCTACTGCGCCAGTTGCTGCACAGGCGACGACAGCTGGGTCGGTTTTTGACACTCCAGGTCCTGGAGCTAGCGCGCAGATTGCACACGCACCGACACATGCATCAAAGATGAAAATCGTGTTGTGGAGTGGACTCGGTGTACTCGTGCTCGCAGTTGCAGGAACTGCAACGTGGATGTACACACGCACACCAGATCCATCACCGGTTATTGATGTGCCGCCAGTTGTGGTGCTGCAAGATACCGAAGATACAACCCCGCAGGACTCCATTACCACACCAACGAGCACCGTAGACATTGTGACGCCACCACCAGTAGATCCCGACATGTTGTTGGCAATCGCACCAGTGGGCGACACCATCGACTTCGACGGTGATGGACTCACAGACATCGAAGAAGAACTCTACAAAACAGACCCAGCCATTGCTGACACTGATTTGGATACATTTACCGACGGTGTTGAGCTCACGAATTTGTTCGATCCACTTGTAGAAGCGCCTGCGATGCTCATGGAGTCACCCAATATTCAGCAGTACACCAATCCCGTGCACAACTACACCGTTGTTCACCCAAGTGACTGGTTGGCAGCTCCTGTTGATGAACGAACTAGTGATGAGCTCACATTCACATCTCTCACCGGCGAGTTCGTGACAATCCAGTCATTCCCGCTGAAGGAGAACGAGCTATTTGTTTCGTGGTTTGCAGCGCACAATCAGTCATACCAGTACAGTGGTCTCACGTCATGGGCGAATCGTCGCGGGGTTACTGGTTGGTACGAGGCGTCGTTCATGCGATTCTATTTTGTGAATGCAAAAGGGGTGTATGTCATGGAGTATCATCCTGGGATTCGTAATGCAGTCAACTTCCGTCGCAGTGTGCGTATGATGGCAGAGAGCTTTGCGTTCACTGAGGAGCTTATGGAAGGACCTGAAGAGGTCGTAGAGCCGGTGACAACTTCTACCCCAGCAACCACCACGACAACCACCACCACGAGTACTCCGTCTGCACCAGTACAGGAGGCGATCGAGCCGACCGCAACGTCCACCACACCTTGAGCCCCATGACTATCGAGACGGTTTCATATGTTCGAACAGGAGGTATTTCGCGTGCACTTGTCACGCGAGTTGTTGGTGCTGCCGCGCGTGCACTGCGCGTTCCTGAGAATCGAACCATTGCAGTGGTTCTTGCTGGAGATGAGCGCATG
Organism: Patescibacteria group bacterium; assembly: GCA_038065555.1. Taxonomy (GTDB): domain Bacteria; phylum Patescibacteriota; class Patescibacteriia; order Magasanikbacterales; family JBBTQS01; genus JBBTQS01. The sequence continues at coordinate 24,809 of JBBTQS010000001.1, forward strand.
AAGACATTGCACGCCAAGTACTCAGGCGAAGCAACGGTCACAGACGTGCTTTCATTTCCTGCACATGAATCACACGGGGCGAAATGGCCGCGTCGTGGTGAGGACGAAGTTGCGCTAGGCGAGTTGGTCCTGTGTGTGCCGCAGATAGTGCGGCAAGCGCGTACGCACAAGGTGACAATTCGTGAGGAAGCAACGCGCATGCTCGTACATGGACTGCTGCATCTTCTGGGCCACGACCACGGCAAGAAGTCGCAGGCAGACAAAATGTATGCGCTGCAGGAGAAAATAGTGTATACTATCAGCAAATCTTGAAATCCCATGCGTGCAAAGATGCGTGAAGAATACATCTGTGGACTTGATGTCGGCTCGACCGCCGTCCGCATTGCTGTTGGGCAGCCAATGGTGCGCGCAGAAGGTGATGAAACCATGCACATTATTGGTGCAGCAGAAGTCCAGTCCGAAGGAGTGCACAAAGGCATTGTCACAAGCATCGAAGACACGGTGTCTTGTATTAGTGCATGTCTCGAGCGCGCCGAACGCATGATCGGTGGACCAGTAGAACATATGTGGGTTGCCATTTCTGGCAGCCATATTTTGTCACAGGATAGCAAAGGTGTGGTTGCAGTCTCTCGCAACGATGGTGAGATTGCCGAAGAAGATGTGCAGCGCGCTATCGAAGCAGCTCGCACCGTTGCAACACCGATCAACTACGAAATTCTCCACGTGCTACCTAAGAGCTTCACGGTCGATGGTCAGTCAGGGATCAAGGATCCTGTGGGCATGACAGGTGTTCGACTCGAGGTAGATGCACAAATAATCCAAGGCGTTTCGTCGCAGATCAAGAATCTCACTCGCTCGGTGTATCGCACGGGCGTGGATATCGATGATCTAGTACTCGGCATCCTCGCAACAGGCGAAGCCGTGATTACGCGCAGACAAAAAGAACTCGGCGCAGTGGTTGTGAATCTCGGCGGATCAACGACGAGTGTTGCGATCTACGAAGAAGGAGATGTGATCCACTCAGCTGTGTTACCTGTTGGATCTGAGCACATCACCAATGACATTGCACTCGGGCTGCGCACATCCATCGATGTCGCAGAGCGTGTGAAGATCGAATACGGAACCGCCGTATCCGAAGGTGTGCACAAGAAGGAAGTAATTAATCTCGCAGATCTCGGGTCGGAGAACGCTGAGGAAGTCTCGCGCAAATATGTTGCGGAGATTATCGAAGCACGTGTCCAAGAAATTTTTGAAATGGTTGATGCTGAGCTCAAGAAGGTTGGTCGCAGCAGACTCTTGCCTGCCGGGATCATTCTCACCGGTGGCGGCTCGAAGTTGCCGGGAATCGTTGAGGCTGCGAAGGAATCACTCTACCTTCCAGCAACACTCGGCTATCCGTTGGAAGTCAGCTCGGTAACTGACAAGGTCAACGATCTCGCGTTCTCCACAGCGATCGGACTCGTGCAGTGGGGGATGTCGGTGAAGAGTAGCGGCAGCGGCACCATGGGTAGCGTCATTTCCAAATTCAAGACCGTAGACAAAGTAAGTAAACAAGTCAGAAAGTGGTTCAAATCGTTGATTCCGTAGGGCATATCCTTGTATTCCCAGGCGGTTTTGCGGTACACTTCTCCTGTACTCAACCATTGAAGTTCCTGTATGCCCGAAGTCAAACCTGCCCTCGAAACATTCGCGAAAATCAAAGTGATCGGTGTTGGTGGATCTGGTAATTCAGCCGTCAACCGCATGGTCGCCGCGAAGATTAGAGGAGTAGATTTTGTTGCAATCAATACGGATGTGCAGGCATTGCACCATGCGCTTGCACCAACGAAGCTCCACATCGGCAAGTCCATCACACGAGGACTCGGTGCAGGAATGGACCCCAACATGGGACGCGCCGCAGCCGAGGAATCGCAGCAGGAAGTGCGCGATCTCATCAAGGGAACGGACATGGTGTTCATCACCTGCGGACTGGGTGGCGGAACCGGAACAGGTGCTGCACCAGAAGTAGCAAAGATCGCACGCGAACTTGGCATCCTCACGGTTGCTGTAGTAACGAAGCCTTTCACATTCGAAGGCGCACAGCGTCGCGCAATTGCAGAGCAAGGCTACGCGGATCTCGAGAAGAATGTAGACACGATCATTAGCATTCCTAATGATCGCATTTTGCAAATTATCGACAAGAAGACTTCGCTTCTGGACGCGTTTAAGATTGTAGATGATGTATTGCGTCAGGGTGTACAAGGTATTTCGGAGATTATTACATTGCCAGGACTCATCAACGTCGACTTTGCTGATGTGAAGGCGATTATGCGTGATGCGGGCAGCGCACTCATGGGCATTGGTCGCGCAACAGGCGAGAACCGCGCCGTGGATGCTGCCAAGGCTGCTATTGCCAGCCCGCTTCTGGAAGTATCGATCGAAGGCGCGCGTGGCGTACTCTTCACTATCACTGGAGGACTTGATCTTGCGATGCAAGAAGTCAATGAGGCAGCTCGTGTGATCACCGAGAATACAGATGAAGACGCAAAGATTATTTTTGGTGCCAATGTTGACGAGAACATGAAGGACGAAATCAAGATCACGGTGGTTGCAACAGGATTTGGCGAACGACGTGCACCTCGTGTCGAAGCACAGCCAGAACGTCAGGGATATTTCCAGCAGCAGCAACCTCGCTCAAGTTATTTCCAATCACCACCTCAGCCGCAACAGCAAGCTCCGGTATACGCGAGCACACCGCCCGCACGTCCTGTGACGCCAGCGGTAGAGATGCCTGATCGCTCAGCAGATCTCATGGATCGTAATAAGAAGACGGTTCCTGCGCAGCCCAACAAGCCAGCAGTGCGTCGTGGTATGGAGGAGACTCCAGAGCTCCCAGCAGCGGACGAAGAGCTCGAGATTCCAGCATTCATTCGCCGCAAAATGGGTGGATCCTAAGGACGCGCTGGTATGCACTGTCCAGTCTGTCGCAGCAAAGAGACAAAGGTTGTAGATTCACGTGTCTCTCCAGACGGGTTGAGCATTCGTCGACGTCGTGAGTGTGAGAAGTGTGAGTATCGTTTCTCCACCAGTGAAGAAACCGAAATCCTCGATGTCATTGTTGTGAAGAATAATGGCACGCGCGAGGCATATTCACGCGACAAGCTCGCACGAGGGCTCCACAAGTCACTTGAGAAGCGACCATTCACCGCAGATGCATTCAAATCCCTCCTGCATCGTATCGAGCAAGATATCCAAAAGAAGAAAAAGCGAGAAATCACCAGCCTTGAGTTAGGTGAACTCGTAATGAAACATTTGCAGAAGTTCGACTCGATCGCGTATATCCGGTTCGCAAGTGTGTACCGACAGTTCCAGGATGTAGACAGCTTCCAACGAGAACTCAACAAGATCGCGCGCAACAAACCCGCAGCGCGACCATCCACCAAACGCAAAAGTCTATGACCGATGATCAGTTCAACGAGCTCAAGAAATTGCTGCAAAAGAATAACGAGTTGCTCGCAGAGAACACACGTCTCACGCACAACATCCGAAAAATGCAGATCATCGGTTCGATCTGGACCTGGATCAAGATTGTGATTCTTGTTGCTACGATTCTCGCAGGTTTTATTTACTTGCCTCCTTTTATCAATGACCGGCTCAATAGTATCAGCACGTCCATTCGCACCGAAGGACCTGGTGCGATTCTTGAGCGATTTGGTGTTCATTTCGGTCAAGATGAAGTGAATCCCAATGACCCCACTCCAGCGAATCGCTGATCTCTCGCCATTTACGCGTAGTGTATTGATCGCCTGTAGCAAGGTGCCGGCAGGCAAGGTGACGACGTATGCGCGATTGGCTGCAGTAATTGGTCGTCCACGTGCGCTGCGCGCTGTAGGAACAGCGCTTGGTGCTAATCCATGCATCGGCGAAATCCCGTGTCATCGTGTGGTGAAATCAAATGGGAGTGTCGGAGGATTTGCGCGCGGAACCGAAGACAAGGTCAAGCGGCTCACCCGCGAAGGCATACCCGTCAAGAACGGCCGTGTGGTACAATTAGACCAGTACCTCTTTTGAAATTTCTATGTCTGAACACGAACATCGAGCTCCTGCACTCGCTGCTGGAACTATTGTTGTGTCTGCAATTGTTGGCGCGGTTGCCGCATCGATTGTGGTGCTTGCATGGCAGCCAATGGATGCATGGCTCGATCGCAATCATCATTCGCGTACATCGCTTGCTGCTCCTGATCCCGCACAGGTCGCTGATGGGTTGCGTGCGTTGCAAGACGAAGAAGCAGCGACCATCAGTGTGGTGCGCGCAGTGAATGCATCAGTGGTGAGTATTGGTGTATACCAGGATGAGACACGCGTCCTTTCGCGTTCCACGGGGTCAATTCCTTTTATTGATGATCTTCTGCGCAGTCGCGCAACGTCTAGTGCCACTACGTCAACGCCACGCAAGGTGCAGATCGGCGGTGGTACAGGCTTCATCATTAGTGCTGATGGGCTGATCCTCACCAACAGACATGTGGTGGATACGGAGAATGTGGAATATCGCGTGTTGCTGGCAACAGGCAAGAGCTACACTGCGCGTGTGGTGGGACGTGATGCAATCAATGACGTAGCGATCATTCAGATCGACGCGCCAGATCTCCAGCCTGCGACCATCGGGGACTCTGATTCGATTCAGATTGGTCAGACTGTGCTTGCGGTGGGCAATGCTTTTTCGGAATTTGATAACAGTGTGACGCGCGGCATTATCTCTGGCGTGAATCGTCGTGTCGTTGCTGGAGACGCATCAGGATCCAGCGAAATTATCGAAGAAGCAATTCAGACTGATGCGGCTATTAATCCTGGCAACTCCGGTGGACCGCTGATTAACTTGCGAGGCGAAGTGATCGGCATGAATACTGCGGTCAGTCAGCAAGGACAGTCCGTAGGATTTGCGATTCCAATTAACGTTGCGAAGCGTTCTATGGAATCCGTGCGCAAGCACGGCCGCATCGTACGCACATGGCTAGGTGTTCGCTATCTCACCATCACACAAGAGCTCCAGGAAATGAATAGTCTCCCTGTAGCCGAAGGCGCGCTCATCAACACAGGTACGCGCAGCAGCGACGCTGCAGTGATCCCTGGTTCGCCTGCAGCAAGAGCTGGACTGCGCAGTGGCGATATCATCACGCGTATCAACGATGATGTGCTCACCACACGCAATTCACTCCCACGTGTCCTCTCCAAGTATTGGCCCGGTGACACCATCTCCATCACGTTCTTGCGCGAAGGCAAGACGCTGGAGGTGAAGGTTGTTGTAGAAGAGTTCAAAGAACAATAAGTATGTTCCAAAGGCAAAATCGATTTGAACAGCAGCGTCGTGCAGAGATCCCAATGGGACCACGTCCTGTAGAACGCAGGGCTACACCTGAAGTCGCAAAACCCACCTTTCCAGAAAAATGTGAATTGTTGATTTCTCGTTACGAGAAGCAACGGCCAACTATTGAGGAGATCGCACATCATGCGCCAAGAGGGCTCTACACCCCTGCGGAAATTGAACAGCACCTCGCATATACGCAAAGATTGGAGAGTAAATTTCGTGGAGTGCCACAGACACCAGAGGATGTATCTATTTTGAAGCGATCACAGTTTGCTGAAGCATTTTTGGCAACGCGTATTGAGGATGAAGGTTGGTTTGGGGAAGAGTGTGTGGTTTTTGTAACTACGAGACATGATGATGTGGGTAACGGTGTTGATTTTGTTCTGGAGTGGCAGTCGGGAGATGAGGAGGATGTACAGCACTACCAGTTGGCGGTGGATGTTACCACCGCGACTTCCAGATCTATACTCGACGGGAAATCTAGCGCCATAGCAGATTCTATTCGCGGCAAAGCAGGTGGACCTCGAGGGCCTAAGTATCTCTCAGAGGTCGCATATTATCGTTCACCACACACGGATGAGGTGCAACGTCTCACCTTCTTACCCAAAGTGACAGTAGCATTATCACCAGACCAAGTGGATCGTGCGATTCACTTGGTTGGTGCGAAGCAGTCTATGTCACAGGCAGAGCAAAAGGAAATGGTGTTGCCCTTGATTGCTGAGACGCTAGCGCAATTACAAGAACAAGTAGTGATGGCAATACGAGAGGTCTGTAATAAGTACACAGCGTTTTTGCCTCTCGTTGGAGAAAAAGTAGCTACACCATTCTTACAAGAGTTAGCTGTGATAGGAGAGCAATTGCGTCACGCGGCAGCGACAGGAAAGGCTGAGGATCTTTTCGCAGTGTATGATGCATTTACGGAATTGACAGATGGTCCGTTGCGCGAGATACCAGTTCCAGAGGCGTACAAGGATTCTATTTTTGTGGTTCATGCACTTGTGCCTGTAACTGCTCGCGTGCATCAGGCATTCTTGGAACAGAAAAAGCGCTTCGCTCAACCAAGGTCGTTAACCAAGGGTAAGTAAAGCGCTTTTGTCTCGGTGTTGCTCACCTAGGTGAGTCCGAGAGCCTTGAGGTTGAGATCTCGCAGGCGTGAGCTGATGCTGCGCCGCCGGCTCGAACGGGGAAATCGCGAAGTACGACGTGAACGATGCATGAGAACCTCCTCAGATCGTTGGGAGCACACCATAGCACATATTCAGCGTCTTGTCAATCACCTCATTTTCTATGAAACGCACCAAAATTGTTTGCACGATCGGCCCCTCTAGTAGCACCACTGCCACGCTTGTGAAGATGATAAAGGCGGGGATGAATGTGTGCCGCCTTAATTTCTCGCACGGGACGTATGCGCAGCATCTCAAGCTCATGCGTGCGGTGCGCGCAGCAGCAAAGAAAACAGGCGAACCTGTGGCGCTCCTGCAGGACCTGTCAGGCCCCAAGATTCGTGTGGGCGAGCTCGGTGACGGCGTGACACTCACGCGTGGTGCAACTGCCGTGTTCTCGTGTGACACCAAGCCACGCAAGAACACTATCCCTGTACAACTCCTCTCACTGTACAAAGACGTGAAGAAGGGTGATCGCATGTTGCTCGATGACGGACTGCTCGAAGTAGAAGTCACGCATGTCAAAGGCAAAGAGATCACAGCTATCGTACGAGTGGGCGGACTTCTCAAGAGTCACAAAGGGCTCAATGTTCCTAGTGCGCGTCTCTCGATCGACACCATTACACCAAAGGACAAGAAGGATTTGCAATTTGGTCTCAAGAACGGTGTAGATATTGTTTCACTTTCCTTTGTGCGCAGTGCAGCAGATGTGCATCAGTTGCGAGCGCTGGTGAAACGCGGTCTTCCCAAGGGCGCACGCATGCCGCTGCTTGTTGCGAAGATCGAAATGCACGAAGCAGTCGAAGATCTCGATGCGATTATCGAGTCTGTGGATGCAGTAATGGTTGCGCGAGGAGATCTCGCACTCGAGATCGACAGCGCTCAAGTACCAATCATCCAGAAGACGATCATCAAGAAAGCAATCGAACAAAACCGTGCAGTTATCGTCGCAACAGAGATGCTCGGCAGCATGGTAACCAATCCTCGTCCCACACGCGCAGAGATCAGCGACGTAGCCAACGCTGTGATTGATCACACAGACGCCACAATGCTCTCTGGTGAGTCTGCAAGCGGCAAGTACCCCGTAGAAGCCGTCTCGATCATGGGACGCATTATTGCAGCAACAGAGGACTCCGTATTTGATGACTACGTATTTGATGCAACACACCCACTGCCACATCACGAAGAGTTGGGCGCAGTGTCGTCGCTCCTGGCGCGCGTCACCACCATCAGTGCCATCATGGTAGACAAGAGCGCTGCGCATCTTGCACCGATGATCCGCAGATTCCGCCCCGAACTTCCTATTATTGTGTCTGTCACCGATGCGGCACAGGCTCGACAGCTCAATCTCTATTGGGGTGTAGTACCGCGCGTGTTCCCAGGCAAGAATGAGTCACAGGCTATGCAACGATTTCTGCGCACACACAAATTGGTCAAGAAAGGTGCGTCAGTTATTCTCTTCTCTCTCGTGCAAGGCGCACCAGAAGTGCGTGAAATCAAGCTCTAAATTGGTTATCCACAGTGCGTGAACTAGTCTTTCGGTTTTGTTTCGGGTATACTACGGATATAATCAAATCCGTATGCTTACCCCAAAGCAAAAAGCCATACTCGAGTACATCGTGAACGCGAGTTTGCAGACTGGTTACGCGCCATCGCTGCCGGAGATTGCGAAGGAATTCGGACTCAAGTCTGTCGCAACGGTCCATGAGCATCTGACGACACTTGAGGCCAAGGGGTATATTCGTCGCAACCCGAATCAGCCGCGCGGTATTGAGCTCACGCGCCAATCTGCACGCACTGGCCGGACTATTTTGTTGCCGCTCTCGGGGTTCATTACGGCAGGACAACCTATTGAGGCACTCGAGACGCATGAGACATTCGCTGTCCCTGCGCAATTTGTTGTCGACAGCTTCAACTCATATGTATTGCGCGTGCGTGGAGAGTCTATGATCGAGGAAGGGATCTTCGATGGAGATTATGTTGTAGTAGAGCGTAATCCATCGCCGAGTAATGGGGATGTTGTTGTTGCACTGCTCGACAATGCGTACGCAACACTCAAGAAGTTCTATCGCGAGAAGACGCGCATCAGATTGCAGCCAGCCAATCGCACAATGAAGCCGATTTATGCGCGGCATGTGAACATTCAGGGGATTGTTCGCGCAGTAATTCGACGATTCGGCACTGCATGAAATTCTTTTGAACGAAAAATACCGTGCGATACATGGCCGCCCCGGTATTTTTCTGTCCCAAGTGAATTGTGACATTCGAAAGTATATAAGAGAGCGCGCGGTCCATCAAGAAAAATTTGTGGATAACTCACATCGTATGATCATGCACATCGACATGAATTCTTTTTTTGCGTCTGTTGAACAACAATTGGATCCGTCGTTGCGCGGCAAACCAGTGGTTGTACTTGCGTATGTTGCACCACGTGGTTGCGTACTCGCATCTTCAATCGAAGCAAAGCGTCTCTATGGTATCAAGACAGGCATGACCTATGCCGAAGCACTCGAGCGCTGTCCGCACGTCATCGCGCGTGCAAGTAATGCTGCGAAGTATCGTGAGTACTCCCAGAAGTTCATTGCGCTTTGTCGCACGTACTCGCCAGCGATTGAACAGTACAGTATTGATGAGGCGTTCCTCGATATTGATTGGGCTGCACGAAATCTCCAGGACGCAGTTGGACTTGCGAAGGAGTTCAAGCAACGATTGCATGACGAGGTGGGTGAGTGGATTCGTTGCAGTATTGGTATTGCGCCCACGCGATTCCTCAGCAAGCTCGCAGGAGACTCCATGAAGCCTGATGGACTCACCGTACTCACGAAGGATGATTTGCCTGCGTGGTATGTAGGACGGGAAGTGCAAAGTGCATGGGGGATCGGTGGAGCGAGCGCGCGCAAGTTGCGCGAATCGGGGATCAACACACTGGATCAGTTGTATGCCGCAGATCCAGTGCAACTCGTGCGCCTCTTTGGACGCACCGGATATGGATGGTGGGCGAAGTTGCGCGGTGTGGAGTTCGAAGAGCTCGACACAGATCGCGTCGCAGATCAGAAATCTATCAGCGCGCAATACTCATTACCATTTCGCACCCGTGACGCGCGCGCACTGCGTCCTGTGCTCATGAAGATGTGCGAGCGCGTAGGACGACGGTTGCGTCAGCAGAACAAGATTGCAGGACGAGTCTTCGTCTTTTGGCGCAACTGGGATGGGAGCGGGGATGCGGCACATGCAGATAGTGTTCCGGCGGTAGAGGATTCATTCGCGCTTTTTACTCTGGCCTCCAGGATGCTCGGCGCTACCAGGCCGTTGTCTCCATTTCGTCTCATTGGTATTGGGGTTTCACGTCTTGCACCACGGGGGACACAAGAGAGCTTGTTCGAGCCAGTGCGGGTGGAGTCTATTATTCCTGCGTTAGATAGGCTCAATGACCGTTATGGGGAGTACACCGTGTACCGCGGAGCCATGGCTGGCGTGCGGGAATTGGTCCCGGAGACTGCCGGATTTCGCAAAACCGCCTAAAAAAGCCTTATTTTGTGCCTTCTCACAGCTCTTGACAGGATTTGAGATATCTGATATGGTGCTCACTCGACGTCACGACATTGTCGCGACGCCGTGTTGAACATTGCAAATTCTGCTCAACATCATTTGATAGGCACGCGACACATGTGTTCCACCACATGCATATGTGGCGCGCGCCTATCGATTTGGGGATTTCCTCATCGAACCGGCAATGGCGCGCGTCTGGTCCCGCAGTGGGGCCAGTGCACGACTGGAATGTGGATTACCGCGAACGCAATGAGGTGTTCGCGCTTGAGGAGAGTATCCCGATGAAGAGCAAGATGATGAAGAACGGCGCCATGTTGGCGTTCCTGTGCCTGTTCGCCGTCGCCTGCGGCAGCGATCCCTCGGCCACCGGCGCGATCGGCTCCCCGCCGACCGCGACCAACGACGAGTGCCCCTCCGGGGAGTGCAACAGCGGCACCAACCTGGCCACCAACGAGATCGCGCTGCAAGGCGTCGATTGCGCGGGTGAGACGCCGGAAGAGGCCGACGCGATGTGCGCCGAGGCTCTGGACGCGGCCATGCTGAGTGGTCAAGTCCAAGGCATCTGCGTGGACGAAGGTTCAGCGCGCTGCGGCGAGGGGTCCTGTTGGATCACCGTCGAGCTCGGCTGCTTCGTCGAAGAGTGCAAGGTGCCCGAGGAGTGCGACGACGGCAACCCCTGCACGGCGGACTTCTGTCTGTCGAGCAACACGTGCTACAACCCGGCGGCGGTCAATGACGGCATGTCATGCGACGACGGCGACGCGTGTACGGAAGGCGACGCGTGTGAGGCTGGCTCCTGTTCGTGGAGCACGCCGAAGAACTGTGCGGACGGCAACGTCTGCGACGGTATGGAGACCTGTTCGTCGCCCAGCGGAGCGTGCATCGAAGGCACTCCGCCGGTCGTCGACGACGGCAACACCTGCACGACGGACTCGTGCGATCCGGTGACGGGCGTCACGAACACGCCGCTCGCGGACGGGACCGGCTGCATGACCGACGAGCACGGCTGCACGACGCAGCAGTGCTGGGACGGTGCGTGCAAGGTGACGTCCAAGGACGACGCCGCCTGCGCCGACGACAACACCTGCACGCTCGACTACTGCCACTCGGTCGACGGGTGCAAGTGGACGAGCCTCGCCGGTTCGGTCTGCGGGGAGAACATGACGTGCATGGAGGCGGCCGAAGAGGGAGCCGCTCCCATTTGCACCGAAGACCTCCCCCCGGCCTGAAGCCCTGCAACGAGTGAGTGATCCGGCGTGACAACGCCGGGCACTCACCCGAAGTAGCGGTGGTCGATTAACCCCCGAAGTGTATATCGTGTCAAAACTGACACGAAGACACTTTGGGGGTTCTTTTTTTATCCACATTTTGCAACTATAAATAAAAGGTTTTTGCTCTGGACAGGGAAGGGGCTTTGCGTTATAGTAGGCCTCGTTAGCGATGTGTGACGCAGTGGGACCTGTCTGGCTTCGCCAGACCGATCCTTCTCGCTCAGGAATGCTTGGCCTTCGGCCTGCATTCTACTCGCTCGTCGGACCGGTAGTTCAGCTGGTTAGAATGCCGCCCTGTCACGGCGGAGGTCGCGGGTTCGAGTCCCGTCCGGTCCGCACATGTGTCCACCCGAGAGGGTGGACTTTTGCTTTGTTGATTGCTCGGACGAGACTACGATCGAAGGCAACGTGGAAATGGATGAGGCTTTTATTGGCGGACGTTCAGATAGAGCACACAAGGTTACATCCAAAACCATTGTAATTGCCGCTCTAGAACGTGAGGGGGATTTGCGAGCGCAGACGAGCCAGATACCACTGCTTCATCTATCGGTTAATTTTTGCGGGACGATATAGAAAAGGAAGAAACTCGTTTGTTCACGGACAAGAGTAATAGTTATGGACGCACAGGTAAGGAGTACGATCGCTTCTCCGTCAATCACTCACGAGGCGAGTACGTTCGTGGTGATGTGTATGTAAACAATGTGGAGAGCTTTTGGTCTCATTTCAAGCGTAGCCTTACAGGAACGCACAAGACTATTTCGAAGAAGTATTTGCAGACGTATTTGGACGGGTTTGTTTTCCATTATAACAACCGACACAGCGACAGACTGCGCTTTGAGACTTTGCTCGGTGCTTTGGTGAGATAACGCGACGGAGGGTGGAAAGAAATGAGGTTTTAGTATTGTTGTTGGCCATATAGAGGCATGGTATAGTAACGATGAAGTAAGGACAATTTTATGGCCATAGAACTAACGTTTCCTAAAGATGATGAGATGGACGCCCACATTGACAATGGGCATCTTGTTGCATTAAGAAAAATAGCGACTGATTACAACCTCAAAAGTGAAAAAGAAGCACTGAGTTTCTTGCTTGCTATTATATCACAAGCAAATGGCTTACCTATCGAAATAAATGGTAGCAAATATTTGCCTTCTGATTCGCTTAAAAAGGAACAGCCAAAATAGTATGGCGAAAGGAGATTTTGATGCGCCCGGTGAGCTAAAAAGAATCGAGGACGCAAATGAAGGTGTTAATTTTGATAAGAAGGTTGGAGAATCGGTACGGAGATCTACAGACGTACAAACGCAAATTAAGGCCGTTGTTTGGTGTTTGCTAAAAGAAAAGATAATCTGGATTGTTCTTGGTGCATCAGCTTTTGCTGTGCTAGAAATTTTGAAAGAATTGGGTACAGCTTTAATAAAAAAAATACCGTAAAATTTTTATTCTCAATTGTGTCCCTATGTACTGGAAAGTTTTGGCAACCACCGCACTCCTTTTTGCAGTCCTTTCTGCCTGCTTTTCTGCATACATTGCGGTAAAAAAATACGATTTAAGCGTACTCGATGCTGCGACAATAAGATGCTCTCAAGCATTCAACGGTGCGAATTTAGAGTTCTGTGTAAAAGTCATGGTGGAACAACGTATCTTGATGAATCGGTAGCAAAGGTGACTCACACTTGTGTTTGGGTGTTGACAAACATCTTGCAACCCAGAGTCGACATGGTGTACAATCAATACAGATCAGTGTGAATTCAATTCTCTGTTTCTAGCCAGAGAGAGCGTCATTCAATCCAATGCACACGGATTGACCATCAAGAGTGCTACCTTGCCGAAACGAAAGTTTCGTCAGGTGCTAGAACCACTGCTGACGGACTGTGAAAGCAGACGTAGGCAGGGTAGACGCTCTTGGTGGTTTTTATTATCTGCTTAGCAAATCAGTTCTCTGCACCAGCTGGTCAATGCTAAGTACCAGATAACGAGACACGTATGACAAAGATTTGTCGTCCGTGGATCACCTTGCGCAACGGGAAGCGGCTTTACGCATCCCAGCGAGGCAAGCGTGTGTTCTGCTTCTTTGTTGAGGACAAAATCCTCGATAAAAAAGAAGAACCAGTGGTTACCGCCACTGATCCCGCCATTTAGCGATGGTACTGGAACCCCGAGCAATCGGGGTTTTCAGTTTTTATCACCTCTAGGGCGATATGTCAATATCATACCATACTCACTTGTGGATAGATTGTTATGTCTTGAGGGGATATGTCCTTTCTGACTGGCAGGTTGTTGAAAAAAACACCACCCCGACCACCATCTCCCGCGTGAAGCAGAAGTTGGTGATCGGGGTGAGTTGTTTTTCGTTTGGCTTTCTCGAGCTACTCCTCGAGCGCACGCGGGACGTCGATGCCCCACTGCATCCCGTACCGCCCCAGATCGCCGGTGAGCTGGGTCCACAATTCGTACTCGCCCGCGGGGAACTCGACGCCGCAGTGCTTGAACAGCTCGCGCCAGGGGGCGAAGTGTCTCTCGTTTCGCTCGTTGGAGAGCTTGATGAGGGACTTCCTCTCACGCACCTCCAACTCGGCCCGTGACAGGGTCTCGAGATTGATCTCGGGCGGGGTCGTGAACACGTGGTCCTCGCCCACGAGCTGGATCCACCACTGGTCGTGGGAACCGAGCTGAGCCTTCGTCCGGGTGGTCACGACGTAGACCGTGTATCCCTCCTGGAGGGCGTACTCCAGCGCCCCGCGGGAGTACATGTTGCTCTCCTTCACGCCGCGGCTCGCCTGCTCCTCCGTCGGCCGGAATACGGACGCGGGCTCGGAGGGGTGTTGTGGGGTGAGATCGCTCTGAATGTCGCTCGTGGAAAGAACAACGACAGTCTGCTTTGACATGTACCTTCGCTCCTGTGGGACTTTGCCCACGGTGATCTTTTCCGCAGGGATTGCAGAAAACAATAAATAATAACACAAAAATGGTCTTTTGTCAAGTTGTTGGGGGTGGTGTACCATTGCCCCATGCGTATAGCAGTAGTTGGCGGCGGAATATTTGGTGTAACCGCTGCATACAAATTAGCTGAGGCTGGACACCAGGTTGAACTCTTCGAGAAAGAGCGCGATATTCTTCAGGCTGCGTCGGGCATCAATCAGATGCGATTGCATCGCGGGTATCATTATCCGCGCAGTAGCGAGACAGTGTTGTCTTGTTTGCGTGCAGAGCAATCATTTCGTGCGACGTATGCGCCGGCGGTTATCGATGGCGCTGCACATTACTACTGCATCGCGGCACAGGGGAGTCTGGTGAGCGCATCTCAATTCTTGGATTTTTGTGATACACACGGGCTGGAGTACGCCGAAGAGTATCCGACGTTCGTTGCGCGTGAGAGCGTGGAGCTCTCTGTGCGTGTGAAGGAAGGGTGTCTGGATCCTGTCGTGCTGCGCGCGCTGTGCATGGAGCGACTCGCGGCACACGGAGTACAAGTGCACTTGGGTGTCGAGGTAACTGCTGCACAATTGGAGTCGTACGAAAAAGTAGTCGTCGCAACGTATGCGTCGATCAATGGTCTGGTTCCAGATGGTGTAGGGCGACAGTATCAATTCGAAGTGTGTGAGAAGCCAGTGGTGCGATTGCCTGAGTCCTTGCGGTCATCGTCTGTAGTTATCATGGACGGACCATTCATGTGTGTGGATCGATATGGGCGTAGTGATCTGGCACTCATGGGCAATGTTGTGCACGCAATTCATCACACGAATACCGGACTAAGCGCAGTGGTGCCCTCGGCGTTGCAGCCACTCTTGAATCAAGGAATTATCACTGATCCACCCGTGACTAACTACGCGGCATTTCGTGAATCTGCTGTGCAGTTCATTCCTGAGATTGCTGAGGCGCAGCACGTCGGGTCGATGTTCACTGTTCGTACTGTGTTGCCACATCTCGAGGCAACAGATGCACGACCTACGATGGTCGAGTCATTGGACGAACGGACGATTGTTATATTTTCGGGCAAGATTGGCAATTGCGTGGACGCGGCTGACCAAGTCGTGCGACTTATCGCGTGAGGCGTTCGATGGTTGCGACAACAGCAGCGCCAAATGTTGCATCTGTGAGCGGTTGTTTGCGGGTCTGAACACAGCGCAAGAATGTGCGGACCTCTGTCTCGAGTGCCGTAGTCTTTGCAGTGAAGAGTGTTGTAGTGGATTGTGTTGCTTCGTTCCACGTGTAGAGACTCTCATCGTCCCAAATCAGGAGTTTGCCACTCTTGGTTCGGATGGTGAGGATTTTTTGTTTTGCTCCTCCGGCGGTCTCGCGTGGGAGGGTGATGCGGTTGGTACTGATGATTGCTTCGCGACCTCCGGGGAATGTGAGGCGTGCGACAATACTATCTTCCTTGGTGAGTGCGCCAAGCGAGCTCAGGAGTGTCGCGGTGCGTGGCGTGCCCATGAGCAGCTGTGCGAGCGCCACGTCATGGCATGTGAGATTCCAATAGATAGATTCGTTGAATGTGCCCCACTTGTTCCAGGTGAATTGCGCGTGGGTGACTGGGTCGTTCTTCACGAATGACTGGAGCTTCGTGAATGCTTCGTGATAGCAAAAGACATGTCCGACGTTGACGATGCGCTGCGATCTTGTTGCGAGTGCGGCGAGTGTTCTTGCTTCGCGTGCTGTGTTGGTGAGTGGCTTCTCTACGAACACGTCTTTGCCTGCCAGGAGTGCGGACTTGGTGAGTTCGAAGTGAGTTGCAATGGGGGTAGCAATGACCACGACTTGGATCGAGTTGTCATGCAAAATATCCTGGATGTTCGTTGTTGTGCGTAGCGCAGGGAATTCGTGTTGCAGCCATTCTTGCGTTGCAGGTGATCCTTGGTGACACGCGGCTACAACGTTGCCATGTTCTGCAAATGTTGCGAGCAACTTCTTGCCCCAGCGGCCAACGCCTACAATAGCTATGTTCGGTTTGCGCATAGAGATGTGATGAGCGCGATGTGCGCGTCGGTGACGGATTCCCAGGGGATATCGAGTGGGAGCTGATTCACCATTGCAACGGCAGCTGCGTACGATTCTGGCTCGAAGAATTGCGCAAATGCGCGCTGCATATCAGCAGGGTCCATGGTGTCGAACAAGTACTGATCAGGGATTTGCACCGAGAGCCCGTGATTCTTCGTGAGTGTGACAGGCTTGCCCAGAGACAGTGACTCGAGGATGAAATTGGGATTGAATTCAGTGAGCGCAGGGCCGATGCTCACCGAGGACGAGCGAATACGGTCGAAGAGCGCGGCCTGTGGGAGCGATGGGAGAATTGAGACTGTATCACTTGTGTGCGTCTGCGCGATGCGCTCGCGAAGTCGTGATTCGTCTGGTCCTGCACCGATGAGTGTGAGTGTGCCACGGCCGAATTGTTCTCGTAGTGTTGCAAATACAGAGATCACTTGTTCGAGATTCTTGTAGCGCACGAATCGTCCGGCGAAGAGAATGTGCGGGCCATCAGCAGCAAGTGTTGTGTCGGCAGTCTCGCGGCGCGACACTGGATTCTTGATGATGGTAATAGAGTCACTAGCAACGCTGAAGTAGCGCTCGTAGATTGCAGCGAGCATGGGTGTGTACGTGATGACACGCTGCGCACCACGCAACACGAATCGGATGAGCTTGAATGTGAACGGTTTGTCCTGGAGATGGAGATTCTGTTGGTAGTAGTCGGTGATAGAGATGAACCGCTTGCCCTTTTCTACCGTGCGTTCCCAGATAGGATCTCCGCCGATGCGGATGATGAACTTCTTGGAGAGTAATGCGGCTGCGATGCGTGCTGGGAGTCCCGCGGCAGAGGGGTCAAATGCGTAGATCAAATCAGAGCTCCAAGCCGTGCGAATGAGTACGCAAAAATACGCCAACCAGTGCAGTGGCTTGGGCCATCGGCGTGAGGCGCGGCGCACCTCGAATGGAAATGTGTCAGGTTCAGTGGTGTCACCGTAGGCAACAACCGTGACCGACCAGCCATTGGCCACAGCAGCCTCTGCGATTTTGCGCACATGAATTGCTGGACCGCCGACATCCGGATAGAAGATCCCTGCTGCGAGTGTAATATGCATAGCATTGACGATGGGGGTATCATACCGTATCGTGAGACCAGTAATCAACTCGTGAAATTGGATCTATGCGCGTGTTGAGCATTAGTACTGACGCAGAGATTTTGCGTCCGGAGTCGCCCGCAGCGAAGCGTATGGCAGCATATGCGCAGCAGGTAGAGGCGCTCCACGTCATTGTGTACACCAAATCACGCGACAATGGACCTGCGTGCGTCGAGCACTCGCCGCGCCTTTTTGTGTACCCGACGCGAACGCCACAGCGATTCGCTTTTTTTCGTGCTGCGTACACCCGCGGTATGCAGGTGTTGCGTGAGGGCGCAGGCGCGTCGTGGATTCTTACTACGCAGGATCCATTTGAGACAGGATTAGTGGGTGCGATGATTCGACGCTCTGTTCGTATTCCATGGCAAATACAAGTACATACTGATTTTTTGAATCCTGCGTTTCGAACTTCGGCATTGCAGCGAATGCGTGCGTGGATGGGGCGCGTGCTCATTGCGCGTGCAGACACGATTCGTGTTGTCTCGGATCGGATCAAGCAGTCGCTGATTGCGGTAGCGCCACATCTGGAATCTCGTATCACAGTATTGCCGATTTTTGTGGATACAGAGGCGATTGCGAAGCATCCCGGCGTGGTAGATGTGCATGCAGACTATCCAGATCGATTTCCTATTATTCTCATGGCGTCGCGTATTACGAGTGAGAAGCAAATTCCTTTGGCAATCGCTGCTGTGGCGCGATTTGCTACAGAGTATCCGCGCGCGTTGCTCCTGATTGTTGGAGAAGGAGCTGAGAAGGAGCGATTGCAGTCATTTGTGCGCAACACGGGAGCACCGGCGGTTTTTGCGCCATGGGTTGACGGCGTATTCACACACTACAAATCCGCAGATATCTTCTTGAACGCTTCGGCGTTCGAGGGGTATGGACGGACGCTTGTAGAGGCGCATGCTGCCGGCATGACCATTGTAAGTACGGATGTTGGTGTGGCGCGAGATGTTGTTGCGGCGGATGCTGATGGTGTCGTCGTTGAACAGTCGACGGTTGCGTCGCTTGCGGAAGGGTTGCGTCGTGTTACCACACGATTACAAAAAGGCGTGCGGCCCAAGGCCATGGCACGCCATCAAACATTCGCTCCCTACGTCGAGAAATTCGTTGCGTGCTGGCAAGCAACGTTAGACGCAGCGAACCACAAGTAATTATTTTTTCTTTGGCGACATAGCGTCGAGCAATTTGCGCAGGAGGCAATCGAGACTTTCGGTTGCCTCTATTGTTGCGCGTGTTTGTGTTGTGTGACGCTTGCGTGCTTCGGTGGAGAGGGAGAGGATTTGTTCGAGCTTGTTTGCCATGTCTTGCGCATCACCCTTCTTGAAGAGTGAGACTGGGGGGAGAATGTCGCGCATTGCCGTGTTGGCAACCAGTACCATGCAGCCACTGGCGATTCCTTCGATGATTGTTTTGTCGTAGAGCCCGTCTGGACTCATATTCGCAACAATCGCATGGCTCTGGAAGAGTGGCGGTGTGAGGCGATTAGCAACTGATCCATTGAATTTCACGTATCCGGCGTTCTCCAATGGCTTGGCTTGCTCGCGCAGATGGCGGTAGTACGCAATGTCTTGCACCTGGGCGCTGCCGTAGATGTCGAGCGTGCATTTGATATCGCGATCTTTGAGTATCGAAATAGCTTCGACGAGAATCTCGAGTTGTTTGATCGGCGCGATGCGGCCGATGCAAAGAATGGAACTCGGATCAACTGCCGTTGTTGGGTCTGGGTGGAAGAGATGTGTATCCACGCCAACAGGCATGCGTACCGCACGCGTGAATCGTGCGCTATATGCGTGAGGTGAAGTGTGGAAGACGTGGTGCGTGAACCATGACGCAATACGCAGCCGCTTGCCGCCCATGGCGTGGTTGTACCAGAGGAAGACGCGCTTGCCTGTGAGGCGCCACAGCCATCCTGCGAGCAAAATATATTCTACATTCATGTGCACGAGCACTGTGTCGTAGGTTCCGCGAGCACGCCACAGCGCGCCGAAGAATCGTCGCAAGTATTGGACGCGCGATCGACGCTCTTCCTTGCCCAGCGAGTAAACTGTCACGTTTGCAGGTACGTCTACCGATCCTTTGTAGAGACAAATCACGGTCACATGCTCCACCTGTGATGCAAGTGTCGTGACCCAGCCGTGCATGAATCCGAGAATATCGTCGTCTTGGTCGAGTTTTTGGGTGATGAGGAGGAGTCGCATATTCAGGCGAGAAGGGAATGGTAGAGTGCGAAGATGGTGTCTGCTGCATTGTCCCACGAGTAGTCCTTCGCACGCGCAGCGCCACGTTGGACGCGAGACGCGCGTGGAGCATCATCGTGAAGAGAGGAGAGTATGCCATCAATAATGCTCTGTGTCGATGTTGGGTCAACGAAGAGCGCTGCATCATCCGCCACTTCATGGAATGCGGGAATTGCTGATGCTACCACTGGTGTGTGACAGGCAAATGCCTCCAAGATCGGCAACCCAAATCCTTCGTGCAGAGATGGGAAGACCAGCAATTCCGCGCACCCATACACAAGTGGCATATGCTCATCCTTGATAAATGGTGCACGAATGACGTGTGAAGTGAGGTGGAGTTGCTCGATGCATTTCGTTACTTGTTGACTATACTCAGGGAGATGGTCTCCACCGACAAGAACAAGGGGGAGTTGTACATTGTGCTGTGTGCGCAAGGTTGCGTATGCCTCGAGCAGTCGGAGTATATTCTTGTGTGGATCGAGTCGGCTGACACACAACAGATACGCTGATGGCAAAGCGTATTCGTGTTGGAGTGTTGCGATGGCTGCCGCGCGATCGGTGAGCGGACGATACTGCGGATCCACGCCGTTTGGGATCACGTGGATGCGTGATTCTGGGATGTGATAGGTGCTTGCGATTTCTCGCTTGCCATACGCTGAGACTGCAAGGAGTGCGTCCATGCGACCGTGCATCCATCGATTAGTAATCTGAAACGCTCTCTCACCTGCGCCAATGGCGTGCAAGCTCTTCATGATGCCTGCTTCGTGTGGCGTTACGACAATCTTGCGACTGTTGGTGAGGAGATAGGAGGGCCACACACGAGGTTGGAGATAATGCACAATGTCGAATCGATTGCCTCGCATCCACTCATGGATCCAGAAGAGGCTCTCATTGATCATGGTTCTCCCTACAGGCCATTTGGTCTGAGGAAATCGCATTTCAGGCCACTGTGTGTACAGAGGATCAGACGTCTTTTCGTGGTGGATGAGTGTGAAATCAAAAGCACTCGAGCCGCGGTCGAGCCGCTCTAGGAATCGTCGTGCTACGAGTGCTGTTCCACGTGCAGGACGGTTGTCGATGCAACTGGTGACAAGTCCTACACGTATGCGGTGGTTCATGCGGTATGAGATTTCATGAATTCTGCGATCGTATCCATCAAGTAGGTGAGATGTGCGTCGGTCATACCGTGGTGGCAGCCGATGAGCATCGCCTGTGTGAGGATCGTGTCGGCATTATCAAGTGTTCCGTGCACGCGGTGCGGAATATTCTGATACGCAGGATGTCGCAAGATGTTACCGGAGAACAGTACTCGAGTCTGAATCTTGCGTGATTCTAGGAAGCGCATGAATGTGGATCGGTCGATCGACGATTCCTTGCGAATGAGAACAGGGAAGGCGAGCCAGCGTACATCTGCACCTGGTAATTCACGCGCAGGCATGAAGTGCTCTGGATACTGGTTCAGGAATGTCTGCAACGTGGTGTAGTTGTGCTTGCGTGTGACGTAGAACTCCTCGAGTCGTTCGAGCTGCACCAGTCCAAATGCTGCCTGTAAGTCGATTGGCTTGAGGTTGAATCCGAGTTTGGTGAACATGAATTTGCCGTCGTGTGGCTTCTCGTTGAGTGTGTAGGCAAATCGCTTGTCTGGATCTTCGTCGAAGTGCTCTGGAAGCGCGCGGCCCCAGTCACGCAACACTTTGCCTTCTTCTGCTAACTTCTTGTCCTTGAACATAACCATGCCACCGCCACCTGCTGCCGTGATGATGTGTGATGCGTAGAAGCTCGTGGTGCTAGCATCTGCGTACATTCCTGTTGGCTCACCATTGATCGTGCCACCAATGGTGTCGCACGAATCTTCGATGAGACGCAAGTTGTGACGATCTGCGATTGCGCGCAGTCGGCGCATGTCGTTGAGGTTACCAACAAGATGTGGAATGAAGAGTGCAACCGTCTTGTCCGTAATTGCTGCTTCGACTGCATCGATATCTACGTTGAATGTGTCGAGTTCAACATCGACAAAAACAGGAACAAGTCCGAGCTGCAACAGGGGGTTCACTGTAGTCGAAAATGTACATGCGGGCGTGATCACTTCGCCCCCTGGTGGGAAGTTGAACACGTGTGCAGCGATCAAGTTAGCCGATGATCCCGAGTTCACGAAAAGTCCTGTTTCTTGTCCAAATTTAGCAGCAACTGCAGCCTCGAATTTGCGGCTGTATTCTCCAGGAACGAGCCAGTCTGATCGCAGTGATTCGTTGACAGCGGCGATTTCGCGCTCGCCGTACACAGCGCGTGAGTACCAGACCCAGTCTGTGCCAGGGGTGAAAGGTGTTTGTTCTGCCATACAGTTAGTTGAGAGAAAGTAATGCGGTGTAGAGACCTTCGGTCTGTTCCATCATGCGGTCGAGCGAATAACGCTCAGTTGCGCGGATGCGAGCTGCGGCGCTCATGCGCGTCGCGTCTTGGGAGGATTCTACCATTCGGGAGATTTGTGCAGCAAGGTCAGCAGGGTCGTTCTCGTTTGCGAGTAATCCTGTCTTCTCGTGCTCGATGAGTGACTCAATAAGGGGCACACGAGTCGCCACAATAGGAACGCCTGCAGCTGCGGCTTCGATCACGCTCGTGTTGGGACCGATCCATTGGTTGCCCTTCGCATCTCGTGAGAATGTCTGTACGTAGACGTCGCTTGCAGCGAGCAATTCGTACACGTCGGTGCGTGCGCCGAGGAAGTGAATGCGATCTGCGATTCCGAGTGTCTTGGCTTGTTCGCGCAACTGTGATTCGAGCGGCCCCCAGCCAGCGAGCATGAGATGCGCGCGCGGAACCTGCGCCATCGCTGCAATGAGTTCATCATGCCCCTTCCACGAAATAAGTCGCGCGGTCATGAGGACTAGTGGTACATCTGTCGGAATGCCGAGCTCTTCGCGCTTCTTCGTGCGGTTAGTGTCTGCATGAACCGCTGCGATCTTCGCAACGTCAACGCCTGCAACAATGGTGAAATGTCGGCGGCCTTTGTCCCATTCTTCGCGAGTAAATGGTGCTGACGATCCGCCGTAATGTTGTTCGATTCCTTCGGTTGCACCAGTCCATGCCTGTGCCAGCGGCAGCGTGAGACGATCGAGCCAGTACACACGCTTGGTGTATGCAACGGGCAAGTTGCACTGCGTGCTGATGGTGTGTCGAATTCCAGCGATGCGCGCGGCAACGCGACCTACCGTTCCAGCGTAGGGGAGATATGTGTGTACGATTGCTGGTTTTTCGCGACGCAAGAATGCAACGAGTCTCTTGAACTCATTGCGCGTGAATCGCTGTTCGCCGCCGATGGATGTCACTCGAGCGCCAGTCTGGAGAATTTCATCCAGAACGGTTTTGGTTTCAGGTGGGAAGATGCGCTCAGATTTGAGGAATACAACGTGGAGCGAGAATTTGGACTTGTCCAGACGCGCCGCAATGTCGAGAATGATGCGCTGTGCTCCGCCGCGCAGGAGTTCGTTCACGATGATGACAACGGATTTGGGCATAGATTGAAATTAGCGCAACGACTTCACTGCGTCGGCAATGCCTGTAGCAGTGAGACGATATCGCTCGAGGAAATGGTCTTGCATTCCGACACCTTTCGGGAATTCGTCGGTGATTGCGATGCGTGTGAATGCTGCGGGAGACACGCCAGCGTCAGCAAGTGCTTCAAGTACCGCGCTACCAAATCCACCGTGCGTAAGATGCTCTTCCACTGTCACGATGCCGCCAGTTTCGCGAGCGGCACTGATGACTGCGTCTGTGTCGAGCGGCTTCCAGGTGTGCATGCTCACAACGCGGCAGTGAATACCTTCGGCAGCAAGCGAATCTGCAGCCGCAATAGCATTGGGCAATTGGCGACCTGTTACCAGAATCGTCGCGTCTTTGCCATCGCGAACTGGGAGTGCGCGGCCCAGTGTCACAGGAACATCAGCTGCGTGCACCACAGGTTCACCGCGCTTTGCAATGCGCATGTATGCTGGCTTGCCTCTGGTGTACATGGCGCGGGTGAGCGCAGCTACTTCGTGTGGATCGCCAGGCGAGAGCACTGCCATATTGGGCAAAATGCGCATGATTCCTAGGTCTTCCAGAGGGAAGTGTGTACAGCCAAATGTGCTGTAGCTGAACGTGCTTCCAGATCCAATAATGAAGACTGGCAAATCTTGGTACGCAATATCGTTGCGGATTTGTTCGTAGCAGCGCATGGTCGCAAATGTCGCGATCGAGTAGGCAAAAACCTTCTTGCCAGCGAGCGCAAGTCCCGCTGCAACGCCCATGAGATTCTGCTCGGCGACACCAACATTGAGATACTGGCGTGGAAATTGCTTCATGAAATCCTCGAACACAGAGTAGCCCAAGTCGCCAGTCAACAAAAAGACGTTGGGATCTTCGGCAGCAAGTTGTGTGAGCGTGCGGACAAATGTTGGGCGCATATTAACCAAGTTCAGCTACAGCCGCGGCAAGATCCTCGGGCTTGAGATTTTTGTAATGCCAGTCTACGGTGTTCTCCATGTAGGAGACGCCTTTGCCCTTCACCGTGTGTGCGATGAGGACGAGCGGCTTGTCAGTGAGTCTGGGAGACTCGAGTGCTGTCACGATTTCGGTGAAGTCGTGGCCATTCACTTCGCGGACTTCCCAACCCATCGATTCCCACTTGGTTGTGAAGGGTTCGAGATCAATGACGTCCTTGGTCATGCCAAATCCCTGACTCTTGTTGTAATCCACGAGTGCGATGAGATTGTTTGCACGCAAATGTCCTGCAAGCATTGCTGCTTCCCAGGTTGATCCTTCGTCGCATTCGCCGTCGCTCAAGACGACGAACGTTCGCCATGGCGCGCTGTCGTGTCGTGCAGCGAGTGCAAGTCCGAGTCCCATCGGCAGTCCGTGTCCAAGTGCTCCAGAAGTTGCTTCAATTCCTGGCGCAGAACCGTGCACAGGATGCACCGCAAGTACGGTGTTGTCCTTTCCGTACACGTCGAGATGTGACGCAGGGAAGAATCCGCGTGTCTCAAGTGTTGCATAGAGTCCAAGTGCGCCGTGTCCTTTGCTCAGAATACAGCGATCGCGTTGTGGATTCTGAGGTTGCGTCGGATCAATGCGCATGACGCGGAAGTACAGTGCAACGAGAAGGTCAACTGGAGAGAGCGACGATCCAATGTGGCAGCAACCGCTCTGACTTGCAACCGTCAGGATGCGCGCGCGAATCGTGCGAGCAGTCTCTTGCAACTGCATGATTTCGTTAGAGGAAAGTGGGGTGTTCATAAAACCAGGAAAGTGTTCGTGTAATACCAGCTTCGAGTGTGATCTTGGGCGACCACCCGAGGACTTCGCGCGTGTGTGTCATGTCTGCTTGCCAGAATGGAACATCGGCATTGCGTGCTGCAATTGCACCCACAGCTGTCTTGATCTCTTTGCCACTTACGCGCGCAATGGTGTCCACCATTTCGCTAATAGGAATTTGTACTCCAGAGCCGAGATTGAAAATCGCTCCGGCGTGTACGTGTGTGCTCGCGAAGAGCATTGCATCAATAACATCGTCCACATGAATGAAATCGCGTGGAGTAGTCGGGTCTGAAATCGGCAACTCTGTGCCTTGCATCGCTGCACGCACTGCTGCAGGAACAAGACGTGTTGGCGCTTCGTACGCGCCGTAAACAGAGAAGGGTCGCACCGTCACAATCGGCATCTGTGCTTCGCGAGCAAGTCGCTGGCCGTGCAGTGTGGCCCACGCCTTTGCAACGCCGTATGCGGTGTGTGGCTCGAGCACCATGTCCTCGCGCATTGGCGCGGATTTGACTCCGTATTCTGATGAGCTGCCAGTGTGGATGATCGCGCGAATACTCTCGACCCCACGGCACGCTTCGTAGAGCGCAGCAGTTCCATCAATAATCACGTGACGGATCTGCGTCTCGTCGTTTTGTCCGCGATTGCCGCCGTAGTGGGCGAGATGGAAGACGCGCTCGGGTGCAACAGACGTAATGATCTCGCGCAAGCGCGCAGCATCCGTGATATCGCATGTGTGGAATGTCACGCGGCCGTCGAGTTCTGTGTTGCGCGCTGCATTTGCTGAGTCTGGTCGCACGATCGCGTGGACTGTGTCGCCCACAGCCAATAACGCGCGCACAAGATTGGCGCCAATGAATCCGTGTGCACCGGTAACAATCGACGCTGACATACGCGCGCGAGTGAAATTAATGAAGCTCGACTTTGCCCTCAGCTGTCATGATCGGTACATGACGCATCCAGACTTTGCGCTCCCACCATGGGCGATTTTGTACATACCACGCGATGGTGCGCTCGAGATTTTCTTCGAATGAGTGCTCTGGCTGCCAGCCGAGGCGTTCGGTGATCTTTGCAGCATTACCGATGTGCTTGAATACTTGTCCTGGGCGATCGCCGATGTTGATCGTGTGTGATGTGAACTGGAGTTCGCTCGCATTCTTGCGCAACATCGATGTGATGAGATTCGCGATTTCGAGCACAGAAATTGCTCGACCACTTGCGACGTTGAACACTTCGCCGTTGACCTTGTCATCAGGTGCAAGAATGATGAGCTCAAGTGCGCGTGCGAGATCCGTTGCATACGTGAAGTCGCGCATGGATTCACCGCGACCATGCACCGTCATTGGTTCTTCCAGAAGTGCGCTTGTTGCAAAACGTGGAATCAACTTCTCGAGATGTTGGTTCGGACCGAACACGTTGAATGGACGTACAATCACTGCTGGGATTTGGTACGTTGCAATATAGGAGTAGACGAGACGGTCAGCTCCTGCCTTCGCTGCAGCGTATGGCGATTGTGGCTCGAGAGGATGGACTTCATCCATCGGTTCGTAGCGCGCTGTTCCGTATACTTCGGAAGTTGAGATGTGGATGAAGCGGCGAATCGTCTTGCGATGGCGCAATACCGCATTGGCGATAGCGCGCGTACCCATGACATCTGTCTCGAAGAATTCCGCGTCACCGTAGATGGAGCGTGCAACGTGTGTTTCTGCGGCGAAGTGAATGATTACTTCGGACTGCGCAACCAATGTATCGACGAGGCGCTCGTTGCGCACATCGCCGTACCAAAATGTAAATCGAGAAGACTGGTGGAACTCGTCATCAATATTCTTGATGTCTCCTGCATAGGTGAGGAGATCGAGCACGTGAAAATGCGCTTCTGGGAATCGATTCCACAGATAGCGCAACGTGTTGCTGCCAATGAATCCCGCACCGCCAGTAATGAGAATCGATCGCGGTGCTGTTCCAGGGGTAAATCGCTCGTTTTGCTCTGACATGCTGTACTTTTATTGATCTGATGGGTATGATAGCCACGGATGTAAAAAAACGCAAGGGTTACAGACGAATCGACTATGCCAAGTATTTTTCGAACCAAAACACATGACGCGTTGCGTGGCCTCCCGCTGACAGGTCGAGTGGTTGATTTGGGCGGTGAACGCGGTGATCCGTATCACGCGCTTTTTGCAGGAACATTCACCGTAGAAACAGTGAATCTCAACACCAAGACTGCTCCAGACGTACTCGCTGATCTTGAGGCTCCACTTCCATTCAAGGACGAGGAGTATGACGGCGCAATACTCATGAATGTACTCGAGCATGTGCTCGAAGCGCAGCAACTCGTGCGCGAGACGCATCGCGTGCTCAAGACGGGGAGTGTGGCGTACGCTGTCGTGCCATTTTTGTTTCCCATTCACCCAAGTCCAAAAGATTTTCATCGATTTACTTCTGATGCGCTCGTGCATCTCTTTGCGCGCGGCGGATTCAAGAGTGTGAAGGTGCAGGTTATTGGCGGAGGCGTGTTCACGGTGCGCCATCTCCTGATTTCGAGATTGTATCCACGTCCGTTGGCCGCGGTCATAGAACCGATTGGTGCATGGTGTGCTCAAATGTGTGATCGGATCTTCGCTGCGCTTGCGCGAAGCTCTGGCAAAGGATATCGACCAGAGCATTACCCGCTCGGGTATCTTGTCGAAGCAAAGAAATAACTATGCAGTGTGGCGTTTGTTTGCGTGAGACTGCGTGTACACAACGAGAGACATATCGTGAATTTTCGTTGTGGGAATGTGCACAGTGTTCTGGTCAATTCTGGAATCCGATGACCAATCCTGGAGCCGCGTGGTATGAGAAGGACGAACGCTACAGTGATCGCAACGCTGCGCCACTGCGCAGACCTGTGCATACGCATCGCGCATTTCTGGACGAGAATCCAGCGCCAGGTGGTCGTGTGCTTGATGTGGGCATGGGAACGGGTAATTTTCTCTCAGCAGCAAAGCAAAAGGGATATGAAGTTTGGGGGATTGATTTCGATCGCGACGCTATTGCGGTTGCACGAGAGCAATTCGGGCTCGAGCATGTGCATGTGGCGTCCCTCGAGCAGTTGCGTGAGCAATTTCCTGACAAACAATTCAACGCGATTACATTGTTTGAAGTGCTCGAGCATGTAGAATCTCCGTCGGCGCTCATGCAGTCGATCCACAGCGCGCTTGCTGATGGCGGATATGTGGCAATTAGCGTGCCATATCGTCGTGGTTCGCGTCTTTTGATGCCAGCAGATTTGCCTCCGCGCCATCTCACGCGTTGGAATCGAGCGGCAATGCGTAATCTATTAGAACAACATGGATTTGAAGTGGTGCGGTTTCGTTGTTTTGCAGCGTCACTCACGTATGTGGTGACGAAATTTCATTTTTGGACGCGCGGATATCTGAGCTTTGGGTTAGTGAACAAGTTGAAGCGGCGTACGATGGCGTCGTCCACTACCGGAGCAGCTGCACCGCAGTCTGCTGGTGCGACATCTGTGCGTCCTGCGCGCAGTGTCAGCGCGCTCTTCATCCTTGCGAAGACAAAGGATTACGTATTGTTCACAATCCCTGCGCTTGTGCTCATGGCGTATTTGGCGATGCGCGGTGAATTGCGTATCAGTCTCTACGCACTTGCACGCAAGAAATCAACCGTATGATGCAAGGTCTTCGACAATGGGCGTACCGGTTGCTGCGACGCACGGAGATCTATTTCAAAACAGATATGGTCTCGCTCACGAAGAGTGGGTTTTGGCTCGCCGCAGCGCAAGGCGTTGCTGCAGTTACGTCATTTCTGTTGTCGATTGCATTTGCGTATTTCCTTCCACAAGAAGTGTACGGTCACTACAAATTCTTTCTCTCGATTGCGGCAATTATCAGCGCCGTATCTCTCACAGGTCTGAGCATCCCAGTGACACAACTAGTTGCACAGGGCAAAGAGCGCGCGTTGCGCATTGCATTTCGACAGAACATTCGCTGGAGTATTCCACTTATGCTCGTGGCTGCTGCTGGCGTGGTGTATTACCTGCTGCAAGACAATATATTGTTGGCGTATGGCGTCGGCGTGATTGGATTGTGCGCGCCATTTATCAATGGTGGCGGACTCTACAGTGCGTACTGGTCGGGCAAATCTGACTTCCGTACGTATGCGCTCTATTGGGTGGCGGTCAATAGCACGACAGCACTTGCGATTCTCATGTGCATGTTCCTCACGCACTCTGAGTATGCGCTGGTTACCACGTACTTTGTAGTGAGTGCAGTGACAAATATGATTGCGTATCTCATGGCATCGCGCAGCATCAGCGCGCACAAAGCCACAGCTGACGAAGACAAAATTGTTTCGTACAGTCTGCATTTGAGCGCGATCAATCTCTTGCAGACAATCACGAGTCAAATCGATCGCATTCTCGTATTCCATTATGTGGGAGCAGCTGGAATGGCAGTGTACGCATTTGCTATCGCGATTCCAGATCAAGTGCGTGCGGTACTCAAGGGTGCGGCTCGCATCGCATTGCCCAAGTTCGCGACCCGCAGTCTCGATTCGATTCAGCAAACGCTCACCGCAAAACTGTTGCGATTCGGTGTTGTAATACTTGTGCTCACGGCACTCTATGTCGTTGCTGCACCGTATATCTTCACGTGGTTGTTCCCGAAGTATATGGAGTCTGTGCCGTATTCGCAGTTGCTCGCGGCAACGATTATCACAGTGCTTGGATCAATGCCACTGGCTGCGCTACAGGCGCATAGCGCAACGCGCGAGCTATACCAGCACGCGATTTTCATGAATATTATCCAGATCGTGCTCACGGTGACGCTCATTGCCAACTACGGACTCATGGGCGCGGTATGGGCAACGATTGCAACACGATTTATTTCTCTGGTTGTTCCGAGTGTGCTCCTAGCGATTCGAAAAGAGCGCTCATAAATCGATCGTAGCGCAGCTGCGTGCGGAAGAGCTCGCGAGCGCGTTCTTGTCGTGCACGCCACGATTCGGGTGTGTGACTTGCGTAGTAATTGGCAACGCGGTCGGGGAGTGTGTGCAGCTCTGTATAGGGCACGCGCAAGATGACTGATTCGTAGTCGATCACGTCTTCGCGTGGCAATACACAGTCCGTATCAATGAGAATCGGCACGCGCCCGAGCGCCAATGCTTCGTAGAATCGAACTGAGAAATTGCCGTCACCCTTGGGTGCGAGCACGAAGTCGCTGTTGATCATAGAATCAACATATTCTTTGCGCGCTACAACAGGATCCATTGAAATCGTTTTCTTACTCGCTGAGAACGTCTGGCGAATGATGAAATTCGTACGAACATGTGGTGAATTTGCAAGTGCACGCATTGCTGCACAACGGAAATAGATTCCTTTGCGGTGTACTTCCAAATGCGCATCGCGTGTTATCAATTTTCGCAGCGAAAGAAGGAGGTTCTTTATCTGATATTTCACGTAAGCACTGTGTGAAGCAAATCCCGCCCATCCGCAAAAGCTAACGACAGGTGTATCGGATTTCTCACGCAGGTGTACGCCGAATTGCTCGCCGAGGTCTTCGACCAGAGGCGGCACGATGATTTCATTTGGTTGGCGCAAGTATCCGTACTGTGATCCTTTGCACAGTACGACGTCTGGTACAAAAACATCGTGTGAGAGGTCGCCACGCGTAAATACCACCACAGGCTTGCCAGCAGCGCGCGCTGCAGCAACCTGTACATCCAGATACGCGCGGATTGCAGGCGTCACGCGTCTGATAGGTTGTGGTACGAGCACAATGTCAGCGTCCTCGTAATTCTCTACAAGCGTGAACCCTGTATAGCTGTAATCACTAGGAAGCGCCTGAGTGAAGAGTGTATTCTCATGTGCCTGCGCCGCATTGCCGCGTGCTGATT
The DNA here is from genome assembly GCA_038065555.1 of Patescibacteria group bacterium. Taxonomy (GTDB): domain Bacteria; phylum Patescibacteriota; class Patescibacteriia; order Magasanikbacterales; family JBBTQS01; genus JBBTQS01. Next base: position 55,679 of record JBBTQS010000001.1, read on the forward strand.
GCACCAAGAATAATTCTGGTGATTCGTCGAACTTGGGCGCAAGCCACACGTGTTTCATATGCACCTATCCTACCGTGGACCGACCCGTTCTTGCAAAAAGCATCTTTTTCGCGGCATACTACCCAAAACCTATGTACCACCATCTGAAATCGCTTTTTGGGTCCACTCGTTTGGATCGCATTGCACTTGCGCTCATTGGCATCGCGTTTGCCATTCGTCTGATCATCGCTTGTTTGCCTGTTACAGCGCTTGCGGTGTGGTTTGTTCCTGACGATTCGTTCTATTATTTCAAAATCAGTCAGCATGTTGCGACTGGCGTTGGGTCGACATTTGATGGCGAACATCTGACCAACGGATACCATCCGCTCTGGATGCTTATCGTCGCGGGCAGTATGGCAATCTTTGGCGGGCTTGGTGAAATGGCGCCAGTACATGCAGCACTCATTCTCAGCGCGATTCTCGATACAGCTACGCTTGTGTTGGTGTATGCCATTGCGCGCAAGGTATTTGCGCATCCCGCGCCGCGAATTGCTGTGCTCGCTCTCGTAGCGCTGAGTCCGGTGCAAATTGGTTGGGCGGTGAATGGACTCGAGACGAGTCTTGCGGGATTGCTCGCTGTCACTCTTGCAGCATTCCCGATTTTTTATGGTGCTGGTCGCTGGCCGCTTCGCCGACTCATTATCTGGGGCGTACTTGGTGGCCTCATGATTCTTGCGCGTACTGATTACGGTCTCTATCCGTTTTTGCTCTCGACATGGTATCTGTGGCGCAACCGAACGGAATTCATGCGTACCGCGCTCGCACTCGCGCTTCCAGCAATTGCAGTTGTCCTTCCGTGGGTACTCTGGAGCTGGTCAGCTGTTGGAACACCTGTGCAGGAGAGTGGTCTTGCGCTGACACACACCAATCGCGAACTCTTCTTCTACAAGCCGCGTGACGTGGGGACACTCATTCTCTGGTCCACATATCAGTTCTTGTTGGCGCTCAAGATGGCGATCGAACAGACAGGTGTCGCAGCCCTTACTATCGCCACAGCGCTCGTTGTTGCGGTGCGTGTGACTCTGCGTCGTGCGTATCTCTCACAGCTGCGTGCAGCAATTGCAACAGATACAGCGCAAGTTGCGTGGGTGATCGCTGGAGCATCGCTCTTACTCATCTTTGTGCACGGTGCACTACGTTGGACACCACGTGATTGGTACTTCATCGCGCCTGCGATACTCATGACATTTCTCATGGTTGCAGGATTGCGAAGTCTCTTGGAATCAGCACCACGTCGCACACTTGCAATGCTCGGAGTGATTGCCGTTGCATTGTTCATACTCACCGCTGTCGAGATCTATCCCAAGCATCCCGCTGCCAGAGACATGGTCGCAACTGCGTACTGGTTGCGTGAGCATACGCCAGCCGACGCACGCATCGCTGCATTTAACAGTGGCATCTACGGCTATCTTTCGCAGCGCTATGTACTCAACAGCGATGGGCTCGTGAGTCACGACACATTCCGCGCGATTCGCAATCGTGAGTTACTCGCATTCTGGCAGCGCACAGGGATCACGCATTTCCTCGACTTCGATATTGCGCGCACCTATCGCTACCGCACATTCTTCGGTGTGCCAGAAATCGAGCGCTACCTCAATGAAGTGACAACGCGATCAGCACCTGACAGCGGATATCATGGTTCACAATTGCGTCTTTACACTGTGGACTACGCGCCACCGATGATCCGTTGACCCGTCCCAGACCTTCTGGTACGATTCGGGCACACAAATATATGGAGAAGCTGGCTGTTTCGGTAATTGTTCCGGTAATGAATGAAACGATCTCGTTGCGCAAGACCGTCCGCATTCTTGTTGCCGAAAACGCTCCGTCTATTCACGAGATTCTCATTGCAGTCTCGCCCAAGTTCACCACACCAGAGAGTCGCGCCGTGATCAGTGATCTCCAGAAGGAGTATAAGCACATCCGCGTTGTGGAGCAGCAAAAACCATATCTGGGCGGTGCACTCCAAGACACGTTCGAAGTGGCCACAGGAACGCATTTCCTCCTCATGGCATCAGACCTCGAAACCAATCCGTCGCACGTGAAGCATCTCATCGCACGCATGCGCACGGGGAACGTCGATATTGTCGCAACAACGCGTTGGTCCAAGCGCGGCGGGTTCCGTGGGTACAATCCTGTGAAGTGGCTGCTCAACTGGGTGTTCCAGAAGATGGTTGCTGTACTTTACGGCGCACGCCTGACTGATCTCACGTTTGGGTTCCGTCTCTATCGCCGTGAAGCCCTCCAGGGATTTCATTGGACTGAGTTGCGCCACCCATTCCTTCTCGAATGTATTCTCAAGCCGCTGCGCGCAGGATTCACGGTGACGGAGATTCCTAGTGACTGGACTGCGCGTACCGAAGGTGTTTCGCAGAACACGTTCCTTGCGAATTTTGCGTATGTGAAGACCGCGTGGCGCATCCGTTTCGCGCCGCGCAAATCAATATAATGTATGGACAAGAAGCCAGCACTCGTTACCGGTGGATGCGGATTTGTAGGACGACACCTCGTTCGCGCGCTTTTGGAGCGTGGCGATTCGATTTATATTATTGATAACCTCTCCACGGGCAAGCATCCAGATCAGTGGCTCGGTGGTGACAAGTTGTCTGATGCCGATGGACGACTTGAGTATCGCGTAGGGGAACAGACAGTGACGTTCATTCGCGCTGATCTCTTGTCTTACTTGCATGCGCGTGTTGACGGCGGTGTTGTGGATGAGCTGCCAGCATTTGGCGATGTGTTCCATCTCGCATCTATTGTTGGTGGTCGCGCGCTGATCGATGGTGATCCGATGCGTGTGGCAACAGATCTCGGTATCGACGCGATCTTCTTCCTCTGGGCAACGCGTCGCAAGGACAAGATTGACCGATTGCTTTACGCGAGCTCGAGCGCTGCATATCCAACACAGCTCCAAGCCGAAGGAAATGTCATCAGACTCCAGGAGCCGATGATTACATTTGATGGTACGACGCTCGGTCAGCCAGATATGACATACGGTTGGAGCAAACTCACCGGCGAATACCTCGCCACCATCGCCGCGCGCCAGTACGGCATGTCTGTTGCATGTGTGCGACCATTTTCCGGCTACGGCGAAGATCAGGACCCGAGCTACCCAGTTCCAGCTATTGCGCTGCGTGTTGCGCGCCGCGAGAATCCAATGACCGTGTGGGGGACAGGCGAGCAAGGCCGCGACTTCATCCACATTGATGACTGCGTTGCTTTCATGCTCTACATTCTCGATCACGTGCATGATGGTCGTGGAGTGAATATCGGCACTGGTGTGCTCACGAGCTTCAATCAGCTCATCGCGCTCCTCTCGCGCATCGAGGGTTACTCTGCAGAGATCCAGCAACTGCTCGACAAGCCAGTCGGCGTGCACAATCGTGTGTGCGATCCAGTAGTCATGCAGTGGCTCGGCTGGAAACCAAAAATTACTATCGAAGAAGGAATGCGTCGCGTGCTTGCACATGCGCATGTTCGAATTACTGACATCAACGCACTATGATCACCCGCAAGATCGCACTCATTACTACGACCATTAATGTTCCGAAGTTGCTCAGCGAGTATTGCGCCCAAGCACGTGCTGTTGGACTTACGGATTTCACGGTCATTGTCATTGGCGACCGCAAGACACCACCGGAGGCTGCGACATTTTGTGCTGAGCTCGCGACACTGACGAGTTACACCGTTGAGTACTTTGATTGCGATCGCCAGATGGAGTACCTCGCTGCAGTTCCACGACTTCGCGATCATCTCACGTGGAACTCGATCCAGCGCCGCAATATCGGCATCTTGCGCGCGTATGAACTCGGCGCCGAGATCGTGATTACGATCGACGACGACAACTTCATTGCCGAGGATAATTACTTCTCTCACTACGCACAACTCGGAGAACAGATCGAACTTGAGCAGGTGAGCAGTGAGTCTGGTTGGTTCAATGTGTGCAGCACGCTTGCTGCCCGTCAGAACTCGTACTTCTATCACCGCGGCTATTCTCCAGCTCACCGCACGACCGCAGATATTCCAACGACGTGGTCAAAGGCTACAACAACACCAGTTGTAATTGCTGGATTCTGGCTCGATGATCCAGATATCGATGCAGTGCAGCGACTCACAAGTCCGATCGAGGTCACGGCGTACAATCGTGCAGAGAATTTCGCGCTTGCGTCTGGGACATGGTCGCCATTCAACTCCCAGAACACCGCGCTCCATCGCAGTATCATCCCTGCGTATTTCCTCAGTCCGTACATGGGCCGCTACGATGATATCTGGGCAAGCTATTTGATTCGCGCGATCACGGATCATCTCGGCCACTCGATTTCCTTCGGCCACCCAATGGTCCGCCAGGTTCGCAACCCGCACAACTACTTCAAAGATTTCGAAGCAGAACGTCTCGGCATGCAAATGACCGATCGCGTCTGCGATCGCCTGCGCAAGATCGCATTCACGGGCACAGACTACACCACGTGCATGCGCGAGGTCATCACTGCAATGGACGCCTGGATCGCCGAGGAAGGTGTCTGGACCGAAGTCGAGCTCGAGTGCCTCAAGAAATGGCGCGAAGGCTGCGACATCTGGGCCGAATCCATCGCACACTTCACACGCTAGTACTATCTATAAAAACACAATGCCCCGGTCGCAGCTCCTCGTTCTGAGAAGTCTGCGCCGGGGCGTTGTTGTTGGGGAGCCGAAGCTCGTGATCAGCGAGGTCTTTGGTACCTTGTGATCATCGGAGCTCGGTCTCGCCAGAGTTCGTCAGAGCACGCTTGGTCCTTTTCCAGTGACTGGATCGCCAGGACCTTCCACTCGGACCATGAGTGTGGCTCTGTGGGGTCTGGCGCATCTGACTCCTCTGCATCGTGGACCATGTCTGCGACGTTGCGCAATGCTTCTGATCCGAGGTTGTACCGGCATGCGATGAGTGCGGCACGTGCGTACTGCCGGTTTTCGACGAGGATCTGGTAGAAGGTGAGCGCGAAGAGACGGTTGTGGACGGTGGATAGTCCTGAGCGGTGCTCAATCCACGCGAGCTGTTCTGCCTGTATGTACAGGACCGAACCAGGTGTAGTCTCGGGAGCGAGTTTGCTCAAGTCCTCCCTGAACCACGCGTTCGATCTCACGTACTCGATGAGCTTTTCGCCAGCTTTCACTCGAGCTCGAGCATTCTTTGTGTCGAAGTGTTCGGTGTGCTCGAGTGTGTAGAGGAGCGCAAAGAGCGCGCCGATGTGCAGTCGAATCATGGTGACAGTGTCGTCTGCACCAGATCGCACATCCTCGACAGATGGTTCGTCAGCTCGCTTGTTGTGCGGGTTGTGTACCCACGTGGGCATCTTCAGGCGACGTTGGCTACAGCGCACGATGTAGCGGCAGGTGTACGCGAACTTCTGCTCCCAGTACGCCGCAGCATCCTCCTTGCCGAGCTTCTCGCCCAGCGACCAGTGCAGCGCGATCGATTCGAGGTCACCCTCGAGTAACCGTTCGAACTCCCGATCGTGTGGGTGCAGGATCGTGGTCTGGGCGCTCGCGGTGTTACTGAGCAACACTGCGAGGACACTCACGACCATCAACATCTTTTTTCGCATTTGTGATCTCCATTGTGATGAACGAAATCGCGCAACATGCGCGACGGTAGAACCCCATACCAGGGGACGGACTAGCATATACCGATCCGCCAGAAATGTCAAGGTAACAAACAACGACACACCTTGAGTTATTCAGTGTGTGTCGTTGAGAGTTTTCATCGTGCGTATTGCTACGCGCCTCCTTTCCAGACGTTGGGCATTTGATTCGCAGGATCTGCGAAATAGCGCGAGACCCATCCAGGCGGTGGCATCTCGTCGTTGAGTCGTGCTGCGAGATGCTCGTACGCATCTGCGCCACTGCCGAATGTTGGACTGTCGAGTTCGCGTAGATACGCCGCCGCTTGCTCGTGTGTGATGAGATTGTTCTTGAGCGCGATCCAGACTGCGTGGAGTACGTCGTACTCTTCCCACCAGCCAGAGACTGCGAGTCCGTGCAACAGCTCCTTGAGCCTGATTGCGCCGGCAAAGCGTCCTCGATCTGGGTCGCGACTTTGTGCACTGCTGTTGTGATCGAGGCGTACCATGCGCTCGAGTTTCTCGATGCTGTACTGCTCACACTTGGGTGCCATTTCGAACGGCATGTTCACGATGGTGAGCCCGCCGTGCACTTTTGGATACCCAGGTCCTGGAGCAAACAGTGCGAGTCGGACTACGCACCCGGTTTGGATGCGATTGGGATTGAGTTCGTTCAGGTACTTGATGAGTTTGGGGACGGAGCTTTTGATCGTTGAGGCCAGAGTCCACAATTCATCTGCGGTTTTGATGAGGAACATCTCGCTACCTCCTTGGCGAATCGCCATGTGAGACTACAGGCATCCTAGCAGTCTCGAGCCCATTGTCAACAAGGTTCTGATCTGCTATTCTTGTGTCACTTTGTTCACAACACTATGGCTACAGAAAACCACGGCAACGTCATCATCCGGTTCGACAACGTGAACTTCGCGTATACAGAAGATCGCCCCATTCTCGAAGAGGCGAATGCTTCGGTGCGCGAAAATGCAAAAGTCACCGTTATCGGTCAGAACGGCGCCGGCAAATCGACGATTTTCAAAATGCTCATGCACGCGGCGCATCCTGAGACATACACCGAGTATGTACCGCAGCAAGGTGCGGTGAACGTCCGTCAGGGAGCAAGTCTCGCCATGGCTGAACAGGTGATGCGTCCAGAGTTCCTCGATCTCACGATTCTCGAATACTTTGCAACGGCGTTCAAGGAACAGAAGTACAACCTGCCCAAGCTCGCGCAAGAGGTGATGGATGTAGTGCATCTCGATCTTCCACAAGATCGCGTGATTCGTGCGCTCTCTGGTGGCCAGCAAGCGCGCGTGCTCCTGGCGTATGCACTCATCCAGAAGCCAGACATTCTCCTCCTGGACGAGCCTACCAACAACCTCGACGCTGAGGGCATCGGCAACCTCACCATGTTCCTCATCTTGTACGACAAGACGGTACTCGTTATTTCGCACGACTCCGAATTCCTCAACTCGTTCACAGACGGCGTGTTGCAGCTCGACGTGCGCACACAGAAGCTCGAGCAGTATGTTGGTAACTACAACGATGTAACCGAGCAGATCGCTGCACAGATCGAACGCGAAGAACATAAGAACGCACAGCTGCGCAAGAATATCCAAGACCGCAAAGACAAGGTCAACTTCTTTGCCAACAAAGGAGGTAAGATGCGCAAGCTCGCCAGCAAACTCCGCGAAGAAATCGAAGAAGACGAAGAGAATGTGATTGATGTGAAGCGTGATGACCGCACGATGCGTGAGTTCACGATTCCATCACAGTCTTGGTCTGCGCCTATTGCGACCATCACGAGCCTCGGCATCATGGTCAACGGTGCACCACAACAGCGACCAGTAGATATCAAGCTCTGGCGTCGCGATCGTCTCCAGATTGTCGGACCAAATGGTATCGGCAAATCCACACTCCTCACCACACTCGCATCTGGCCACGCCGAAGGATGTCAGATTGATCCAGAAGTGCGCGTAGGATTCTATCGTCAAGATTTTTCTGGACTGGATTACAATCAGACAGTGTATGAGTCACTTGTGAAAGTACTGGGTAACGTAGGGGAGCCTGATCCGAAATTGATTTACGGCACCGCAGCGCAGTTCCTCCTCCCATCGTGGCTTCTCCAGAATCGCGTGGGCACACTTTCCGAAGGACAGAAGGGTTTGCTCTGCTACGCACGATTCGTACTCCAAGAACCAGGCTTGCTCATTCTCGACGAGCCTACCAACCACATCAACTTCCGTCATTTGCCTGTCATTGCAAAAGCGATCGAAGAATTCCAGGGTGCAATTATTCTCGTGTCGCACATGCCTGAATTTGTATCGCAGATCAAGTTCACGCAGACACTCGATCTCGAACGGTTGATCTAAGGGCGCGTCTCAATAATGAAATAAAAAAGCGAAGAGGGCGGTCGACGGTGCACACGTGATGTGTGTTCCGTCGCCGCCCTCTCGTTGGTTCAGTCCGCGTTCTCCGGCGCGAACTTCATCTCCTTGTCGCTGGTCCCGTCGCTGGCTTCGCCACCGTCGGTACCTTCCTCTGCCGGTTCCCCCAGATCACAGCCGAGCAGCGCGATCTGCTCGGTGTCTAGCTCGGTGGAGAGGTCGTCGCACAGATGCTCCGCGAACGCCGTCTTGCTCAAGTCGGTCTCATCGTCCATGGCGACCTCCCATGACTCCATGAGCTCCTTGACGCCGGATTTGATCTTTTGCTCTAGGGCATCCTTTGTGAGCCCAGAAGCGATCTCTTCCAGCGCGATGTGCTCGATGTCGCTCAGGTAGAGGATCTCCGATGCCAAGGACGCGCGACTTTGCAACCCACAGATGGAATGCGATCGACTGCACGCCGGTTGGAACACCACGAGGTCCTCCGGTCCGTGGACGACGTACGAGTGAGCCACCTTGAGGTAGTGCCTCGCCACGTCCATCCGCTTGGCCCACGTCTTCTCCAGGCCGTACGCCGTTCCTTTGGGGAAACGGTTCGCGACCTCGGCAGCGTTGTTCGTTGCTGCGAAATCTCGATACGCAGAGATCGGAGCAAGACACATCCGCCATGCAGTCTCTGCCTGGTGGAGCGCAGCGATGACCTCATCTTCGGTGGTCAGGTCGCCGGGGAGGGGGACGATTTCGTGCTTCATGCACTCATCGATTTCGCTGTCCCGGTAGTCGACGAAGTTGGGCGATGGCTCCTCGCACTTCCAGTCCTCGAGCTTCTTCTCGGCACTGAGCGCGCGAGCCTTCCAGTCGATGATCGGGTCTTGCGTGTCCACGACCGGCCCGACGTACTTGATCTCCGTAGGCGGCAGCTCGATCGGGTTCTGCTTGATCTGCACCTCTGGCACGCGCCGTGGCGCAGGATCGAGCACCTGCTCCTCTCTGCCGCAGCCGACCAGGCTGCTCCAGAGGATTGCCACGAGCAGCACCCACATCTTCGTTGAATTTCTCATTGTAGCCCTCCAGGCTTTGCGTAGGGGATTGGCTACCCCATGAAAGGATCGATTGACTCGTACCATGCGAAATGCATGGCAAATCAACGCCATACCATAGCACAAAAAATCAGTTTTGTCAATATTACGACGAATAACTGTAATTTTGGTATACTGCGTGTCATATGAATTGGCGAACGCATGTGGTTGCAGGTGCAAATACGGTGTGGCTCATTCCTGCGTCGACAGAGAGTATTCTGCACTACGGTCCGGTACTCATGGGTGTGGCGGCGTTCTTCGCGCTGTTGCCAGATATCGAAGCGCAGCATGCGAAGATCCATTCGATCCGCATCGCCGGTGCGCGCGTGTTCGACAATACGATTGTGCGTGGTGTTGTGAATCATCGTGGCCCCGTGCATTCTCTCCTTGCAATTGCGATTGTGGGAGGGCTCACTGCGTGGCTCTGTCGTGCATATGCACTCCCGTACGAACTCGCCTGGGCAGCAACGCTTGGCTATGCTAGCCATCCGATCATCGACGGACTGAATTTCCCCGGCGTGCAATATCTCTACCCGTACAAGCGGCGGCTGCATCTTGTCCCCAAGTTCATGCGGTTTCGCGTGAATAGCTTTCCAGACGAGCTGCTTTTTGTTGCGGGAATATTCGGCATACTCGCGTACGGATACACTTTCATTATTCGGTAGCGGGGGTTGACAAAATCACACAAATCAGGTGAGATGGGGCCCAAGGAGGGGACGCTCATGCAACATCTGCAATTGATCTGGTTCATTTTCGGGCTCATCGTCGTGGGAGCGATATTCGGCATCTGCGGCATCGGGATTATGCTCTTCGCGTGGCTCAAGCGAGCCACTGGGTGGCTCATCGGCAAGGACTCGGATCTGTGGGAGCCATTCCCACGCGGTCCGAGATTCTGGAATTGGCTCATCTACGCGACGCTGCGAGCATTTCTTCCTGTGGAAGTACGCATCTCGGGGAAGAAATCGCTGCAACGTCTTGATCCGCGTGGACGTGCTATCGTCTTCGCGAACCATCCAACGGAGATCGAATTTCCGCTCTGCTACCGGCTCATGTTCGAGCACATTCCGCTGGCCATGCTATCGACGCAAGCTGGATGGAATCGGTATCTCATCATGGGACCGCTCTTCGATCTGGCGGGATCTGCGATTCTCTTGCGCCGAGCGAAGGATGGGTACAATGCAGGGGAAGGACGAACTGATCTGCGCGATGGTCTGCGCAAGCTCTTTGCACCGGGCAAATCACTGACAATCCATCCGGATTCCAGTCGACCTAGCCCTTCGCGCATTCAAGCGCGTAACGAGAAGTACCACACCGACTTCCGCTACATCGTGGCGCCGCGCATCGGCGGGGTGAAAACAATTCTTGATCATCTCGACGAGGAGGGTATTCGCAACGTTCCAATCGTACTGTACACATCGGGATTCGGATTCCGTGTGGAGACCAAGTCGGTCACACAGTGGTTCCGGGTTCGGGGCAAGGTGTTCTTCGCAGACTTCGATGTCGTCTCGAGCGATTCGTTGCCACGAGATGAGCAAGCGCTCGGTGTGTGGCTCGGTGCGTGGGCATCAGGCTGCGATTCCAAGCTCCACGGCGCAGCGATTCACAACGGATTTGCGCCAGAGTAGTTCACAACTTCGCGCGCGCACAACAATTACAGAACCAACAATGCCGACCCAGGAGGATCGGCATTGTCATTTTTTGTGTCGTTTTTTTAGACCTTTGGTTTGCGGCGCGCTTTGGCACAGGCTACGGCGTAATCGATGATCGCGCCTGCAATATCTTTGCCAGTGGCTTGGGTGATGCCACGCAATCCAGGGTTGGAGTTGACCTCGAGAATCTTCGGACCAGACTTGGTGCGCAGGAGATCGACGCCTGCAATGTCGAGGTCGCATGCCTTTGCGGCCTTGATTGCAAGTGCCTTCTCCTTCGCAGTGAGTGTGGCCTCACGAACCGTTCCGCCGAGTGAGAAGTTGGAACGGAATTCATCGCGAATGATGGTGTTGCGCTCCATTGCAGCCACAACCTTGTCGCCAACAACGAAGATGCGAATATCCTTGCCGCTGCTCTCCTTCACGTATTCTTGGATGATGAGCGGGGATGAGTTCTCAGACTCGACAAGCATGTCGACGATAGATCGCAAACCGCGGCGGCTTTCAACAATTGCCACGCCAATTCCCTCGTTGCCACCAAATGCCTTGATCACAACAGGATAGGATCCGACGACCTTCATCACTTCCTCAATATATTTGGAAGCGCGAATGACCAATGTCTTTGGCATTGGGATGCCGAATCGCTTGAGCACTTGCATGGTGCGAATCTTGTTCTTCGAGCGCATCACCGAGATGTGATTGTTGAGCACTGGGATTCCGAGGAATTCGAACTGGTGAATGGTGCTCACGTGCAAGTCGAGCTCGGTGCCACGAAATGACGGACGAACAATAATAGCATCAAATCCTCTAAGAGGTTTGTTCTTGTAGAGGAGGCGTGGAGTCTTGATGAATTCGAGCTGACAATCCATCGCAGAGATCATCTCGAATTTGTGCCCGCGGCTCAGTGCTGCTTCACGCAACATTTCGCCGCTGATTTTTGCATCAGCGTTGGCGCCGAGCTTTTCGTAATTGGTGAAGGTCAGTACTGCAATACGCATACTGGTCAATTCAGTGAGTGAGAATGTGTGGCAAAAAAGAATCCACCCCGACCACGAGGCCGGGGCAGGTAGAGATTACTTAACGGATTCTACGATCTTCTTGAAAACCTCAGGCTTGGTGCGAGCGATCTCAGAGAGGACCTTGCGGTCGAGCTTCACAGCCTTCTTCTTGAGCGCGTTGATGAACACGCTGTAGGTAGTGCCGAGCTCGCGAAGTGCTGCGTTGAGGCGCACTGTCCAGAGCGCGCGATTGGTGCGCTTCTTGAGCTTGCGACCAATGTACGCCTGCATGCCGGCCTTGAGGACAGCAGTCTTTGCTTGCTTGGTGAGTTTCTTACGACCCCACTTGAAGCCCTTGGTTTGCTTGAGCAGTTTGGCACGCTTTGTCTGGCGTACGGTTCCGCGTTTGACTCTTGGCATAGTAGTTCTTCTATTTTGCGGTTACGTCCGTTGCAGGCTTGCGCTTCGGTGCCTTGCCAGCAAGGTAGGGAAGAGCGCGCAAGATGGTCTTGCGCTTCGTCTCGCTCATACCATGATCGCGACGCTTCTTACGCGTCTGATTGCCGGTATCGCGGGAGTTGAAGTGGTCCTGACCCGCACTGCGATGGATAATTTTCTTGTTCTTGGTCACGCGCAGGCGCTTTGCGAATGCTTTGACCGTCTTGAGCTTGGGCATACAATTTGCTTGAAAACTTGCGCTACTATACCCGAATGGGGCAGAACACGCAAGAGGGGAAAACCCCAGTAAATTAAGGGTTCTCGTTCGCTTCTTCGTCTGTTCCTGTATCCTCGTCCTCATCGTCGTCTTTGTCCTCTACCACTACGTTGGCCTTCACGGTGCCTGCAACGAGTGCAGTAATCTTGTTTCCTTGGCGTTTGACCTCTTGTTCTACGATGAGATCTGCAGATTCACCCAAGGTCTTGATGAAGTCGTGCATAACACCTTCGGCAAGCTCGCGGTGGGCCTGTTCACGACCGCGCAAGATCATTTCGATCTTCACTTTGTCGCCACGCTTGAGGAATCGCAAGGATTGCTGAATACGAATGGCAGTATCGTGGCCACCGATGCGCGCACTGATACGAATACCTTTGACCTCGATTGCCTTCTGCTTTTGCTTCTTGAGACGCTCTTCCTTGTCCTTCTGGTACTTGAACTGACCGTAATCAACGATTTTGCAGATTGGTGGGTTGCTTTTTGGGTTGATTTCTACCAAATCGTGTCCTTCGCGGCGAGCGAGTGATACCGCCTCTTCGAGTGTGATGTCGCCCAAATGTTCGCCATTGAACCCAATCACGCGTACGCGAGGTACACGAATGTGGTCATTGAATCGATACACCGGTGCGGTATCAACGGGAGCGTAGCGGCGTTTGCGGGAAATGCGCATTGCGATGGACTTAGAATATGTGGGCAGTATAAGGAAGAACGGCAAAACTGTCAATAAAATCAATGACCGGACGAGCAGTGCTGCTGCGTCCGGTCTTCGAAGTCACGTGCGAGTTACATCTCGACGAGGGCGTCGAGGAACCAGTCCACTCCTGCGAGATTGGGTGCAACGAGTCCGCATCCCGATTCTCTGACGAAATCCTTCTCCCATTCGGGGGTGAACTCAGTTGCGAGATGAATGTACGTCATCTCGAGTTCCATGGGGAGTAGTCCGTCGCAGTGGAGACTGTCACCTGCGACGTAGGCTCTGCGGTCTGTATTGTAGCGGGACTGCAGATCCATGAGAACGCGGTAGTAGAAGCCGCGCTGTGGGTACGCGTCATATCCTGCTCCAGGGAAGGGGAAGGATACACGCGTTTGCTCCCACATGGGTTCGAATGCGGCCTGTTCTTCTGCGGACCATGTGTCGCTGCGCATGGTCAGTAGGTGCTTGCCAGCATTGCCTACGACAAAGCCAGGTTCGACCTCATGGCCTAGGAGGATTTGCATCTTTCCCTCTACAGGCTTTGTGTCCGAGCCTGTCACTATGTGCAGGCCGACGTCTGGATGCGCGCGCCACTTTTGCACGAGTTCCTTGGCCCCTTCTCGGAAGATGGGCTTGGGATCGTAGCACTTCTTGTGTACGGCGTGCAGCATCTCTTCGCGTTCTCGCTCCGAACCGTAGCGCCTTTCACATGCGTCGAGGGTGAGTCCAGCGAGCACGCGCATGTACACGTATGCATCCATGAACGTCGGCGCGACGGTGCGACCACTCAGATCGCGCATGCCGTACGCGTTCGAGTTGGCCCTGACTTGGTCGGCTGCGTGTTTGAGCTGTTCCTGAACTACTTGCTCTGGAATGCCTGTTGCTGCTGCGAGCTCTGACGGGTAGCGCTCGATGAATTTCTCGCCTTCCTCCCAGCCCTTGGTGAGGAAGTTGTCACAGTCGAAGACTATGAGTCTTTTGTTGCTTCGTTCGTTCACGGTTGCTCCTTTGTGTGCCGTGATTGGCGCGTGCATGCTAGCAAGTGCGGTGGATTTGTCAATGGAAAAAGGAAAGACCAGCACGAGTGTGTTCGTGCTGGTCTTTGCGTTGCCACGTGGGCAGCCACTCACCAGGGCGTGTTCAGGATCTGAACCAGCTCGGCGATGGACGTGACCATGTGGGCGTTGGGCCGTGTGGGCAGCCACTGATGCAGGTAGGGTGGTGTGTTCTCCGTCTCGAGGCAGATCACGCGAGCGCCCAGGTGTTGCCACATCGCGAGGTCCAGCTCCCAGATGTCGCCGGCGACGGTGATGCGCTCGATCGGCGTCTTGCGATTGTTGATGAGCTGGCTCACCAGCTTGCGGTACTTGCCTCGACGCAGGTACACCTCTCGTCTATGCATCCCCGGTACTTGGATCGAGATGGGGAAGTTGGATTCCCACGGGTACTGCGTGCCGTCGATGTCGAGTTCGAACTTGCCAGCTTGTCCCCAGACCAGGTCTGCGTTGACGAATCCGGAGACCTCTGAGATTCGCCCCGAGACATGTTCTGTCCTCGAGTTGGTCACGATGTGGATCGGACCGTCCTCGCGCAGGTCGTTGATCTCGCAGATCAGCTCCTCGGCGCCGGGGCGCAGTGGTGGTACGTACTTCAGGTAGTTGGCACCGTAGAGTTCGTTGAGCACTTCTGCGCGCCGCACGGGGTCGTGGAATCGATTCGCTCGAGTGAAGATCACTTCTGCAATTGATCTGCAGCGCAGATACGGGTCTGCCAGTCCCGGGGCAACGATGTGTCCTTCGAATCGCATGCCGTGTTCCTCGGGATTGGCGCGGATGGCGGCTTCGATCTGACCCATGAGGCCACGCGTCCAATCACGAGGCTGGCCGATGTGTTCTGCCAGACTCGTTGCGTACGCCTCGACATACGGATGTTTGCCTTCCTCGTCGAGCGCTTCGCAGTCTGTGAAGAGTCCATCGAAGTCGAGGATCACCGCTTCGTTCTCCGGAACCGTGAACTGGCACTCGAAGGCAGTATCAGATGTTGTCATGAATGAACTCCTGCCCGTTGTTGATTTGGGCGTCGAGAGTGTAGCATATGTGCTTTTTGCGTCAATACAAAAGAGAATCCCGCCACAAGATGCTCGTTGGCATTCATGGCGGGATACGGGAAGTCGACGCGCGCTGGGACTCAGCGCGTGAGCTCGGATTCATGGTACAGACCCACGTCGCTGGAGTTGTGGTGTTGGACAAGCCACCAGCCATCGCTGTTGGCAGTGCAGATGATCTTGCCCAAGATTCCTGCGGTGCGAACAACATGATGACGATCGCTCACCGACGGACGGTGGAGGTTGCCGAGTGCGTGCACTCGGACAAGAACATCTTTTTCGAATGCTTGTGACATGGTGTCACCTCCTTCATCTCGAGCCTATCAATCGGTGGCGCGTGCGTCAATATAAAAGTGAACGAGAGACTCGTGTAGGAGTCTCTCGTTGGTTGGTGCAGCGCAGGAACGCGCCGCGTCACAGGTTGTGGGAGACGAATTGCAGGAACAGCTCGGTGCAGGGCTCTGCATTCCAGCTGTGGATGCCGAGTTCTGCGAGCATGCAGCGAACCACGAGTATCGATCGTTTCGATAGCACATCGAATTTCACGATGCGGCCGTACGCGATGTGCGCACGTTCGTCTTGTGGCCACTGTACGGACATCTCGTGTTGGTGCGACGGGTGGAACATGAGTGCGTTACTCAGGACAGACACTTCGATGCGCGAAGGGAAGACCTCGGACTTCCGTTCAAACAGCGTCGCCTCCGTAACGAGTTCCCGACGTACGTTCCATTGCAGCTGGAGCGTACTCAGAAGCACATTCACCTGCTGCATAGTTGTTCTATTGTCGGAGCGCGTGACACGGAATTCTTGACCGTTTACGACGGTCAAGTGGGATTCTGGAATGAGCATTGCGACCCTCTTGTCTTGTGAGGCGCTATTGAGCAGGAGTTGCTCGCTTGCGCGGTGGTGGAGTCACGACGGAGCCGACGCGGATGATGCCACCTTTGATGACGGTGGCGACGAGGCCGCCAACATCGTGGAATGCATCGGCAAATCCTGGGATGCCACACAGATTCGACGGACGATCACATGGATCGCAGTACTTCACACCCAGGAGTGTGACGCCGTCGACTGTGAATCGCTTGCCGATGAGGAGCATCAGCTCGAGGCCTGACACGCCGATGTTGCGGCGGGTTTGTTCGAGGGTGAACGGGGACTTGTCGACGAATAGCGTGTTGATGAGTGTGACTTGTCGATGCCCTGTGCCTTTCTTCTTGTTGAAGCTGCCTTTGCCTGTGCAGTACCGATCTGCTTCGAGGCCGCGGCTCCTGATTGCGCGGACCTGTTCGACAGATTCCATCGGTGCGCCAGGTTCCGCGCAGATGTAGATACCAGTAACAACGCCTTTCTTCATGGATTTCACCTCCTGCGGGGTGGGTAACCGCAGGCAGATCCTACTAGAATGAGGTAAAAATGAAAAGAGGAGGGTGGTGGTGTTCACGTATAGACAATGTGCGTGGGATTTGGTAGGCTCGGTGCGCTAACCAACTTGGTGAGCGAACTGTACTTCATAAGGAGGTGGAGAGCGTCATGTCGATTCAAGCAGCGGTGGCTACGGAGATGCAGTCACAAGAGATCCTTCGCGCAACGTACAAGCGGATCGCTGAAGGGGATCTCGGAACGTTCATCAGCGCCATGCGCAGCGGTACACTCGATGCGCTGTTCTTGCCACTCACAGCGCTTCGTCTGAGCGATGAATGCTTGGTAGTGCTGGAGCAGGCTGGGATCGAGTACGTCGGCGAGATCGTTCGCCAGCAGCGGTCGTACTTCATGCGCATCGTCGAGATGCAGCCACACATGGATGAGCTGCAATACGCCATGAAGAGCTGGGGACTGAGCTTCGGCTCGTTCTTCAGGGATCCTGTCAGCGGCTACTTGCAAAACGCGCTCACGCTGGCGCAAAGCAAGTCGACTGCCGAGGCCGCGACTGCGCTCATGGCAGCGTACACGCGCGGCTTGGACTGAAGGTCTCGCGCCAACACAAACAGAACGCCCCCGATCGGTAATCGATTCAGGGGCGTTATGCATTATGGGGCTGCCACTATATATATGGTGGGTCGGGAGGGGATTGAACCCTCGACCGTTGGCTTAAAAGGCCACTGCTCTACCACTGAGCTACCGACCCGACGAGCCTATGGCTGTCGACAAATATGCTATACTACCGCCAGTCAAAATACAAGTCCTGCGCATGGCCATTCAACATTTTCCTCAGGCGTATTACACCGCAGGTAAGCGGGTTCTGGAAGAACTCCGCACTTCTTTGCATTCTGGAATGACAGCGCGCGAGGCTGTGGAGCGTCAGACGCGGTTGGGACCCAATTCTTTGCAGCAGGAACGCGCGCGCATCCGACGCATCCGCATTTTCTTCAGACAATGGAAGAGTCCGTTGTTGTATTTGCTCGCCATTGCTGGTGCTGTTGCATTTGCACTACACGAATATACAAATGCGATTGTGGTGTTGTTGACTGCGCTCATTAATGCGGCGATCGGGTATGCGCAGGAATACAAAGTAGAGAAGTCACTCACCGAACTCTCTGAGTATGTGCCGCTCTACGCACATGTGACGCGCGCGGGCAAAACATTTGAGATTGCAGCAGTCGAACTGGTTCCGGGGGACATCTTGCATCTTGCTGAAGGACAGCTGGTTCCTGCTGATGCGCGCATTCTCGTGTGTGATGGGCTCGTTGTTGATGAGCATGTGCTCACGGGCGAGTCTGAAGCTGTTGGCAAACACACTCGTGTGGTTGCGGCTGAGGCACAAGTAGGAGATCGCAAGAATATGGCGTGGAGCGGAACGTCAGTCGTGCAAGGGACAGCAACGGCAGTAGTTGTAGCAACAGGTGTCGCGACGCAAATGGGCAGCATTGCGCATTTGTTGGCGAAGACGGACGAACCACTCACACCATTGCAACAACAGATCGCAGCGCTTGGTCGTTGGATTGTGATTCTTGTTGGGGTGATGACCGGTTTGATTCTCGTGGTTGGATTGTTACAAGGACGTGTGTGGAATGAGATTTTTTTGCTCGCAATTGCTGTGGGAGTTGCGGCAATTCCGGAGGGGTTGGTTGTGACACTGACGGTGTTGCTCACTATTGGTATGGAGCGCATGTTGCGTCAGAGTGCGCTGCCACGACGTCTTATTGCTGCGGAGACATTTGGATCGGTGAGTGTGGTGTGTGCGGACAAAACAGGAACCATCACCGAAGGGCGCATGCGTGTGGAAGAAGCTCGCACGCGTGCAGAGATCACTGGCAAAGAGTTGGATGAACAGTTGGCGCAGCGTGAGCTGATGCAGGTAATTACTATTTTGTGTTCTGAGGCAGTGTGTCTGCCAGGTGCAACCGCTGCTGATCATTCATATCGCGGCGATTCTACAGAGACTGCGCTGTTGCGTCATGCAGTCGAGTCTGGAATGGATCCGGAGACGATTCTCTCTGGGTTCACACGTATCGCAACGTTGCCATTTGATACGAGCCGCAGGACAATGGCGACTATGCACACCACGTCGGACAAGACACAGTTGTTGTGTGTGAAGGGTGCTCCTGAAGTATTGATCCCGCGATCAGATCGCGCGCTGCACGCTGCTGTTGCGCGGCTTGCGGCTGATGGCTTGCGAGTACTTGCCTGTGCATTTCTCCAGGTGCCTGCAGGAACAGAACTCACAGAATCATTGGTGCGTAGCGCGCGCGTTGTCGGGCTATTTGGTATTGCTGATCCTGTGCGCGAAGGTGTTGCTGAAGTCATTGCGCGTGCTGAGCACGCAGGTGTTCGGACTGTGATGATCACAGGGGATCATGTTGCAACTGCACGTGCTATAGCACAAAAAATTGGATTGCCTACAGGCGATGGAATGGTGTGTACTGGCGCAGAGCTCGATGAGTTCACTGCGAAAGAACGTCACGCACTGGTGCAGACGTGTCGCGTGTTCGCACGCGTTGAACCGCGTCACAAGATTCTCATTGTGCAAGAGCTGCAAGAAGCTGGTGAAGTTGTTGCGATGACAGGTGATGGCGTGAATGACGCGCCAGCGATCAAGGCGGCAGACATTGGTATTGCGCTGGGGTCTGGTGTTCCTGTAGCAAAGGACGTCGCTGATGTTGTACTGCTCAATGATTCACTGCAAACCATTATCACTGGTATCGAGCAAGGTCGGTCAATATTCCAGAATATCCGCAAGGTGGTGCTGTATCTCATGAGCAACATGTTTACTGCGGTGTTGCTCATTGCGGGGAGTTTGTTCCTTTTCCTTCCGTTGCCGCTGACCGCAGTGCAGATTATTTGGATTAATTTGATGACAGATGTGTTCCCGGCGATTGCTCTTGCATTTGATCCGAGCGATCCGTCGGTGATGGATCGTCCGCCACGCAAGCGACGCACGCCTATTCTGTCTGTGTCGATGAAGACGATGATTTTCCTTGTGAGCATTTTTGCGGATGTGCTGTTGTTGCTGTTCTATGTGAGTATTCAGTCTACGAATTTGTCTGTGCCGTACATGCAGACCATGATGTACGCATCGGTCTCACTGTCGAGTGCGTTCTATATTCTCGCAGTGCGACGATTGGAGCAGGCGAAGCCAATGGGATTCTGGCGCAATCGTGTGCTCACAGTCGCGATGGTATGTGCGGTTCTTTCGACTGTCGTGTCCATTCATGTTCCATTCTTGCAGCCAATTCTCTCGACGGTTCCGCTTGAAGCGATGGAGTGGATTGTGGTGCTGATGCTCGCCCTTGTGAAGTACGTGCTCATGCGCGTGGTACAATATGGTTTTCACCTTTATGGCCGTCGACAACTACATTCAACTCAATGATCATGAGAAAATAGTGCTCGTGGTGCGACGCTATCCGCTGACGTACGCTGGCGTACTCATCGGCATAGGGTTGCTTTTGCTCGGGCCGTTCTTCCTCCTTATTCCACTGCTCAAGCTTGGACTCTTTGGGAAGATTATTATTGGTACGTCGCTTGCGTTCGGCGTGTTCTATGCATCGAGATTGTGGTTCGTGCGCCAGCGCGATTGTCTCATTATTACGTCGCATCGTGTCATTGATATTCATCAGCAAGGATTCACGCAGCGGACAATCTCGGAGGCGGCGTATGAGCGTATTTCGGATGTGTCTCATGTGGTGCGAGGTGCGATGCGGATTCTCTTCAATTACGGAACCATTCGCGTGACGTGTGGTGATGGATCAGTTGTACTCACGATGGATCAAGTGAAGGATCCCAAGGCAGTGCATCACACGATCAGTGAGATCATGGGTCGCTCGTTGCGCGGCATGATGCCGCGACATGGGGCCGTGGATCTCGAGCAGGAGTTGGAAAAGATGTCAGAAGTGGAGCTCCAGCGTGTTGCACAACAAATTATTGATCGATTGGGTGCGGTTGGCGCGGCGCGACGTGAGGAACCGGTGAGCAAGCCGCGCAAGCTGCGTGCACGAGAATAGTCATGGTATACTAGCCGCATGAAACCTTCTGGACCTTCAACTCGACGACCGACGCAGTCGTTCTTTCGCTCCAAGATGCTCTTGATTCTGGCGTGCATTGTGCTCGTTTTGCTGGCTATTGCCTTTGGCCGCGCGTATATGCGAGAATATGCGAGCCGACAAGAGATTGCACAATTGGAGGCTGAGGCAGCGCGCCTCAAGGGCGAGCAAGTGCAACTCCTCGAACTCTTGTCGTATGTGCAGACCGACGCGTATGTCGAAGAAACAGCGCGGGAGAAGTTGCATCTCAAGAAACCAGGCGAGGAAGTTGTGGTATTCAGTGCGCCAACCAGCTCACTCAACTACCAGGTTCCAGAGCACAAACATCCAATACAAAAGTGGGTTGAGTATTTCTTCAATCCATCGTAATGAAATTCTATGGAAGACACACGCGATAACGAGAACACAGTAGAGAGTCAGGCAGGAGAAATGCAGGTGATGGAACACGAACCAGATGACGCAGGGCAGCCTGCACCTCGAACTCCAGTAGATACGCGCAGCATGCGTCGTGGATTGTGGAGCGCACTTGGCGCAGTTGTTGTTGTGTTGTTGATTCTCTTCTTCTACGGCGTGTACGGACCTGGTTGGCAGTCGAGTGTGATCACCAAGCCTGCAACGATGTTGCGATTGCCTGTGGCGTCTGTTGGTGATTCGTGGGTGACCTATGGTCGCTTGCGTGAATATATTGGTTTGATCGAAGGATTCAGAGCGATGGATATCAAGTCTGGCGCTGCGGCACCTGTGGCTGTGAATCGCGCACAGGACGTGGAGACAGCATTGCAGCGATTCCGTGAGATGGAAGTGCTCAATCAGTTGGCGCAACAGTACAATGTGTCCGTAGAGCCAGGTTCTGCGTGGGCAGTGTATGAGTCTCGTGGCGTACCGTTGCCAACAGACGCCGATCTAGCATCGGTTGGGACCAATCGCGAACGATTCCAAGAGATTATTTTGACTCCCGTGTTGCTTGCGGAGAAGGTTGGTGCTGCGATCGCATCTGACGCAAGCTATATTTCGTCTGTTACCAACGAAGCAACAGCAGTACATGAGCGTGTAACGACAAAGAAAGAAGATTTTGCTGTGGTTGCCAAAGAGGTGAGTGATGATACTGGCTCTGCGGTCAATGGCGGTGATCTCGACTGGTTCGGTAAGGGTGCGATGGTTCCAGAATTTGAGGCTGCAGCATTTGCACTCAAGAAGGGCGAGATCAGCAAGCCAGTACAGACGCAGTATGGTCAGCACATTATCCAAGTGACCGATATTCGCACCAATGCTGCAACAAAGGCGAAGGAAGTTCGTGCACGTCACATTCTCATCGCATTCCCATCGCTCAACGAAATCGCTTCTCAGAAGGAAGGAACAGTTGAGGTTGACTCGTACATTAATTGGCGCTAGAACAGTGTAGATATTCTGGTACGCTAGATCTGAGCGTGCCACCGCGGGATTAGTACAATGGTAGTATGCTTGCTTCCCAAGCAAGAGACGCGAGTCCGATTCTCGTATCCCGCTCCATTTTTCTTTCTTTGTTTCAGGAGTACAACGTCGCTCGCCCTCCGGGACTCGCGCGTCTCTATCTCGATTTGCCGGATGTGTATCAACGCCTCGCGGCGTTTTTGGTTGGCCGGCAAATCTGCGATGGCCTCCTGAAACAAAGAAAGAAAAAGAGTATCGGTAGTTGCCCATCATGTGTATAGTGAGTAGGCTAGAGTAGTAAAGTGGTCATCGTTTTTATTACGTGTATGCAAACCAAACAGTTTTTCGCGCAGAAGGCATTTATTGTTCATGATGGGTCAGTCCTACTCGTGCGCAAAAGTGCTGATGATCCGAGTCAGGCGGGGAAGTGGGAGGTGCCTGGTGGGCGTATGGAATTCGGTGAAGAGGTGGATGCGCATTTGCAACGTGAAGTGCGTGAGGAAGTGGGGCTCTCAATTACTCCAGGCGAACCATTTGCGATCTGGCAGTGGCAGATGAAGCGCGCAGATGCCAGTGGGGAGGAAACATATATGCAAGTCGTTGCTGTTGCGCGCATCTGTACCACGTCGGACCCGACGGCGCTTGATGACTCACAGCGCGTTGCCGAAGATTATCTTGCGGAGACTGCGTGGGTGCCATTTGCTGAACTGTTGTCGTACGATTTGATTCCCAACATGCGAGGTGTCGTAGAAAAGTTTTTGTATTTGCAACGATCTTGACTGTCGGTGTGCCTCTGAGTACTGTTGTAGCTGGGAGGGCTGAACATGAGAGCATTCACACGTAAAGAGCTCAAGAAACTACTCCTTGAGGCAGTCCATGCTCACTCCGAGGATCGAATGCGATTTCTCAACGTCTTGAGTTCCATTCCGGAAACGTCTCTGGAGCACGCAAGCCTCTATCTCTTGCCAGCGGTGGCTATACTGGGGCGGCTGCAGCCGGTAGCTATTCGGCGCGTATTTTCACCAGAAGAACGGAGCGAAGGGCTCCTCGCGATGGAGATTTTCCACAGATTTAGTTTGGTTCCGCACGACGGGAGACACGCTGCAGGTGACACGACCTTTCCTGCGTTGGTGAGTCGCTTGAAGACGGCACTCGAACAGTCAGAAAACTAACGCGCATATACGCCCCTGGGTAAAACACCTGGGGCCGTGTTGTTTTTACTACTGTCCTTGCGACGCGCGCATGAATCCCGTAGGGTGAGAGTACTATGTTTACTGGCATTATTCGCGGCAAAGCAACTGTAACTTCAGTGAGTAGTACGGCGTCGATTCTGCATCTCACGCTCGTGTTTCCAGACAGCGTCACTGAGGGATTGCAGCGTGGTGCAAGTGTGTCGATCGGTGGAGTCTGTCTCACAGCAGTCGAGATTGACGGCGCGCAAGTGCAGTTCGATCTCATGAGCGAGACGTTGGAGAAGACTACGCTTGGGACAGCAGCGCCAGGTGTGCAGTACAATTTCGAACGGGCGGCAACGTTCGGTGACGAGATTGGTGGGCATCTTCTCTCTGGTCATGTGATGGGAACCGGTGAAGTGACGGCGGTCGAAGACGCGGATGCGCGATATGTTCTGGCGATTCGCGTGGAGCCAAGTCTCTTTGGGTATATTTTTGCAAAAGGATACATTGCTATTGATGGTGCAAGTCTCACCATTGTTGAAGCTGATGTTGCAACCAGTGTATTTACGGTGCATCTCATTCCCGAAACATTGCGTATCACCACGCTCGCACGTCTTCGTGTGGGGGACCGCGTGAACATCGAAGTAGATACTATGACACAGGCAATTGTTGAGACAGTCCAGCGGATGCAACTGGCTACTCGGAGTATCGTTTGATTGGCCTTTGGCATACGTTCGTGCTACAATCGCCATAGTATTTTTCATTCTGTATGCCTGAAATCGTACCGAGTTCTCCTGCTGCGGCTCCTAAAACCGTTCGACCGCGTGTGGTGACATTTATGTCTATCCTTTTGCTGATTCTTGGGCTCATGCTCATTGCATTCATCATTGGTATTTTTGTGACGGCTCCCGAGGCGCTGGAGCAAACCATCCGCAAACTTCTCCAGGAAGACAACAAGGCCATTGATCCTGCGGTGTTGTCAGCTGGTGTGCAACAGATTCGCATCTTTTCTCTATTCCTCCTTCCAAATGCGCTGTTGCATCTTGCAGCGGGAATCGGGCTCTGGCGCATGCGCAAGTGGGGTATGTATTGCTTCTTTGTACTCTTTGCATGGTCTGCACTTTCCTTTGCTCGCGGTGGGTACTCATTGTGGGTTGCATGGGTGGTGGTATTGCTCGAAGGAGCAGGTGCTGCGTACCTCTACACCAACAAAACTTCGCTTCGTTGACAGGGGGAGAGTGCGTGCGGTAGAATGGCGCACAGTTGTTTTTTCTTCGACACAAATTGAGCGTAGTGAATGGGGCTTCCGGTGAGTGTTTTGCTGGGAGTACGCCACTTTTGCACCTCGGCTTCGCCTCGGGGCTAAAGTGGCTCCGTTCGGGAATGCTCGACCGAAGGTCGGCATTCCGCTCACTCCGCCACTTTAGCTCAGCTGGTAGAGCAATGCTTTCGTAAAGCAGAGGTCCCGAGTTCGATTCTCGGAAGTGGCTCCAAGAAATGTGCACAATACAGTAGACCCCCGAATTTCCGTTTTGGAAGTTCGGGGGTCTCTGGTTGTTGGGGGAGTCATCTCACCATGCACGCATGAAGTTCGCGAGGTGAGAGATTGACCTCCTGCTCCATCGCTAGATCTGGTGGTGCGTCTAGGTGGAATCTGGTGACGTAGCTTTGATTCGGACCAGTCACGTTGCGTTGATGGTACGGTCGCAGCTGGGGTTCGCTGCGATGGTCGGCTTCGGTGGGTAGAAGTTGAACTGTTGTTGGAACGATGACTTTGGCCCACACACGTGCCTTGTTGTCCGGCGTCTCGTCTATGAGGTGGATCGTGGGGTACGCATTGGTTTTAGGCGGGAAGGAGATTGTCTCGGTGGCTTTGATTACCATCCATCCAACCGCTTCGAGAAGATTGTTCTTCAGGAACTCCGCGTACTTTTGCCCGAATGCCAGTGTTTTCGGATAGCTAACCAGGGTTGCCCCGAAGAGGACCCAGCGATAGAGGACTGGTGCGAGTTTTGCGCCGTTTTGTTCGTTGCGCTGTACTCGCGTCAGCAATCGCTTGCAGATCGCATCTCTGGTTGCATCGCTCATGCTGGGGTGGTGCGCGAGAACAAACCCGATGAGCACACACCCGCGCCAGTCTGGATAGTGGACTCTGGCGGCATGACACAGATTGTCGTGCCTGAGTTCGAGAGCGTGAAACAGTGCACGATTGGAATCGAAGTGGAGATTGTGTTGTCCCACCGCTCGGATCATGAGGTGTCGTGCGGCCTTCATGCCGAGTGATCGAATCGTATTGTATGCCTCGCTGAACTCGGGCTGCGATTCGTCGAGCTCGAGGAAGAGTAGGACGAGATCGGGGTCGCAGTACGTTCCGATGTGGAACTCGATCTGCTCACGCATGTGGAGAACCGTCCCAGGTTCGAGCGTGAGCATGTAGTCGATGAAAAGAATGAATTCAGACTGGATGCCGAAAACATTCCAGGATACCGGATTGGTGAGTTCGGGTTCCTGACTTGCGACTGCGCTGACCATGGGGCTACCTCCATTTGCCGTCAGTGGTTCTGGATTCCATAGCGGAGATCCATTGCTGTCTATCCTAAATCAACAACCAACAATTGACAACGGGCCTTGGTGGAGTGGGTGGTGAGGCGTGCTATAGTATGTTGTGCAAGGTATGCATTCATTCAACAATTTCTATGGACCAAACGTGGACAATACGAGCAGACAAAACATCGGATCCGATTCAGGTTCGGTATGACGAGGCGCGCCATGGGTATGTCATTACGCAAGACCGTATCCATGTGATTTCGGGTGTGACGCATGTTGTTGATGCTGATGTTGAAGTTGCATTTGTTCCAGAGACACTTGATGCAACGAAGCAGGAGATCGATGCACGATGCTGCGCAAATCAACCTGTGGTATACTAGGTGCATGATTCAATTGCGCAATGTCAGTAAGACGTACCCTGGCGGCACGGTTGGTGTTCGCGATGTGCATTTGGCGGTGAAGCCGGGAGAGTTCGTGTCCATTGTAGGTATGAGTGGTACAGGCAAGAGTACGCTCATCCGTCTTATTATTGCTGAGGAGAAGCCGACGCGCGGGCAGGTGATTATTGGTGGTTGGGATATTACGAATATCAAGCAGCGCGAGATTCCGCTTCTGCGTCGTCAGATCGGCGTTATTTTCCAAGATTTCAAATTGTTGCCGAAGAAGACGGTGTACGAAAATGTGTCATTTGCACTCGAAGTTGCAGGTGCGCCGTCGCATCGTATTCGTGAAGTGGTTCCGCAGGTGCTTGCTGTTGTGGGACTGGATAATCAAATGCACCGCTATCCGCATCAGATCTCTGGTGGTGAGGCGCAGCGTGTGGCAATTGCACGAGCGCTCGTGCATCGTCCGAAGATTCTCGTTGCAGATGAGCCTACAGGTAACCTCGATACGCTCAACACTGCTGATGTGATCGAGATTCTCAAGAAGATTAATGAATTTGGTACAACGATTCTCCTCGTGACGCATAACCGCGAGGTTGTGAACCGTCTCAAGCGTCGTGTAATCACTATTGATAACGGAACCATCGTGAGTGACCAGAAATCTGGTAAATACGTTCTCTAACCTATGACCGCGTTCCTTCGTGCGATCAAATTCGGACTCCAAAATGTGTGGCGCAATTTCGGGCTCTCAGTAACCACGATTTCGATTCTGGTGGTGATGCTCATGAGCGTGAATTTGATTTTTGCGATTTCGGCGATGACGGGTGCTGCGATTTCGTCCGTGAAGGATCAAGTGGATGTGTCCGTGTTCTTCACCCCTGATGCACCGCAATCCCGTATTGATGAAGTGCAAAAGGTTGTTGGTGGATTCTCATCAGTGAAGGAAGCGCAGCTCAAGTCGCCAGAGCAGGTGTTGGCAGAGTTCACCACGCGTCATGCAGACAGCGAAGCGATTCAGTATTCGCTCAAGGAATTGGGGAAGAATCCGCTGGGTGCGACGCTCATCATTCGTACGTACGAGCCTGGGCAATATCGTGACATTGTGAAGGCGCTCAATATTCCGGAGTACGAAGGTGTGATCGAGTCGCGAACGTTCGATGATACGACGGACATTGTTTCGCGTATTGCCATCATTACAGACCGTGCGCAGATGATCGCGTGGGTGGTGACCATTATATTTGCAGTGATCGCCTTCATGATTGTGGCATCGTCGATCCGCGTGGCCATCTTCACCCAGCGCGAGGAGATCAGTATTCAGAAGCTCGTGGGCGCCGGGAACTGGTTCATTCGCGCGCCGTTTTTCGTCGAAGTGCTGCTCTATTGCACCCTTGCCATGATTCTCGCCATCGTGATACTGTATTTCGGCATCACGGTGACTGACCCGTACATCCGGACGCTCTTCGGAACGTACCAGTTCAGCCTGATGGGATACTTCATGACCCAGGGCCCGCTCCTCTTCGGCGCGCAATTCGCTTCGCTGATTGTGCTGTGCTCGCTCAGTGGGTTCATGTCGATGCGTCGGTTCTTGCGCGTGTAGCGCGGGAAAGCGGTGGCGCCTCTGGCGCGCATCGTAGCAGCACCAGAAATTCCGGGATCGTCTAATGGTAGGACATCGCCCTTTGGAGGCGAGTATCTTGGTTCGAATCCAAGTCCCGGAGCACATTCGAGATAAGCTTGAGTCTGAAACACAAAATTTCTATGAAAATAGTTGTTGGATCAGCAAGCAAGCGAAAAATTAGCATTGTTGAGAAAATTGCTCAGCAAATATTCAAGGACGCTGTAATTGATGTGGTTGGGTACGCTGCAAAGTCTGGCGTGCCAGATACTCCGTATGGTAGGGAGACTTTCGAAGGTGCAAAGAATAGAGTGCTAGACGCTCAGATCAAAATGTTGGGTGCTGATTGTTATGTAGGCTTGGAAAGCGGCTTGGTAGAACGGTATACACACGTGTTTGAAGAAGCTTGGTGTGTACTCTTGTTACAAGGTAGAGAGTATTACGGGTATTCGAGTGGTTTGAAGGTTCCGGATTGTATACTTAAGAAAATGGATGAACTAGGCAAGCCGCACTCGGAGGTAATGAGATTGATTGAAGAGCAGCACGATAAAACATCAAATGATACGTGGGGTACGTACTCAGGCGGTCTTATTGTTAGAGAAGTTAGCCTGGGGGAAGCTGTACGCAATGCGTTTATTCAGGGCGTTGAATCCGAGAATTCATTGTTTTGTGAAGTATCTAAAACTTAGAGATGTTGATAGGGGGTGATTTGGTACAATCAAATCGTAGACCAAATCGATATATGAAAACACTAAAATTCAGTGACACTCTCGTCCCTCTCGTTCTCTCAGGAGCAAAAGACTCAACCTGGAGACTTTTTGACGATAAGGATTTGCGGAAAGGAGATGAACTCTCACTCGTCAACAAAGACACAGGGGAGCAATTCGCAAAGGCGCATATTGTTTTTGTGCAAGAAAAGCAGCTCAACAAACTTGATGACACTGATCAAGACGGCCACGAGCTATATGAAAGTGAGGAGAAGATGCTCGAGGATTTTCGGAAGTATTATGGTGATCGCGTCACACTTGAAAGTATGGTGAAGGTCATCAAATTCAAGCTCGCTGAGTAACAAACTATGAAATCATACACAACCATTAGTGCCTATCTCAAAGGCGCGCCCAAGTATGCGCAACCCAAGCTCCAAGAAATGAGAGCACTGTGTCAGGAACATGTTCCCGATGCAGAAGAAGTCATCCGCTACGGCATGCCCACCATCCAACTTCGGGGCAAGAATTTCGTGCACTTCGCCGCAATGAAAGGCCATCTCGGATTCTATCCAACACCTTCGGGCGTCACAGCATTCGAAGAGCAACTCAAGAAGCAGGAGATCAGCTACTCGAAGGGGTGTATCCGATTCGCATATGACAAGCCGCTTCCCGTGGCGTTTATCAAAAAGATTATTATCTTCAGGTTAAAGGAAGAACGGAGCCGCTAGTATAGACGTTTTTACAAAGAGTTTATGAACCACACCTTCTGGCTCGCAAGGAAAGATAGCGTTGAGTATTGAAAGGTAAAACGAAGACCCACACCGATCGTACGAAGGGTGTGGGTCTTTGTTGTGTTGATGCCGTTACGCGTTCTTCTTGGCTCGAGAGGTCTCCTTGTGCCCATCGACAAGTTTCTGGAACTCGTCGATGGGGAAGTGGATACCGTGGCGACCGCAGAATTCTGAGAGGAGATCTTCTGGGATCCCCAGCTCAGATTTCAAGGTGAAGGCATGGGTGGCGCTGATCTCCTGTGCCGCAGCGATCTTGTCGAGGTGTTTCTTGCTGCGTTGCAGCACACGCACGAAGCTGTCGCGTTCCGATTGGATCCAGCCGTTGACAGCTGATTCGTGACGGAGCGTGAGTTCGCGATTGTCGATTGCGACGCAGAGCGAATGCACCCAGCCTGTGAGAGCCGTGAGCTCGACTCCGTGGAGTTGTGCTCCGATCATCGTTCGTCTGAGAGCTCTGCGAAGCAGATACCCCTCCCGAACGTTGCTTGGAACCACCCCTTCCCGGATCATCAGGATTGCCGTCTTCAGATGATCGAGGATGATTCGGCTCCACCTCGTGTCACCAACGCTCTCCTGGATGAGTCGGAAGGAGGTGGAGTACTGATCGATTTCGTGGATCGACGCGCGATCCTGCAGGATCATCGAGAATCGTTCCATCCCCGCGCCCGTGTCTACGCACTTCATGGGGAGATTGGTGATAGCACCGTTCTCGTCCTTGAAGTATTGCATGAAGACGCCAGCGTTCCAGATCTCGATGTGTCGACCGGGAACGAGCACATCATCCGTTTCTTTCTCGGCGAAGGATTCGCCTCGATCGAAGAAGACTTCGGTGCACGGACCGCACGGACCGCTCGTTCCGGCGGGTCCCCAGAAGTTGTCCTCCGGAGGGCGGCCGATGATGTGGTCGCGAGGGAGGAAGCGTTCCCAGATGCGTGCGGACTCTTCGTCGCTGGGCACACCAGGGAGGCTGTCGTCGGCATTGAACACGGTCGCGTACAAGCGATCCGCAGGAATGCCGAACTCTCCAGTGATGAGCTCGAATGCGAGTTCGATCGCTCGCTCCTTGAAGTAGTCACCGAATGACCACGAACCCATCATTCGGAAACTCGTACCATGGTAGGAGTCTCCGACACTCTCGAAGTCCACGAAGCGGATGCAATCCTGGACGTTGGTGAGGCGTGGGTAGGGTGGTGTGGCCTGCCCTGTGAAGTAGGGCTTCATAGGGGCCATGCCGGAGTTGATGAACATCAGGGTAGGATCGTCCTTCGGCATGATGCCAGAGGGCGATATATACCGGTGTTCGCGATTAAGGAAATGCTCCAGGAAGGTCTGGCGCACCTCCTCGGCCGTTTTGTATGGTAATTT
The DNA here is from genome assembly GCA_038065555.1 of Patescibacteria group bacterium. GTDB lineage: Bacteria > Patescibacteriota > Patescibacteriia > Magasanikbacterales > JBBTQS01 > JBBTQS01. The sequence goes on from JBBTQS010000001.1 coordinate 86,408, forward strand.
CAAAGAAGCCTCCTCTTTGAGGGGTTGAAGAGCGTGAGGAACGATATAGTATTTTTTGTTTTTTGGCAAGAGGTTGTTGACGTTGTTACTCTTCTGCGCTAGATTTTATTGGGTTCGTTCGTTAAAAATACAAGATTTAGGAGGGGGTATGGAATGGTTTGAAAGGCTCTACTTTGGCACGTGGCAGCTGGGTGGGGGTCAGTTTAGAGCGTTGTCGGAGTATCAGAAGGAGAGACTCCTGAGTGCTGCAATCATTGCGGGTATCTGTCGCTTTGACACCGCTGCTGTGTATGGAGGAGGGGCCGTGGAGGAACTCCTTGGTCGCCATCTGCAACAGCAAGCGGTGATTGTGACTAAGATTCCTGCAATTAGAAAGCCAAATCCGGAAAAGCAGGAGCCCATTAACGAGTTCTACCCGACCGATCACATGCGTCGGTGTGTCATGAATTCGTTGGATCGACTGAGGAGGGCGCAAGTAGACACCATCTTGTTGCATAATTGGTCGCCATCATGGGCGGTCGGTGCACAAGATGTGTTGGATTGCCTGAACAGCATGAAGCAGGAAGGCCTCACACGGAGAATTGGCATTTCGTTGCCCAATGACTTTGGATTCCAATCGGGCGCGCGCCTCTTTCCGTGGATGGATGTGGTAGAGATGCCATATAACCCGGAACAGGCATGGGCACGAAAGCTACTTCCTGCGATGCAAGGATGTGGTGTAGAAGTCTTGCTGAGAAGTCTGTTTGGGCAAGGGCGCTTTCTTACGACTGACACCGCTGAATCGTTGATCGCGAATGCAGGTGAACTTGGAACGTCTGTGGTCATCGGTATGACCACAGAGGAGCAGATCAAACGAAACATCAACTGTCTCAAAAGAGGTGCGCAATGAACTATTTCGACGCTGCAAACACAGAAACATTCGTCACTGTGCCTGGAATGACGACTGGTCGAGAATTCGCACTGCGGGAATACTCGTATGGAGTGCTGGTACCTGACAAGAACCATCCGCTCTCCTGTGTGAGTGTTTCGAACAGCTCGCTCAGTATAGATCTCTGGGTCGGTTGTGCGTGGCAGTGTCGCTATTGCCATGTGCAGGGTACGAACCAAGACCTGGCTGAGCAAGGAACAATGCCTCGTAGACCCCGTCTACGCACTGCATTCACGATCGGGCAGATCGTCGATGCGTTGGTGGAGCATCCGTTCTTCGTGGCGGATGTCTCTGTCATCAGTATCGGAACCGCCAGTACTGAACCGTTCGCACCGGCGATTGTAGACAGTACATTCGACATCATGAACGAGTTCGTGCGACGTGGACTGCGCAATCCATTCTGGATCGTGACCAAAGGCGGGATTCCGAAGGGGAGAAAGGTGGATTTCGCCCGCATCGTAAGTGCATCACGCGGACTCATGATCTCACTCTGTTGGGCTGGTAACCCAAAGGAGATCGAGCCGATGCGCAATAACCGCTTCCTCAACGTTGAGGAAGCAAAGGAGGCTGGTGCGACAATCGCCTGGTACCTCCGGCCAATCGTGCCGGAGTGGTCTGGGAGTTCGGAACACATTGACATGATGATGCTGTGGGTCAAACAACACTACAGCGGCATCATTGATATGATCGTTCCGGGCGGACTTCGGTGGACTGAGGGTATCGAGAATGGCCTGGTGGAGATTCACAAACTCGCCATGCCAGACATTTCTCGTGGAGATAACGAGAAATCACTGCCTCAGGAGCTGGTGGATTCCATCTTCGCACTGAGTGGTCAGTACTTCCCGGGCGTCCCCGTGTACCTCAAGTCTTCCTGTGCGCTCACACATATGCTCAAGATTCCGAGCATTACATCAGTGCACGCGTTCGCGAGAGCTGAGTGTGAAGCATCGCGATGTCCAGCCGAACAGCGCAGGATCTGCGCAAAGGGTGCTGCCTACGATATGACGGTTGAGAAAGCTCAGGACATTCTCCGTCGTCTCGGTGTACCTGCTCGTGTGCTGGGGTGGGATGGTACGGGTGGTCTCATCACATCCCCGGCACTGAGCGAGTTCGCGTACGCTATCAGGCAGACGATCTTCAAAAGCTTGGCTGAAGGAGGTGCCGCATGATCAACCGTGAGCAGATCAAGCGCTTTTTCGAACATCACGGCTTCGTGTGGCGAGAAGGTGCTTCGATCACGAGCAGCAACTATAAATTGCTGTTCAACATTTCGGGCGGTGTGGTGTATGAGAGGATTATCTCGGGCAGAGAACGACCCGAAGTATCCAGAGTTGCATCCGTGCAAACCTGTCTAAGAACAGATGGGTGGAATCGGATCGGTCATTCTGGAAAGCATCACCTCGCCTTTGAAATGCTCGGTCATTTCTCTTTCTACGAAGGCAATGAAGCCGATGTGAAAGAGAGGATGATCGGAAGTGCGTGGCGATATCTGACAGAATGTCTAGGTATCAACCAAGACACACTGTTCGCAACAGTGCATCCGCAAGACAGTACGTCGCAACGGATTTGGAGTAATTTGGGGGTAGAGACAAGTGAAAACGCTTGTAATACCACCTATACTCCATGCAAAAACCGATGTGGTGTGCGAACAGAAATCGTCTGGCGAAATCCAACTACAGGGAACATCGTGGAGCTCTGGAACTTGGTTTTCACTGAGTTCCAGGGTCAAACGCTCTTCGAATTTCCCTTGGACAGGATAGCTGCCGACTCTGGCGCGAGTATCGATCGGCTCGTTACTGCCGTTGAAGGTAAGTCGAGCGATTACGATAACTCAAATTGGGTCGACATCATCGGCTCTATCGAGGCGCAGTCGAATGCTCCGGACCGGATATTGGTGTGTCGACTGGCAGATATGGGTAAGGCGTCGGTACTTCTCGTGGAGCAAGGCCTTCGGCCGGGGAACAAGGCTGCGGAGTATGTGCTTCGGAGGATCATCCGAGAAGCATATCTTCTTTGCAAGCAGGTACAGATTCCCTTCGAGGTATTTGTCAAACTTGCGAGCAGTCGCTGGTGTCCAACCCCAGCAATGTCAGAGGTTTTTGTGCAGGAAGCAACTAGATTCGATTCTGCACTGCGGCGCGGCATGGCAGAATACCGAAAAACAGTTCTCCGTGCACAAGGACCTTTGTCTCACGAAACCATCAAGCAACTCTCGGCAACGTTTGGGCTTCCGGAAGCACTCATTGTAGTGGAGGAGTCCAAGCGTGCTATACGAGGTGACCATGAGTAGTATTGCTCATGAAATAACCCGTGTTTTGCAGCCCCTCGCAGGCTTGAACGCGGTGTTGCATGTTGGCCTGGATCGGAACGTATCACATGGTAGGGTTGATCTCTTAGCAGGTTGTGTTGACGGCGATATCAAACGGTACGCAATCGATATAATTTGTCTGCTAAAGAGCTGGGACCCATCCGGAGAGTTTTCTGTCTGCGATGACAGTGTACGGTTTGATACATCGGCTGGGACAGGTGGGGTCGCGGTGTGCGATCCAATTGCCCTTGTTGAAGGTATCAGCGGCTGGATCGAAGGAAGAATGCTCAGTGGGCAAAGACGTTCGTGGGCCGTCGGGTATTGGTTACCTGAAGCATTGTGCGGGGACCTGGCTACAGCCAGTGTGCTTCATGATGCTACGGGTATAGCAGATCGGGTTTGTCAACTCGTATCACCATATCCAGAGAAGCTCTCGAATAGTATTGTTCAGTGGTGTTCTGAAGAGATCAGGTTGAAGTTAGTAACACTTCGTTCACTGTCACAAGCAGTAGCGTTGGTGGAACACCGGCTTTGCCTGGCGGACATTGCTGCGGCACTCGTGAGGTTGGCATTCGCTCGGGGACGACGCTACCTGCGTGGATTTCGGTCTCTCGAACAACAAGTTGTGTTCCTGTCACCAGCCGATCGGGCAGTCTATGATCTGGCATCTGAGCTCTTGCTCGGATCGACGGCAGAATCGACGATTGAACGGGTCAGGAGCGTGATTTAGAACTGGAGTATGTGAACACATGCTCCAGTTTTATTTTAGGAGTGTTTTTCCGTTCGCATCAATAATGATCGCTTCTGAATTTCGTATACGATCAATAACCACATTGTGTTTTAGTTCAAATGCGCGAGCAGCGTCCTCAAGTGCGGGGGTGTAATGTGGAAGCGGTGTGTTTGGGATGATACAAAGCCCTGTAAAGTCAGTAAGGTTCATCTCGATGGGGTCTGAGAGTATTTCACCGGCAACTGCAATCGATGGTCCGAGGATGATACTTCCAGCACTTACACCTATATACATTCCACCACGATCTAGAAGTGATACGATCGATGTGCGGAAATTTGATGACCGTGCAAAAGCGAGTAGTCGGTAGGTATTTCCACCGCTTACATAAATAACATCGTAGTTTGTGAGGTCTGCTACTGGTTCGGATGCAAGATCGACAAAATCAACAGTACAAAATTTGAGCGATTGAAATTGTGACTTTGCTCGCTCAGAGTATTTACCATGGTCTGGCCCTTCTGCAGTTGTTATGATTGCAACAGAGGGGGTTTGATGGTTGGAAAACGTGTGTTGAACCGCAAAAAAAGTATGACCCTGCGTCAGTCCTGTCGAAGTGAGTATGATCTTTCCGTGGTTCATGTGGAGATGGTAGCATAGAGATCAGACTGTGTCAGTAACCAATAAATATTCTGTGTACTATTTTGGTTGCAGCTCCTAATTTTATACTGCTATGAACCGCACCACCTACCTCGCCGGCGGCTGCTTCTGGGGCCTCGAAGAGCTCATGCGAACACAAAAGGGTGTTATCGATACCACCGCAGGCTACACAGGTGGTGACAATGACAATCCGACCTACGAGAACCACCCCGGCCACGCCGAAGCACTCGAGATCGTCTACGACGACACACAGACAGATTTCTGGCATTTGCTCGATTTCTTTTTTCAGATTCACAACCCAACAACGCGCAACCGACAAGGGAATGATGTTGGTACATCGTATCGCTCTGCGATTTTCTATCAGAACGACACGGAGCGCGAACAGGCGCAGCAATTCATCGAACTTGTCGACGCATCAGGACGGTGGCCGTCACCAGTGGTGACCACACTCGAGCCATTCACGAAATTCTACAGCGCCGAATCCCACCACCAAGACTATCTCCAGAAATACCCAGATGGCTACACCTGCCATCGCATCCACTTTGGTAGTTATCTGGCGAAGTGAGGTACAATGGGACATATACCACCCTTATGACCACGTACTTCCTTACGCTCGCGATCGTGCTGTTCGTGTACATGAACTTCTGGTTCGTACTCTCGCTCATCAAGAAGCGCAATGACGTAGCTGATGTTGCGTGGGGACTTGGGTTCGTGTTGCTCACGTGGGTCTCGTTCTTCATGGCGAACACGACGCAGTTGATGGCACTCCTTGTGGCAGCACTCGTCACAGTGTGGGGACTGCGTCTCGCCTGGCACATCCACGCGCGCAACAAGGGCAAAGCAGAAGATTATCGCTATCTCGAATGGCGCAAGGCGTGGGGTAAGTGGTTCTACCTGCGCTCCTACGCACAGGTGTACTTGTTGCAAGGGCTTTTCCTCTATCTCATTGTCACTCCAGTACTCGTGATCAATAGCGCGCAGCAAAATCTCGTGAGCGTGTTGAGCATCATCGGCATCGCGGTGTGGGCGATCGGATTTTTCTTTGAATCGGTCGGCGACCGACAGCTCGCGCAATTCATTCGCAATCCTGCCAACAAAGGCAAGCTCATGACCTCTGGTCTCTGGGCCTACACGCGCCACCCGAATTATTTCGGCGAGGTGACGCAGTGGTGGGGGATTTGGCTCGTGGCTCTCGCAGTCCCAACCTTTGGTCTCATCTCGATCATTGGCCCACTTACGATCACGGTGCTCATCCTCAAAGTCTCCGGTGTACCGATGCTCGAAAAGAAAATGGAACAGCACCCAGACTTCGCCGCGTACAAGCGACGCGTGAGCGTGTTCTTCCCGCTCCCACCTAAGTCCTAATCGTTCCATATGTCTTTAGACATTGTCGGACTTTTCCTGCTCTTCGCTGGCTATGTGATCGGACTTGGTGCGGTGACAGTGATCGACATCCACGGATTTCTCGGCAGGAAGTCTAGTTACTGGACCGAGGCTACAACGCGCACACACAAAGTAACCAAGCCCATGATCTGGGCGGGGATCGGGCTCGCAATCATCGGCGGAGCTATTTTCTTTCGTAACGAATCATTTGTTGGTGTGCCGTTTGCGCTGGTGTGTGTCGCAGCAGTGCTCATCCTCAACGGCATCTTCTTGTCACTGCGCGTGAGTCCGTATCTCTTGGCTCGTGAGCAAGCTGGCCGCGCTGGAGAACTGTTGCCGATTTCCTGGCAGCGCAAGATCACAGTGAGTCTCATTTTCTCCGATGTCGGCTGGTGGGGATCGCTCGCGCTGCTTTCTTGCTATCTCGTAACACGCGTATGAACAACACTACAAAATTAATCATTTCGATTGCTACATGTGAAGCGGTCGGAATTCTTGGTTCGATCTTCACTGCGTCATCAGTAGACACGTGGTACAGCACACTGGCAAGACCCGCATTTGCACCACCCAACTGGATCTTCGGACCAGTGTGGACAACACTTTTTGCGCTCATGGGCATCGCAGCATTTCTCGTGTGGCGTGAGGGAATGCATCGTCGTGCGGTTCGTGTTGCGTTAGGTGTTGGTGCAGTACATTTGCTGCTCAACTTCTTGTGGTCGCTGATATTCTTTGGTCTACGCAATCCCGGCCTCGCATTCATTGAGATTATTATCTTGTGGTTGGCAATTCTTGCAACCATGATTGCTTTTGCGCGCGTGTCTCGCGCAGCGGCGTGGCTCCTCGTGCCCTACATTGTGTGGGTGAGTTTCGCAGCATACCTCAACTATAGTATTTGGATTGCTAACATTGTATGAGTCGCCGCACAGCCGTGAAGGTAGTAGTGCGAGACACGATGCAGCGCGACTACACCTACGAACTCACCGAACCAGTTGGCAAGAATTTCGACCCAAGATTCCGTCCAGATCTCACACCCAAGCAGATGCTCGAGCTCGGCGTCTTCGGTGGTGTGTACATGCGCGATTGCATCAAGGAATTTCCTGCAGACTGGTTCGCACAGGCGAAGTTCCAGCGCAAGGGGACGCGCATCGCTGATCCCAAACTCAATTTCTTTCGCGTGCGCGCATCGCAACCGTTGGATGTGTGGCGCAAGAAAGGATGGATTCATGAGCAAGATCCTCGCGGGTGGTTCCAGTGGTATTGCCGCTATTACATGGGACGACGCAGTGCAGATGACGAGCGCCAAATCAAACGCTGGATCGCCATGCGACGACACATTTCACAAATTCTCAATAGCTGTAGACCAGGGGATCATGATTGCCACCGTAAGCAACGCCAAGCAGTATTGCACTGGGCGTATGACAGTAGACGCATGTGAACGCGTATTACGCGCTGACAGTAGGAAGTCCAGCTGCTGCCCACGCGGCAATTCCGCCTTCAACATTGCAGAAGACCGTTGCACCTTCGTGCAGTGACGCAAGTAATGTTGCGGCATGGCGACTACGCACACCAGATCGACAGTGGATATACACTGTCTTTTTGTTTGCGAGCTCGGCGCGTCGCGTCAGGAGCTGATCCAGTGGAATATTCGTGACGCCTTCAATATGTTCCTCACGATACTCATCCGGAGTACGTACATCAATGAAGGCAACAGATGGATCATGTGGTGCCTGTTGCAGTGCTGCATGAAATTCGCTCATTGAGATGGTTTGCATGGGATTGGTGAGTAGATGTGTGTATCCGCAGTATACGGGTTGATCCAAATAGTTCAACAACACCCGTTGACGCCTAGTCACCAGAGTGCTACAACATTCCAACGCAGCCACACACCGGCCTGCGGCAACCCAACGCTCTTCACTTGCAGGAGGCAGCATGACCCAACCACTTGGTTCTGATTGTTCACGTCGTGGCAACAGACAGATCGTTCCGTTCAACTACCAAATCACCATCAGCGGTGCAAGCGGTGTCGGTACTACAACAACGCTCAAGAAGCTGCAAGCGATCTACGGAATGGGCTGGCGCTACGTGAGCGCTGGCAGCATGATGCGCGAGTTCGCCGCCAGAGACGGGATGACGATCGAAGCATTCGTAGAGGCATGTCGTGATGGCACGCTCGATGGAGAGCATTACGATGTAGTCCTCCACAACAGAATGCGCGAGTTCGCGCGACAGAACAACACTGTACTCGAAGGCCGCCTCGCACATCTGTACGCGCCACTCGCGTTCCACGTACTGATCACCTGTCCGTTGGACGTACGTGCAGCGCGCCGCCAGCGAGATACCGAGCACGTGTCATTGATGGAAATGATGCGTCGGATCATGGACCGTGATGCAGCCGACGAGGTGCGCCTCAACAGCATGTACCCAGGCTGGCAATGGCCGGAAGAATCGTTCGACTTCGTCTTCGACACATCGGTGCCCATGATCCACGATTCTGTTGGAGCAGCCATCGTCGATGCGCACAGTGCGTGGATGCACAGTAGGTCGAGCACTACCAATGATGTGATGGTCGACGCGTTGCCCCTGTGGCAATGATCGACCTGACCGTCCCCGCGTACGCCGGAAGCGTACCTACAACCAACCCCGCTACGAAATGGATCGTAGCGGGGTTGTCGTTTGCTTTTCTCCAGAGCTCCGTGCAAGATGAAGGCAAAGAATAATCAACACTATGCAATCCGTTACTATCAGTACAACCATCAACGCGCCAATCGCTGCTGTCTGGACGCGCTGGACACAGCCAGAGCATATAACTCAGTGGACATTTGCGTCTGACGATTGGGAATCACCAACTGCCTCAAATGACCTGCGTGTGGGTGGCGCATTCACGACGCGTATGCAGGCAAAGGATGGCAGCTTCGGTTTTGATTTCGGCGGTACGTACACCGCAGTAGAGGAGCCGACGCATATCGCGTACGACATGGCCGACGGCCGTCATGTTGATGTGCGCTTCGAGTTGGTAGATGGCGGCGTGCGAGTTACCGAGACCTTCGACCTTGAAACTGAGAACTCCGCAGACATGCAGCGTGCAGGTTGGCAGGCGATTCTGGAGAATTTCAAGAAGTACGTGGAAGCTGGAAGAAAAAGTGCGGTTTAATCGTAAAAAAATGTCACCCCCGCACGCGAATGCATGCGGGGGTGGAGGTCGGGGGTGCGCGTAACGCGCGTGGGACGGTGTTGGAGCGCTGCGTATCGCAGTGCTACATCACGCGTGCCGGAAGTCGAGGCGAAGATCTGGGCGTGTCTTGATGAACGCACGGACCTTCGCGGAGATTTCGCCGTTGCTGAGCGTCGTGTCGCGCGCGCTGCGATGCGGCGACGTTGCGCCGTAGTGCTTGCGTCGCGGCGGGCGCTCGAGCTGCTCGGTGCCGGGGATGATGATCTCCCGGTGTTTGAGCCTGCGGCGGAACTCGTCGTGGAGCGTGCTGACGGTCGTGGCGCGCCAGTAGGTGCCGTACCGGCTCTGGTAGCGGTCACCGTCGGTGAGATGGCGCATCACGAACTGGTAGAACCGCCGGTAGTACTCCATCGCGGGGTACTGCGGATCGTACTTCGAGTGGTGCTTGCCGAGCTGGTGGTGCACCATCGAGGTCGGCGTCATCGTCAGCACGCCGCCGACGAAGCACGTCGTTTGCTTGCAGTGGATGAAGCCCTTGCGCGGCTGGTGCCGCACACGGAAGTTCGGAACGAACCCTCCAGCCACCTCGTCATATCTGAGGATGCGGCGGCACACGGCGTTGCCACCACTGCGCGGGATGAACTGGAAGTCGAGCTCGAGATGCTGGCCGACGAAGACCAGTGCCTCCTTTTGCGCTCCGACACTCACCACGGCGCCGCACGTGAGCGTACCAGATTCCAGCAGCTGGCGGCCGGCCTCGCTGCGGAGCGTTTCGCGGATTTCGCGATGCATCGTTACCTCTTTTTTCCCTCGCATACGCACCTGCGACATTGCAGGCTAGTAGGGAGAGACATGCAGAGTACTCCGAAGGCTATTTATTGTCAAGCTCATGTCTTGACCCGATACCTTCAGTTGACACACCACCGCACGCGCGGTAGAGTGATTCGTCTCGATCTTTACAGCACCGCACCGACAGTGCGGGAAGGAGAGTGCGCATGCGATATGGCATCATGAGTCTGTTCGTGGCAGTGGCTTCGTGCGGTTCGGACGAGAACGCGGTGGGACAGCCTTCGGACGTGGAGGAATCGTCGCGGGACAGCAACGCGTCTGTTGTGGACGTGTTCGACGATGGCGATGGGAACAACACGATCGTCGTGACGCATGTCATTTCGCCGTGTGTGCTGCTCGACCCGGTGGATCTGTCTTTCGGAAGAGTGGCGTTTCATGACATCAAGATGTTGTGGTACACGGTGCAGAACACCTGTGCGTACGACCTCAACATCGTCTTCGGTGATGTCGTGGACAAAGACAGCGACGAGGGTAGCGCAGACTTCCAGTTCGAGACCTCGACGAGTGAACTCGTGCCGCCGGGAAACAGTGCGTTCATCGGCGTTCGATTTCAACCAGAACCCAACGAGCACGGCAACACCACGTCGCGATACGCGCGTGCGCAGTTCAGCATCGCTGAACAGAAGGAGCCTGAGAAGTTTCACTCGTGGGCGTATGGCAACGTGACGATTGCGCTGCAGGGTGTTGCATACAAGCCGGACCCGCCGGTCGCCGTGATCTACGCGTACCGAGATGCGGATTTCACGGATGAGATCAGCAGTGGCGACTCGGTTGTCATCAACACGACGATCTACTTCGACGGCCAACGTAGCTATTCGCCCGAAAAGCAAAATGGCACGTTCCACGGCATCAAGTGGTACAACTGGGAGCTAACAGCTCCAGCGAACCCTGCTGGGGTTGCTGCGCATCTCTTGCCCACGGACAAGGACCCGACTCCGCAACTGACACCAGATCGTTGCGGAACCTATGGTATCTCACTCGTGGTCGGGGATTGGCTCTGGTTCAATGAGCTGCCTGCAACGTTCGAGTTCCTCGTTCCGTGTGAATGACGGATCAACCAAACCCACCCACCCTTTGTCTAGTCTTGACAAAGGGGTGAAAATGTGGTATTGTCCTGCGTCGACCTATAACGCCCACAAGGCATTGAGGAGGAGTCGATGACATCGCGCATGATGGATCAGATAGAAGGAGTGGAAGAAGAGATTCGCGGACTCGTTCGCACTGCACGATCAGTGCGGATTGCAGAGGAGCGAATCAAGACTACGTTCTCCAACGCTCTCGTGTGGGTGCAGGCATGGGGCGAGCACACGTTCGCTGTGCTCATCAAGACAGAGTCAGCGGTCAACAATGTGCAGGTCATCTGCCCACGCGAACGTGCCACAACGATTCGCGATTACCGTCGCGCATACAGCATCGGACACCGACGACGTCGGTCGCGCTCGTTCTGGAAGCGCGATCACACATCGCCGCTTCCGCGCGACACGCAGTTCATCCGCGTCGTCGACTGCGAAGTCGTAGACGAGCACGATGGGCACCTGCGTTACACGGGACAGACGCGCGAGCGGTTCGATCTCGTTTGATCGAGCGTCCATGTCCACGTTGCCGCCCACAGAAGTCGAACACTTCGTGTGGGCGGCTTTTGTTTTGCTGCGCAGTCTTGCAACTTTGGTATACTACGCATCATGCACTACACCTTTCGTACACAACTCTGGCGCTACAAAGGCAAGGCGGCCTGGTATTTCTTGTCCATACCCGAGCATGAGGCTGCAACGATCAAACAAAATCATGCACGTATCCGACGCGGATGGGGATCGATCCCAGTTGTTGTGACCATTGGAAAGACAACGTGGAAGACGTCGATATTTCCTGATAGTAAATCTGGGACGTATTTGTTGCCGATCAAAGCAGCGATTCGCAAGAAGGAACATCTGGACGAGGATGCGCTTGTTCCGTATACTCTTTTCATATGAAATACACAGGTGGATGCCATTGCAAAAAAGTGCGATTTGAGGTGGAGATCGATGATCTCAATGGAGCGATCGCGTGTAACTGTTCGATGTGCTCCAAGCGCGGGACACTCTTGAAATTTGTTCCAGAAGCGCAATTCACGCTACTTGCAGGCGAAGACGCGCTTACGGATTATCAGTTCAACAAGCACATCATCCACCACACCTTTTGCTCGACGTGCGGCATTCTGTCCTTTGCCACAGGCGCTGGCCCAGACGGCGCACAGATGCGTGCGATCAATGTTCGCTGTCTGGATGACGTGGATGTGGACGAACTCACCACCGTGGATTTCGACGGCAAAAATCTCTAAATAATTCTTTCTTATATATATGCGCAATCGCAAAGTGGTGCTGGTCGTTCGAGTGCTCTTCGGTCTTTTCATGCTCTTCAGTGGCGTGTCTGGATTCATGGCGTCTGTTGATGAGATGCAGGGCGTGCCTCAGGAGATGATCACAGCCACCAAGAATCTCCAGGATTCTGGACTCTTCCACATGATCAAGATCACAGAGATTGTGGCAGGTCTCATGCTCATCGTTGGCTTCTTGCCAGCACTCGCATTGCTTTTCATTGCACCAATTGCAGTGGGTATTGTGGTGTTCAACGCATTCATCGCACCAATGTATGTGATCAGCGGCATCATTGTCTGCGCATTCACCGCATTTCTCGGTTACGCATACTGGGACAAGTACCGCGCGATCTTCGCACGATAGGCTTGCCGAAAAATCAAAAAGCAAAGACGCCGGGCAGTAGCTCGGCGTCTTCTTGTTTGGCACGATTCGGCGGCAAGCGTCGACATGTGCCGGGTGTTGTCAGATCTGCAGGACGGCGACGCCGTCGTCGCCGCGCTCAGTGTTCCCTCGCTGAATCATGATGAAGAACTGCTTGAGTACCTCAGCACCGGCCTCGCCTAGCTGCGAGAAATCCGTGATCTGTGAGGTGTCGACCTCGAGACCATCAACGCCTCGTGTCAGAACCAGTGCACAGAGGATCTCACGATCAGTGGGTTCTTCCGGGAGGTAGAACCCTTCTGCTTGGTTGAGTGTCTCGATGCAGAACTCTCGCAGTGCATCAAGCGCGGAGTTGAGGTCGTTGTCCACGATGTAGTCGTCCTCGTCGAAATGGTTCGCGAAGAGCAGCATGGCTTTGACTTGCCTGGTTGTGACAGGTCCCTCAGTTGGGAGCTTCATGGGCGACCAATTTAGCTCATCGATTGTATCTTCATCGAATTCACCCGTTGGGTGGATGTGCTTGTTCAGCTGCCACGATGTCAAGGCCTTACGACTCATTTCACCCCATACCCCGTCACCGATGAGGTGCTCGTTGTCAATGTTGGGGCAGAGGATGAGGAACGCCTGGATATCGCGGATCGTATTGCGGTCGAACGTGTGCATTCGCTGACTCCTGTGTGTGAACACTTGGTAATGGACAAGTGGTAGAAGACCACATCAGTTTGTAGCAGATTTTTGTCGAGCTGTCAACATCAATCACAAAAAAGAAGAAGACGTCTGGTTGTTGCCGGACGTCTTCTTGGGTGCTGCGCGTGTCTGCGGCACAGCGGTTCTCCTCAGTCGATGTTGATGCTCGTGTGCTTGAGAAAGGACCTGTGGCGTTCCTCGATTTGCCGGAGAGTCACGTGCATCGTTCGCTCGATGCCGAACCCCTCGACACAAAACGATGCCATGATGCTGCCGATGTGCATGGCACGCCGAAGCGTACCAGGGCTCATCTGCTCAGCATTTCGAGCGAGGTAGCCCAGGAATCCACCAGCGAACGAATCGCCGGCACCGGTGGGATCGATCACATTCTCCAGCGGGTACGCAGCCGTGAAGAAGTGATCGATCTCCTTCTCCATCCTCGAAAAGAGGTGGGCGCCGTGCTCAGCATCTTTGACCACCACGAGTTTGGGGCCGTATTGGATCAGCGCAGGACCGATCTCCACGATTCGTCGTTTGCCGGTGATCGCCCTGCCCTCCTCCTTGCTCACGAAGAGCACCTGCACCTTGCTGATCACGTTGAGCACGTCATCGCGACGGGCTCCGTTGATCCAGTGGTCCATGGTGTCCATCGCCACAAGAACTGGGTCGCGCATCTGCTGCAGGACGTCGAGCTGGAGCGTCGGGTCGATGTTCCCGAGGAACACGATGCTCGAGCGCTCCCATCCATCAGGGAGAACAGGCCTGAACTTCTCGAACACATTGAGATTGGTTTCGAGCGACTTCCTGGAGTCGAGATTCTCAGCGTAGCGGCCGCTCCAGTGGAAGGTCATGCCGCTCTTGTCTTGCTCGAGTCCAGTGACGTCGATGTTGTGGCTGGTCAGCGTGTGGAGATCATTCGCTGTGAAGTCTTTGCCGACCACTGCGACCAGTCTCGTTCGTGCCATGGGCGATGCTGCCATCGCGAAGTGCGTGGCTGATCCTCCGAGAAGTCGCTTTCGCCGCTGGCCGTCTGGCATTTCGATGTCATCGAATGCGACAGAGCCAACGACGAGCAGCGACTGCGGTTCACCTTGCTTCATGGGGACTCTCCTGTACGTCAGTTGTGAATGCTAGGTACTGTCCTAGACGGATCCTGTTGTACCATGGGTATTCTTGTTCGTCAACGCAGTCGCGCGCTCAGTTGACGCTACAAAATCCGCACGGTACGATGGGCATATATGATCGCAAAACCATTTGCACGCACGATGGGTGCTTGGTGGCCTTCCGCTGAATAGGCGGAAGTGTGGTTGCCGATCTCACAAGAGATAGACGACAGCGCATCCGCCGATTCGGCGGATGTTTTCGTTATGGAGGATGTCCATGGTAGACACGATCTCGATTGTTCCTTCGACCACTCTCGATCTTCCGATCGCAACGCGACTCACTGCTGCGGGGTTCGCAGTGCCGGTGAGTGATGCGCTCGCACGCGATGTGCATGCGCATCTCAGAGCAGGGGAGCTCTGGACCGTGATGCAGGACACGACGTCGGTGGGTTACGCCATCGTTCGTCGCTACTTCGCAGACACGCTCTACATTGTCGGCATCATGCTCATGCCGCAGTGGCGCGGGCAGCGTGTGTGTGAGCGTGTGGTTGCTGCCACGCGCCAACCCACGGATCAGTTCCTCGCACTGCGCACCGCATCGCCCATCATGTGGGCTGCGGGCAATCGCATCTGCAATGGCGCGTGGCTGCCCAATCCTCGTTCGCTCAATGAGCAGGAGCTCGTCGAGCGGGGAATGCGACTCGCTCGAGAGATCGGCTGCTCGGGATTCCCGCATTCGCCGGGATTCTACGGCTCGCCGCTCTACGGCGTCGAACCGCGTCATCGCGATGCAGATACTCAGGCGTGGTGGGCAACCCAGTGTGACTACCAACGTGCCGATGCTGTGGTGTGCATCGGGCGTCTTCCATAACCGCTTCATCGGAGTGTGCGTGCACTAACATTGCACGCACACTCCGCCCTAACTCTTCATTGCATTACTATGCGTATTCTCTTTGCATCAGGTCCTGCTCCAATCGGTACTATTGTATGTAGCCAACATGGGGATGAGCGATTTGGGATCACAGTATTCGAGCGACTCCTGCGTGATACACAACGACGCCAATATCTCCATCTCATACTCGCCAACGAAGAAGCAATTGAGCGAAATACTCGCTACATCGCAACAGATCTCAATCGTTCGTATCCTGGATCGCTCACAGGATCACTCGAAGAGCAGATGGCGTATGCGCTGTTACCTGTGGCACAAAGCACTCGCATCGTATTGGACATCCATACGACAACCGCGAATATTCAAATGGTGCCCATCGTTGCGAACCTGTCTGATGAGGTCAAACAGATGCTTGCGCACACGAGCTCGTCGGAAGTGGCACTCATAGCCCCAGCAATGGCGTCTCACTCGCTCATTGGGAATGTGCGTGCTGGCATCTCACTCGAGTTCAACGAGCACTATGCAACAACTGAAGCTGCGTATGATGATGTACTGCGCGTTATTGATGGAGTGATTGAGCACCGGACATTGAGTCCTAGAACACGTAACATATTCACCATTACAGGGGGGATCCCCGTTGATGTGGTGATTCCTGATCACGCACGTGATTATGAGTTCATTCCAGAGTTAGGTGTGTATCCATTTTTGCTCCACGAGCGCGCGTACGCAACGCACTATCATGCACTTGCTGCTACAAGTGTGGAGACTGTGGTCATTTGATATTGATAGAATAGAAAAGACGCCAGGCAGGTAACCCAGCGTCTTCGCGACACGCGTGCCCCGGATTACAGGTGCGTGATGTCGGCTCCTCCGATCTCTTGTAGCAGCGTGATGTACGCGTTCGCGACAAGTCGGAGTGCCTCGTTGTTGCCTTCGCCGTCGAGAATGATGCTCTCCTTCTCTGCGTCGGTGAGCGTGCAGTTCAGGAAGGCAATTGCCTTGATCTGCTGCATGGTGGGTTTCTCGGGGATGTCAAGCTCGAAAAAGTTGCCTTCGAAGTACTCGAGCGTCTCAGGATTGAGTTCGCCAGCAACTTCCAGCCCCACCATCTCTTGGTAGCGCTGGAGGGCTGCGCGGCTGTGCTGGCCCCACTCACCATCACCAATGAGCGGGATGGGCCAAAGCCCCTTCTCCTTTACGGCATGGTGTACGCCGTTGATGATGAGCAGCGCTTGAATGCGCTTGATGAACTTTGCATCGACGACAATCGTATCGCTCATGGACATGTCTCCTTTGTGTGCATCAGATTGCGCTGATGTGTCCACGACACTTGTATCAGGTGTGGTGTGGTTCGTCAATGTGCTGTATCGCGTATTTCGCACATGCGTACCATAACCATTTCGCATTTGCTATACTCACTTCATATGTCGACAAAATTGTGGTTCAAGCGCAAGCGCTATGGTTGGGGATGGACACCTGCTACTTGGGAAGGGTGGGTGGTTATCGTTGGTTACATCGCGCTTGTGGCGTTGTTTGGTGCCACGATTGATCGTGATTCAGCGCCAATTGAAGTGTTGGCAACATTCGCACTTCCTGTGGTGTTGCTCACGCTGACACTCATTCGTATTTGTTATCGCAAAGGCGAGTCGCCGCGTTGGCAGTGGGGAAATGAAGACAATGACACGCAAAAGTAAGGTGTGGCATGTCTATATTGTGCGGTGTGCCGACGATACGCTCTATACAGGCGTAGCAGTTGATGTTGCAGCGCGTGTTGCACAGCACAGCGCAGGAACAGGTGCGAAATATACGCGTGCTCGCGCACCAGTGACGCTCGTGTGGTCCTCGCGTGCTCGCTCGCGATCAGCAGCATGCAAACGTGAATACGCCATCAAGCAGTTGTCACGTGCACGCAAGGAGCAACTTGTCATCAGTAGCAAGTAATTGCGCGTCCTATATACGGATCGGGAATAAGGGAGTACGGTACATACAGAGCGAACCGTCCTAATTCACTAACGTTTTTCATATGGAAAACAGATTCAAGAAAGGATTATTGCTCGGAGCACTTCTTGCAGGCGTTGCAGTAGCTGGATTGCTCAGAACGCAGTCAGGTCAAGAGCTTGCAGAAGATCTCAAGGAAGATGCAAAGAAGATTGGCCGCAAGGTCAAGCGTCACCTCGCTGATCTCGAAGACGTCACTCGTGACAAGTACGATGAGATCGTTGAGAACGTAGTCGAGGAGTACACGAAGACCAAAGAGTTGGCAGCAGATGCAAAGAAGCAACTCATTGGCGCGCTTCGCAAGAAGTGGGATGAAGTAGAAAAGGAATACCAAGACGCAAAAGACGACGAGTAATACAAAAAGAGCGCACAGAGAGTGCGCTCTTTTTGTATTGAGCAATGTGTGATTTATGGCTGTTCCTTGTAGTCCACGAGTACGCGCAGCTGCATGCCACGGATGATGGTGATTACATCGTCGTTTGTTTTTTCTGCGATGAGGTGTGTTGGGATGACACGTACACGTAGATGCTCATTCTCTGCATCATATGTAGGACTGTCTGGATTTGGGAATTGTGTGAATGTGATGGAGAGCGGTGACTTCTGGTCGCGTTGTACGGTGAGAGTATTGCCATCTGTACTGAATCGGATTGTCGCTGCAGAGAAGAACGAAGGCGACGGCCAGGAAGTTACATCGAATATTTCGTCATATCCTGTGACGGAGATTGCGTCGCTGTACCCCGTATAGTCTGCAACGATGGTTCCTGGTTGCTTGACGTTGCCATCATAGGATCGCCCTGTAGACGCCTGAATGGAATCGAGCACCGTCTCCTCAGAGCTTGTAGCTGGCAATCCTACCTGCGAGGCAATGTCTTGGAGTCCTCGGCGTTCGAGGAGGAGATATGTCATGGATTCGATATGCTGCCGAGTGGCCATGTCGGTTGTGGACTGTGCTTGCACGAGCGTACCGTTTACGAGAATGCTCTTATTGGTGAGTGTATTAATGAGGATAGCTTGCTGTGATCGGATGGTTGATGCAACAGCACCAACACCAGGGAGCGCTGCCACGAGGAACAAGAGCGAAAGTGTGATAGGAATCCAGCGCAATGTCAGCTCGCGACGATACAAGTACGCAGCGCATACACCGAGCAACCAAACACCAAAGCACACCGTGAGATATCGTGGCTCCGTCATTCCATAGATTCGAATACGATCAACGATGGCGAAGAAATAGAGAACGAGAAGTGGTAGGAACGAAATGAGAATACCTGTCTGCAATTTGCTAAATGTTGGATGCAGATTGGCTCGACGCCATGGATCTACGAGTACAAACGTACACACACCAACAATGGTGTAGACGAGCACGGGGAGTACGACGCTCTCCTGCGGGAGTTCCCATTGAATGAGAATTTTGAAGAGGTATGCGTAGAGGATGAGGAAGTACGCGATGAGAATGGGGGTGAAAACAATCTGTACCAGACGGAGGAGAAGCGGAGAGAATCCCGTTGCAGCATTACGCGAAATAGTTCGCACGTGCGAAATACTTGCGATGACGATGAGCGGTGCAATGCATGCGAACATGATGATGGCGATGGAAGCATACACCTCATCTGGCATTTCGATTTGGAAAAGGTGGTGGATGGAGACTGCTGCGAGACTTGCTGCAAGATGACCGATCACCCCCACAGCTGCTGCGATAATCGCAACACTGATCGTACGCAATCCGAACTGCCACAGTGTTGTTGATGTGCTATCGCGTCGCAATTCTGCAGAGCACAAGAGGAAGAATATACTGCTTGCAACAAGGAGTGCGAAGGTGATTCCTGTTGCAGCAGAGGACAGCCCATAGTAATTACCAAGGATGACGAAGTATGCCACAGGCACAGCACCGAGCAAGTATCTGCCGGTGATGCGAGCTGGAGTGAACACACGATCCTGGTTGAGCAGTGCGACGCCACCGAAGATGAGGGTGCTGAGAATGCCAGCAAGGAATGAGAGTGTTTGCCACTCGCTTTCCCATGCATTGGTAACAGTCATGATAATACCCATGACTGTGGTGAAAAGCGTTGCGAGTGCAGGAACCCAATAGGTTTTGATAATGTCTAGCCAGCTTGATCTGAGCATCTGCCACAAGGGTGTGTTGAAGAATCGAGACATATCATTTTTTGGCTATATATACCCACTGTGGCACGCCCAGCGACAGGCGTCAATCATGCAAAAAAGAAGAAGGTGTCACATGTTGGATGTGCACACCTTCGGACTTTTGCTGCTCATTGGCAGCGTTGTGCGATTACTGACTGAACCAGCGATCTGCCGCGTCTTCGATCGCGAGGACGCAATCGTTGGTGTTCTCTCCCTGCGCCCAGTGCATCTTGTTCCTGTTGCGTCCCAATGTCTCCTCGGGCCAGATTTGATGTACGACCGATTGGTCAGCCTTGCGTCGCGGAATTGCTGATGCAATGGCGTCGCGCAATTCGTTGTAGTTCTTCGCGATGCGAATGCAGTCGTCTTCAGGGAAGAAGTTCCACAGGAGGAATGGGCTGTCGACTTCTTGTGTGAACGCAGTCATACCGCATCCTGGCGCGTAGTAGGAGAGAGCTTTTTTGCCCAGTGCTGCTGCGAGCAGGAGGACTGAAGATGTTGAACTGATCACCAGATCTGCTGCAAGCACTGCGTCCACAATCGTTGCGTTGAGCAGGTGGGGGTTCGCGGGTTTGCGAGCTGCGCCACCATAGGCAGTCTCCTTGCTCACCCTGCGCTGCTCTTCTTTCAGGATGTCTCGATGAAGTGTGGTGATGTCTTGCAGAACCGCTACGCCGTGCGTTGCGACGGATTGCAGAGATAGAACATCGGTCCAGAGTACGAGTTCTCGTTCGTTCATTCTCGGATGAGGGAGGATCGCGAGTACTCGCCGAATGGGATCGTCAGGCGTCACGACGTGGATCGAACGTAGTGCTGTGGTGACGTCCTGGAGAGGGCGAGCAGCCTCAGACTGTTGCGCGACGAAGAGGACAACGAAGTCATCGACGTTGATGCGCGTTTCGCTCGGTGATCGCAGTGCGCGCCGTCGTGCCGTACATTCTTCCATTGTCAATCGCACGGCCGAGTCGAGTCGCGGCAGACCTACCTTGTAGCTGAGATGATTGTTCCTCACCACTCGTTCGTCGATGCACAGGAGTGCAACACACGAGTGTTCGAGACTTTGCATCACCTTGGTGTACGACACCTTTCGCGCATCACTGAGGATGACGAAGTGTTTGATGTGTTCCTGCAACTGTGGCAACAGCTGCATGCCGCCTTTGGGGCATGGGCTGATGACTACTTCAGGAATGTTGCCCTGCTTGAATCGACTTGTGATCTCTTCCGCGGAATTCGCAATGTGCGCGTACGCGGGGACGAGATCCTTGTTTGTGAGGCTTCCTCCAGCCTCTACAATGAAGGTGACTTCATGGAATCGTGCGAGCAGTGCTGCTCGCAGTGGCTCCAAGTCCGCCAGATCTGTGCGAGTCTTGCACAGCATCAGGAAATGTCGTGTGGTCACGGCGTCTCTCCTCGTATGGTGTTGATAGCGCGAAATTGCGCCGGCGCAAGTCTATCAGGCGTTGACGTACTTGTCTATAAGAGGTAGCATGCGCGCCATGACAACGCCTGTAGAACCGATTATTTCCAAACCATTTCGCTGGGCTGACCAAGCTCGGCCGATTTTGGCATTGTCGCCAATGGCGGACATGACAGACAGTCCTTTTTGTCTCGTTGCAAAGGAGCGTGGAGCGAAAATCATGTTCCGTGAAATGGTCTCTGCAGAGGCAGTGGTTCGCGGGAATGAGAAGACATTGGGGATGACGGCATTTGATGAGCGCGAGCGTCCGCTGATTCAGCAGATTTTTGGTGCAGAGCCGCACACGATGGCAGAGGCTGCGCGTATCATCGAAGAGAAATATCATCCTGACGGCATTGATATCAACATGGGGTGCCCAGTGTACAAAATCGTACACAACTTCAATGGCGCATGCTTGATGAAGGATCATGTGCGTGCAGCTGCGATTATTCGTGCCATGAAAGCAGTTATCACGGTTCCACTCTCCGTGAAGATTCGTCTTGGCTGGTCGCGATCAGATGAAGCGCTTACATTTATTCAACATCTCGAAGCTGCTGGCGCTGATCTTGTTACGGTGCATGGACGCACGAAGGAACAGGGCTATTCAGGCAAATCAGATTGGGAAATGATCGGACGAGTGGTCAAGCAAGTGCAGATTCCTGTGCTTGCAAATGGCGACGTGCATCAACCAGAACAGGTCCCGCAAATTCTTGACGTTACTGGTGCGGCTGGTGTGCTCATTGCACGCGGAGCACTCGGCAATCCGTGGTTCTTCCAACACGCAGAAGAAGTACTTGCAACAGGAAGTATCCAGACACCCGTGTCACTGCACGAACGATTGACGACAATGCTCCAGCATGCGCAGTTGCATATCGAACACTATGGCGAACGCGGGATCGTCACGTTTCGCAAACACATCAGCTGGTATCTCAAAGGACTCGTAAATATCAAACCATTTCGCGAGCAAGCAATGAAGGTGCAGTCACTTGATGAACTTGTGGCACTCACGGCGCACTTCTTGACGACGGTGGTGGAGTAGGGTTTACTGTCTGAGTCATGGCTTCCGCTTCGCGCGGAAAAGGAGTAACACGTGCATACAAAGGTATACACCATGGAGCTGACCATTCGGGCTACTCCAGATCAATTCCGATTCCTGCGACGAATGGTGCGGGCACAGCGCGGACAGATCAGCGACCGATTCGAATTCACGCAGGTGCGTTATGCCTTCGGGGTAACGCTGCTTCGCGGACTCAAGTCGTACGGGATCTGTCAGTGGAACGGGTGGAAGCAAGGCAAGATCGAAATCAACGAAGCTCGACTCGATGTCTGCGAGATCCGCATCGATGGTGACCTCGCGCCCAAGCCGGGCGTGGAACCCATCGAGCTGCGGACGTATCGCGTGGAAGGGGATGACGCACATCCGCCACTGGAGGTCATCGAGCCTGAACGTGTGTACGTGTCTAGCTTCCTGGAGCGTATTACTGAACAGCTCATTCCGTCTGGCACATCGTGCATGCGTCGACAGGAATCGATGGCTTCGTACGGGTAGCGCGTTTGCGCGCAAAGGAGGCGAACATGTACAAGCCACCACGACAGAGGTCGTCCTTGTTGCATGTGGTCTCGGACACACCAGATGCAACAGGACTGCTCTACGACACCACGGCAGCTGATCGCGCTACTACGGTAGTGGGCGAAGAAGGTGAGACTGCGACGCCACGGTTTCTGTGGCTCGCGCCTGATCCACTTCGAACACTGCCACGTATGCGGGTGCATGTGCTGTGTCTCACGGTCCAGGAAGCGCTGAGCTTCCTGGACACATGGTTTCCTACAAGCGCACCTGTGGTGAGTGAACAAGATGAACAGCGTGTGAAACGGAGTCTTGGTGCACGATGGTACCGAGAGCTGCGGGCGTATGGGTATCTTCGTGTGAGAGTGAATCCGCACGGAATCAAAATGGTGCGACTCGATGAGACGCGGCTCGCTGTGACGTATCCTTACATCGTGGATTCTATTTCGCCACAGACACGGCTGCGCATGGTGCATCGTACTGATTCACCGTGGCGTCCAGTGCGTGGATTCTGGGCAGAACTGCTGCGGCGCGCGTATGACGACGCACACGATGGATCGTCCGGGACACGCGGGGAATGGGAGGTGGAACGATATAGACGACGTATTGCGCGTAAGCAAATCGACATGCAGCGCAGAGAGGCAAAATTACTCATCGGCCTGATTCCGTCGTACCACCTGTGCATCACACCAGCACATGCACTCGTGCTTACACAATTTCTCGCCATGAAGGTTCAGCAAGAGGATTTGAACAAGCGATCGGCTCTCCAGCTGGAGCTGGTCGTACAGAGGTTAAGCAGACCACTGGTCGCCGCACTCCTTCGCTACCATGCAATCAGTAAGGTAGAGAAAGTAAAGGAGGAAGGCGACTGGATCGAGTTCGAGCTGGAGTTCTTCGATCGGTGTCACATAGAGATCGTTGCGCCACAAACTCCTGAGCGGCTGCGGCAGTTGCGCAACGTGGTAGAGCAGCTGCAGCTGCCGTGGCTCTATCATAATGCGCGCTTCCGACTCGCGCAGAGTCTGAGGCACTACAAGAACAACATGTAACAAGAAACGCCCGCCGTGAAGGAACTTCATCGGCGGGCGAATCTTTTTGTGTTTGTACTACATCTCGTAGATCATGTCCTTGCGCTCCACAACAATTTTCCAGCCGCGCTTCTTTGCTTCGGCGTGCAATTCTTTGTTTGGGTTGAAGGCAATTGGTGTCTCCATCATTTCGAGGAATGCGACGTCGCCAACTGTGTCACCGATGCCGATCGATCCCTTGAGTGAAAAGTTGTTCTCGGCGCAGAACTGCGTGAGGATTTCTTTCTTCTTGAGATACGATGGGAAGATGAGCTCGCCAGTGTATGACGATCCTTCGGTGCCGTAGATTGCGCCGTACGCGAGATCGAACTTCCATGCTTTGCAGAACTCCTGCACGATCTCGTTAGGCGATCCAGAAATGGCAAGGAGGAAGTATCCTTCCTTGCGCAATTTGTTGATGAGGTCACGTGTGTACACATACACGAGATCCTTCTTGTCGCGGATGACGAATGAGCTCACTTCCTGGATGTCTTCCTGCATCTTGTTGCGCAGACGACGTGTGTATGCGTCGAGCAATGTCATTTCGAATTCCTTGAATGTGCCACGGCGATTGATCCAGTCTTCGTGGTACTCCTCAATTTCTTTGAGTACAATGCGTGGGAAGATCCCGTACTCCACGAGCCCGTAGAAGAGCTCGGTGTGAATCGAAGAGCGGAATACAGTTCCGTCAATATCGAAGACGGCGAGTTTTTTCTTTTTCGTCGTCTTCTTGTAGAACGATTTCATGTTCATAACGCAAGAAGAGAATAGTATGCGCGATATGGTACCACGGCTTTCCGCACGCGGCAAGGCCGTGGTAGAATCGCCGTGAACCAACTGCCGCCTGGCAGACCAACGAAATCTATGCAACTCACCGTCATTCTCGGACCGATGAAAAGTGGCAAATCGTATGAGCTCATCAGCCATTTTGCGCCGTTGCGATACACCACGATTCCGCATGGTCTGTATCAAAGCAGTCGCAATGTCCGGGACGCGCAGATTGAGAGTCGCATTGGGACTATTCTCGAGGCGCGCAAGGTGACGTCCCTTGCAGAGATTCTCCCGTTTGATCAGCAGATTGTTGGTATTGATGAGTTCCACATGTTTGCGCCTGAGGATGTGGTGCATGTGGAGTCGCTGTTGCGTCGTGGTACGCGTGTGGTGGTTTCGTCACTCGACACTGATTATCAGGGCCGACTCTTCGAATCCATCAAGAATCTCCTCGAGCTCGGCCCGCACGAAGTGAAGTTCAAACGTGCAGTCTGCGAGACATGCAAAAATCCTGAGGCAATTTATTCGCAGGTGTACCATAATGGGGAACCAGTACTCGACGGAATGCCGCCAGTGATCCCTGATGATGGGACATTTACGTATGCGCCTGTGTGTCGTGGGTGCTTCGTGCGCCTGCGCTAGAACTGTCCACTGATTACTTGACAGATTGTACCCCCTGCGTATACTGGGTACATCGCGCTGTTGTGTGGGGCGCCAACAAACATTCCGGAGGAAAAGTGAGAAAGATCGTAAGAAAAGGGATCCATGTCGTCGCACGACCTCGACGCACTCGAGGACGCACGTCACTGGTCGGACTGGTCTGGTGGCAAATGATCGGTGCTGTGGTTCGGATCTGCGTCCGGATCGCGGACACGGTGCAGCGTGCGATCAAGGCGAGCACGCACGCTCATCTCGTGAGTGCGCTTGCTACGCTGCGTCGTCGTGGGTTCGTCACGCAGGAACAGACGGACGCGATCCTGTCCGAGCTGTCCACGATGGGCGGCGAGCACTGGCAGGGAGTGCTTGCTGTTCCCGACTGATCACCTGTCAATTGGCAGTTGGTCATGAAGCGCTTGTGGGGGTCAACACCTTCGCAAGCGTTTTATATTTTGTGCTATACTTGGTTCATATTATTTCAACGGATATGGCACTCACGGTCGGATCGGCAGCACCAGATTTCTCATTGCGAGATCAGGCAGACGAAGAACACTCACTCGCGCAGTATCGCGGATCATGGGTTGTGCTCTATTTCTATCCGAAGGACGACACTCCTGGTTGTACGAAGGAGGCTTGCTCATTTCGTGATGGATTTGCGCAGTATCGCAAGGCAGGTGTTGTCGTGCTCGGTGTGAGCAAAGATACCAGCAAGAGTCATGCGAAATTTGCAGACAAATATTCGCTTCCCTTTACCTTGCTCGCAGACCCTGATACCGTGGTTATTAAGAAATACGATTGCTGGGGCAAGAAGAAGTTCATGGGACGCGAATTCGAAGGAACGCTCCGGTACACGTATCTCATTGATCCGGCAGGAAAGATCGCGGTGGTGTATACCGATGTAGATACTGCGACGCATGCTGCAACCGTGCTTGCGGATATTCGTGCACGGGCTTAACGATATTTATTCTTTTCATTTCTTTGTATGATGAATGCAATGAAGAAGTGTCCAAACACTGGACTGTTTCTCATTCGCGTCGCGGTTGCGATGGTGTTCTTGTACGCTGGTATTAACAAGCTCATGGTGGGCGGTGAAGCCGGTGGTGCAATGTTCGCGTCCATGGGTATTACCATGGCTCCAATGTTCTGGTTCTGGGTTGTAGCACTTGTTGAGACACTCGGTGGCGCAGCAATGCTCCTCGGTGTGTGGACACAGTGCGCTGGATATTTGCTCGCATTCATCATGCTCGTTGCAATCATCCTCGTGCACTGGAGCGCAGGATACATGGGAATGCAGTACCCACTCGTGATGATGCTCGTGTCTCTTGGTATCGCAATGGTAGGGCCTGGAACTTGGGCACTGATGCGCGAGAAGTAAACTCGTACTCACGTTGTAAGCAACAAAACCCCACGATATTTCTTTTCCAAGCCCGGACCTCAGTTAACGGGGAGGACTTGGAAAAGAAATATCGTGGGGTTTTGGCGTTTGTAACCTGACTACGAGTTGATGAGAGGGTAGAAGTCTGCGTGGGTGTCTATGTAGTAATCGGGGTTCACAGCTCGGAGTTGGGATTCCGACTGGTAGCCGGTTCCGATGGCTGCGGTTTTGTATCTTGCTTGTTTGGCGTAGTGCATGTCTTGGATGGTGTCGCCGGTGTAGAGGGCTTGGGTGGAGGGATCGTCTACGTAGAGTTGTGCCATTTCGCGTAGGGCTGCGTCTTTTGCTCGGCAGTCGCCGATGACGAAGTCGAAGTGCTCGCGCAGTCCGTAGCGTTCTGCTTCGGCTTCTAGATTTTTTTGCGGGTGCGCGCTGACGATGCCGACGATTTTGTTGGCGTTGCGCAGTGCGCGGATGAGCGCGGGGACTGCTTCGTACATGGTGGGCTCTGTGCCTTCGGCTAGTACTTCGTCGAAAAGTCGTTTGTAGTCAGACCAGATTTGCTCAGCGCTGAGACTTGGGTTGGCGATTTGGAAGAGCTCTACTACATTGCCAACAGATGTGCGCATCCAGTCCTCATAGGAGATCTGTTCGAGGCCGTATGCATCGCGCATGCGCATGTTCGCTTGGTACACAGGTGGGCGGTCGTCACTGAGCGTTCCGCTCCAGTCGAATGCGAAGAGGGTGATGGGCATAGCGTGACAATTCGTGAATGCTCAGAGTATACTGGTCGTGACTTCTGCTATGCAAGAAATACTCGGACAACTCCAGGGATGGATTGCAGGATTTGGACTGCTCGCGCCGCTATTGTTCATCGTGATTTTTGCGGTGGCGATGATGCTTTTCATGTTGTCCACGCCGTTTTTTGTGATGGCTGGTGTGCTTTTTGGTGCGATGCAGGGAATTGCGTACGTGATGATAGGGGGCATGATCGCAGCGGTTGCATCCTTTCTCATCTCGCGTCGTTACGGTGCAGCAAGATTCGAACGGTTTCTGAAGAAACACGAAACACGCCTGCTTGCACTCGAAACACGCCTTCTTGGCCGTTTTGGTTGGCTTACGATCATGATTTTGCGTGTGTTGCCACTCATTCCGTTCCCAGTGATGAATTACGGACTTGGACTCACGCGTGTACGGTTCAACCAATATCTAGTCGGGACGTTCTTTGGTATTATTCCTGCGGTTGTAGTGTATACGGTGTTTGGTGGCGCGGTGTTCTCGTTTGGGTTGCTCGGTATGCTTGGGACCGTGGGAGCGCTTGTCGTATTTCTTTTTGGTATTTCTTATCTTGCAAAGCGGTATGATGCATGAAATTATTCGCGACTTTCCAGAGCAGTTCTCGTTCGAGCCAGTTGTAGTCCACGCAGATCAGTTGCACATGTTCAAGAAGTTTGTCGTGCTAGGGATGGGTGGGTCGCAACAGCCGTCGACATTGCTGCATCGTATGGATCCAACAGTCGACATTGTGCATCATCGCGACTATGGCTTGCCACAAGGGGTTGATCTCTCGGATCGGCTCATCATTGCAAGTTCGTATTCAGGTAACACGGAGGAAACAGTCGACGGCGCACGCGAAGCGATTCGACGTGGATTGCCGCTTGCGATTATCACAACAGGTGGTGAACTCCTGCGTATGGCGCAAGAGCAGCATATTCCGCATGTGGTGATTCCTGCTACTGGGATTCCGCCGCGCTGTGCGTTGGGGTACGCAGCTCGATCAGTTATGGCGGTGATGGGTCGTGCTGATTTGCTTGATGCTACGCGTGCACTCACAACACTTGATGCTACGCGTGCACAGACGCAAGGTACAACCATTGCGCAGTGGTGCGAGAATCGCGTACCTGTTGTCTACGCGTCTACACGCAACGAAGCCATCGCGTATATTTGGAAGATCAAGTTCAATGAGACTGGCAAGATCCCGGCATTTTGCAATGTTGTTCCTGAGCTCAATCACAATGAAATGAATGGCTATGATGTGGTTGATGCAACGCGTTCGCTCAGCGCTAACACGGTATTCATCTTTTTGCGCGATGTGACGGATGATGCACGCATCGTTCGACGTATGGATGTGCAGCGCGATTTGTTGCGCGCCCGTGGCCTCAACGTCCAGGAATTCCAAGTGACTGGCGCCACTGCATACGAACAGATTTTTTCGACGATTCTTGCCGCAGACTGGGCGTGCCTATCCATTGCACAGCGCTACGGGCTTGAGCCTGAGGCTGTGGAGATGGTGGAGGAGTTCAAGCAGGCGATTGCGAAGTAATCCCGAACGGTTGACACTGAGGCGGGCTTTGTCATTTCTGGATGTTTTGTTACACTAGTTGGGTATATCAACGCGCCTATGCAACTTGTATTTATTGGATCTGGATTTGTTGGGACGACCACGGCTGCGGCCATGGCGTCATTTGGCCACGACGTACTGCTGTACGACATTAACGAAGCGCGCGTAGCGAGCCTCTCGTCGCGTAATCGCAAGACGATTGATGCGTGCTTGTTCGAGAACGGACTGGCTGATTTGTTGATTGAGCACTCAGATCGCATCACGTTCACCACTGACTACACACTCGTTGAGCAGACGCTCGAATCTGCCGAGGCTGTCTTCATCTGTGTGCCGACGCCGTCGCGCGAGGATGGGAGCACAGAGATGTCGTATTACCAGTCTGCCCTCAAGAAATTGGCTGGCGCACTTGCAAGTCGCAATAGTGGCAAGCAAAAGAATCGCGTGGTGATTATCAACAAGAGTACGGTTCCAGTAGATACTGCAAAGTATACTCAAGAACAACTCGACAAGGCGGGTGCGAAGAACGTCGGCGTTGTGGCAAATCCTGAATTTCTTGTTGAAGGTCGTGCGATTGAGGGCAACTTGCAGCCAACGCGTATTGTTGTTGGTGCAACTTCACCCAAGGATTTTGCGATCATGCGTCGCATGTATGCGCATTTCGAGGGCAACAACGATATCCCGTATATTGAAGTGAATCCATTTGAGGCTGCGGCAGGCAAATTGCTTGCGAACTATTTGTTGTTCTCTCGTCTCATGCTCTGCTATGACGTGATGGGACGCGTGAGTGAGCAATTCAATGATGTGACGTTTGAGGCAGTACGCAAGATCGTGTGTTCTGATCCGCGCATTGGATTCTGGGGATTCTACGACAGTATTTATGCAGGTGGGTCGTGTCTGGAGAAGGATGCGAAGTCCCTTGCGCATCAGCTCGAAGTAACAAAAGCAAATACAGATCTGGTTCGCGCAAGTATTGGGAGCAATCGTCGCCAGATTGAGCTCTTCCTCGCTCGTGTGAAGAAGGCGATGCCACAAGGCGCAAAGGGCGCGAGCGTGGCAGTGCTCGGCCTTGCGTTCAAGCGCGACACGAATGATATTCGCAATTCTGCTGGCCCGATGGTAGTAGATTGCATGCGTCGCCATGGCGCTGCAGAGGTTCGTGTATACGATCCTGGGGTGGATATGGTCTCACTTGAGGCGTATGCGAAAGAGACGAGCACCAAGCGCACACGCGTCATCGCATGCCGCACTGCAGCAGACGCAGTTCGTGGCACGAGTACAAGTGTCATCACAACCGATTGGCCAGAGTTCCAAAAGCTGGCCTCAGTATTTGTGAAGGCTGCGCGTGCGCCGTATCTCATTGCTGATGGTCGCCGCATGATTGCAGCAGATTACCAAGCGCTCACGAAAAAAGGATTTACGGTGTTGGCTGTAGGATCCCCATTGTATCGTCCAACCAAAAAATAATATGGCAGTATATCTTGTAACAGGTGGCGCAGGGTTCATTGGATCGCATCTCACAGAGGCGCTCATTGATGCGGGGCATACAGTGCGTATCATCGATAATTTTTTGACGAGTACGCGCGAGACTGTACATCCTCGTGCAGAGTTATTTGAGGTAGACGTACGTGATCTCGCAGCGATTCGTCCGGCATTTGCTGGTGTGGATGGCGTGTTCCATATGGCTGCGCTTCCTCGTGTGCAGGAGTCGCTGGAGAATCCGATCGAGGCTCATGAGTACAATCTCAATGCGACGCTCAATGTCTTTGTGGCTGCAAAGGACGCGGGAGTCAAGCGCATCGTCTATTCTGCGAGCTGTGCAGTGTATGGCGAAGATGCGCCGAAGCCTTCTCCGGAAGACGTGTTGCCTGCGCCAATGAGTCCATACGGAGTGCAGAAGTATGTCGGTGAGCTGTACGCACGAGTTTTTTCGCTTGCGTACCAGATTGAGACGGTGAGTCTGCGCTATTTCAATGTGTACGGGCCGCGTATGTCTGAGGTGGGCTCGTATGCGTCTGTGATGTCAGTGTTTGTGCGCCAGAAGCGTGCTGGCACGCCGCTCACCATTACAGGAGATGGCACACAGACTCGGGATTTCACATACGTGACCGATGTTGTGCGCGCCAATATGTTGGCAATGACGAGTGACAAGGTGGGCAAAGGCGAGGTAATGAACGCCGCAGCAGGCCGCAACATTAGTATGAACGAGCTCGCCGAACTCTTCGGTGGTCCTGCTGAGCATATTCCTGCGCGCCTTGAGCCGCATGATGCATGGGCTGATAACACGCGTGCGATGGAACTCCTCGGATGGAAGGCGGAAGTCTCCGTTGAAGAGGGAATTGCCCGCGTCAAATCATTCTACGGAATTTCGTAATTTCCCCCGTATGGTACTTACTGCACGACTTGTTGCGAAGCTATCAGCACTTGGTGTCGTCATTGCGCTCATTGTTGGTGGATTCTTTGTGTATCGCAGTGATTGGAATCAAGGACGGGTATTCATGGAATTCGTTGCATCGCGTACAGCTGTAGATCGTGCTGGTATCGAACAGCTCATGACTACAGCACGTGAGTGGGAGCAAAAGGCAAATGCAGCAGTTGATTCCTCTGCACTTGTCGAAGCCGCACGGCATTGGAAGACCATGGGAGACGCGTATGCACTCGAGTATCCACGACAAAAGGCGATTGCGTTGTACGAGGAGGCTATTAATCGGTTTGGGGATAATCCAACGATTTATGCAGCAATTGGTGACACGTACAAGGCACTCGCGAAGTACGAAGAAGCAGAGGAGAATTACCAGCGCGCAATCACGATTGAGCCGGGTCAGTACACACACTACCAAAAGCTCGCAACGCTGTACCGATATCGAATGCAAGCAGCGCCTGACAAGGTGCTTGCGGTGTATGCTACAGCGCTTGAGCGTCTCATTATTGGTTCACCTGAGATTTACAAGGAGCGCGCCAACTATTTTGAGGAGTTGGGGAGCTACAAAGCAGCTGCAGCAGATTGGCAAGCAGTAGTACAACTTGATCCGACAAATACTGGTGCAAAATCTGAATACGACAGACTCACTGTGTTGGCTGCACAGCAGTCAGCCAAGTAGCGTACGATGCGCTAGAGTCCTTTGCGACGGATCATCACGTTAATGGTTTTGAGGAAAATCGCTACATCAATCATGATTGAGCGATTTTTGATGTAGTAGAGATCGTATTGGAGCTTGACCAACATTTCCTCGAATGACTTCGCGTATGGGTAGTTAATTTGTGCCCAACCAGTGAGTCCAGGACGAACAATGTGGCGCACGGTGAAGAACGGCATTGAGTCAGTAATCTTTTCTACAAATTCTGGACGTTCTGGACGTGGTCCAATGAGCGCCATTTCTCCTTTGAGAATATTCCACGCTTGTGGGAACTCGTCGATGCGGAATTTGCGCAGATAATTACCAACGCGAGTAACGCGCGCGTCGCCTTCTTGCGCAAATGCAGCTGCGCCATCGAGCTCTGCAGAGCCATCAGCTGCGAGTGCTTTCATGGTACGGAATTTTGCGATCGTGTAGCGTTTGCCATTCTTGCCAATTCGGATTTGACGGATGAAGAGTGGTCCAGGGCTCGAGCCACGAATGAGTAGCGCCAGAAATGGCGTCATAATCGCGGTGATCACAAGAAGGACGAGTGCGAATACCGTGTCGAAGCTGACACGAAATGCATCGTACATTCGATGACGCGTGTGGAGATTCTCGAGGAACCATGACTCCGAAAGTGATGCAATAGGTACGCGGCCAGTAATGTGCTCGTAGAGCGTTGCAATGTTGATGATATCGAGATTCCAGAAAATAAGCTCGTACAACTCTTGTGTGAGTGCGCGCTGCTCATGGATATCAATAGCGAGCACTACGGTGTCGATTTCGTGTGCGGTGACAATGGCGCGGATGTGCTTGAGTGTGGTGTAGCGTTCGATGCCAGTAATAGGCCCACCGGCGTTCTCGGTCAGCTCAACCAGCGCAACAGGGAGATAGCCGAGTTGCGGATTGCGGTTGAAGACGCCAACGAGCTCCTCAACCTCGAGTGTTCGGCCAACGAACAATACACGACGGCGCAAGAGTCGCGGTGCAAGTACCTGGTTGTACAGCATGCGCCAGAGTGTGAAGAGCAGGCCGTAGAATCCGACGGTGATCAAGAGGTTGGTCTTCGGTGCAATGCTGAAGAACGGCGAAATGTAGAAGACAGCAATAGCAAGTGCCGTTGATGCAACAAGTGCCTCTAGGAAGTTGCGGAAGAAGAGTACGTTGTTCTTCGCACGTTGTACGTCGTAGAGTCCGGTAATGTAGAGAATGCCGATCCACAGAACAAAGATAATACTCAGTGGGAGGAGATGGATGTCCCACTGAACGCTCCATGCTTCTTGGCCATAGCGGACAAGGAGTGTGAGAGCGAGTGCGCTGTAGAGCATGACAATATCGCCTACGAGAAGGAGAAATTTCTTGAAAAGTGTTGCATGCATAGGGGTGGGACAGGGTTGTAGGTATACGGTATACTACCTACTGTATCTTTGCAGCCTATGCTACCAAGCTTGCGTTACATATTCAAGGCGCTCGTGATTGCTGTACTCTTGGCCCCACAAACTGCCAGTGCAGCGTTGCCATCAGATCCGTTCTTCATGCGACTCCCGATTTGGCAGCAAATCGGTCTTGAGCGTGCGTGGGATATCACGACAGGATCACGCGAAGTGGTTGTAGCTGTCCTTGATAGTGGTATTGATCTCAACCATCCTGATCTGCGAGATAATATTTGGGTGAACACGCGTGAGGTTGCGGGGGATGGTATTGATAATGACCAGAATGGATATGTTGATGATGTGCGGGGATGGGATTTCGTGGATAACGATTCGTCGCCTACACCGTATGTGCGAACCGGTGCTGCGTTTCGTGCAGGTGAGTTGCAGCACGGAACAATTATTGCCGGAATTATTGGCGCAGTAGGGAATAATAATCAGTTCAGTGCAGGCATTAACTGGCGAGTGCGGATTATGCCACTGCGCGTAATTGATGCAACAGCAGAAGATGGAACACAGTCGCACCAAGTGCCAACATCCAACATGAATGATGCCATAGCGTATGCGACGGCCAACGGCGCTGATGTGATCAGTGTGAGTCTCGTGATTGATGCCAATATCGAATCACTGCAAGACGCGATAGTTCGTGCCTACAACGCTGGAGTCACAACGGTAGTTTCTGCTGGCAACTACACGAATGAAGCGCGCACGAATCGTGATTTGCGAACCAAGCCGCTGTACCCCGTGTGTTTTGCAGCACCAGGGATTGGACCTGAGCTTGTGATTGGAGTGGCATCAGTGGATAGTCGCGATACGATTTCGACATTTAGTAATTATGGTGCGGGGTGTGTGGACATTGCAGCGCCTGGGGAAGAGG
The DNA here is from genome assembly GCA_038065555.1 of Patescibacteria group bacterium. GTDB lineage: Bacteria > Patescibacteriota > Patescibacteriia > Magasanikbacterales > JBBTQS01 > JBBTQS01. Next base: position 120,640 of record JBBTQS010000001.1, read on the forward strand.
TGCCAAGCACGTTGTATCAGTCTGCCGAGCTCAATCAAATTCAACTGTACGGAGGTGCGTGGAATGGTACGTCATTTGCTTCACCGATGGTTGCAGGAGCTGTGGCGCTCATGAAGGCGGTATATCCCGCGCTCACACCAGTACAAGCACATTCGTATCTCACTCGTTCCGCAGATTCGATCACTGCACAAAATCCCGAGCTTGCCGCACAAGTGGGCGCAGGTCGACTCAATATTGCTGCTGCGCTCACACTGCTCACCACGGAGCATCCACCTGGCAGTGTGCAGCCCGTTGCACCAGTCGCCCCAGCACAGCCAACAGCGCCAATTGCCGTAACACCAACACCGGAAAAATATCGACTTGTTGTCGGACAAGACACGGGTATAGAGCATCTCGTTCGAGTGTTTGATTCTGTGGGTACGGTAGTGCACGAATTCCGCGCATTTGGAAACACGGGTGGATCTGGTAACTCACTCACAACAGGAGATACAGATGGAGATGGTTCTGAAGAAATTATTGTTGGCGCAGGACGTGGCGGCGCGGCGCTGGTTCGGATTTTTCGCCCAGATGGGACACTGGTGAAGGAATTTCTTGCGGGGGAGGCAACAGATCGTCGCGGTGTGCGTGTTGGCGTAATCGATTATGACAAGAATGGTCAGGTTGAGATTGTCACAGCACCACTTACTGGCGAATCACAGTTCATTACGATTTATAGACCAGATGGTCGAGAGTTTTTGCGATTTTCTCCTGGGCAGCGACCGTATCCCTTTGGGTTGATTTTTGCTTCAGGTGTCGTCAATGGTGAGCCGCGTATTATTGTGAGTGAACAACGCAATGGTGGTCAGCATATCGAGGCATGGGCACCAGGCGGTGCGTATGTGAATGAGTGGTTTGTGCAAGATGTCGCTTCACAACGCCCGACGCTTGCAATGGGGGATCTCACCGCAGATGGCGTCACTGATATTCTCATTGGTTCTGCTCCTGGTGTGAGTCCTGTAGTCATCGCGCAGCCGTTTGTGTTTGCCGCAGCGCAATCCGTGTATACAGTGTTGTGGCCAGGGGCGACGACAGGGGTTTCGCTGGCCGTTGCGCCAGGTCGTATGGCTGTTGCTACCGGTCGCAATACCGTGGGGATGGTAGAACTCTACACAGGGTCAGGGCAGATGATCCTGCAAGTCTATCCGTTTGGCTCATTCTATAGTGGTGGTGTGACGGTTGCGTTCCTGCGCTAATTTCACGTATACTAGGTGTAACTTATCTCCTATGACAGACACGACAGGTTTTGAAAAAAAGAACGTTATTGTATTTGGTGGTGCAGGATTTATCGGCTCCAATCTCTGCGAGCGACTCCTCAAGGATGCAAAAGTAATTTGTGTTGATGATCTCTCGGGCGCAACGAGCAAGAATATTGAGCATCTCATGCAGTTCGAGGATTTTGAATTCCTCAAGCATGATATTAATGAGCCACTTGATCTCACGCAATATCCAGAACTCGAGAAGTTCAAGGTCAAGTTCCAAGGCATCCAAGAAATCTATAATTTCGCATGTCCCACAAGTGCGAAGAATTTCGAGCAGTACAAGTTGCAGACATTGCGCACCAATAGCGTCGGTGTGATCAACACACTCGAAGTAGCGCGTGCGTATAATGCAAAGTATGTGTATGCGTCATCGGCGGTAGTGTATGGACCTCGACGCGACGGAGATACAACGTGCGATGAGACTACAGAAGGCAGCATGGATCATTTGTCGGCTCGCGCGTGCTATGACGAAGGCAAGCGATTTGGCGAAACGTGCGTCACCACGTATGCACAAGTCCACGGATTGGAAGCAAAGATTGCGCGCATCTTCCGTACCTATGGTCCGCGCGAGAAATTGTTTGATGCACAGATGGTGCCTGACTTCATTACCGCTGCGTTGGGAAATGAAGATATTGTGATTTATGGTGATGAGTCGTTCTCGTCGTCGCTGATTTATGTCTCTGATGTGGTTGATGGTGTGATGCGTCTCATGAAGGCGCCAGCGACCATTGGACCAGTGAACTTCGGTGGGGAAGAGGATCTCAAGATGGTTGATGTTGCCAACATGGTTATTGCGATGACGAATTCTACGTCGGTGGTTCGGTATGAGCCGTCGCTCATCTTCACCAGTCCGTTGTGTCTTCCGTCGATCCAGAAGGCCAAGGAGCAGCTCGGCTGGTTGCCACTGGTCCGATTGCAAGACGGATTGCTCAAGACCATTGACTACACCATTGCGCACAAGCAAATGATGGGACTCTAGTACTATGCACGAGGTATATGTTGTCATGCCATGTTACAACGAAGGGGCAGTCCTTGCCTCGGTGTTAGAGCACGTGACAACACACGTACCTGCAACGTCTGTGATCGTTGTTAATGACGGGAGTAGTGATACTTCGGCAGTCATTGCGCGCGAGTCAGGAGTGCATTTGGTTGAGCATCGTATTAATCGCGGACTTGGCGCGGCGCTCAAGACAGGTATTGATTTGGCGTTGGCATTGGGTGCGAAGGTTGTGGTGACATTTGACGCAGATGGACAACATCACGGCGAAGACATTGCGCGATTGGCAGATGCAGTTCGTCAGGGTGCTGATATGGTCATTGGGTCCCGTAATCTCGATCGTCAGAACATGCCTTGGTATCGTCGCGTGTACAACAATCTCGGCAATGTCGTCACTTGGGGGATGCACGGTGCATGGGTGAGCGATAGTCAGTCTGGTTTGCGCGCATTTCGTCGTGAAGCGATAGAGCAAATGCGTATTCGCGCCAACCGAATGGACGTGTCATCTGAATTTGTGAAGGAAGCGCATCGTCTGCGCATGCAGTTAGTCGAAATCCCTGTGCGCCCGGTGTATACCGAGTATTCACTGAGCAAGGGCCAGAGCTTCGCAGGAGGTGTGAAGACACTTGTAACCATGGCTATTCGCCTGAACATGGATTGATATGACTGTGGGATTAGTTCAAATACTTTTTACAATCATTGCGGTACTCGCATTAGTGCGTATTGTGCGTCGGGGGACTGCGCGACATCTGTCGTTGCCGCTCACTGTCGTTGCTGCTGTGGTCTGGGTGTGCGTGTTAGTATTCACCTGGGCGCCAACACTCTTGGATCGTGTGGCAGAAGTGGTAGGTGTGGGGCGTGGTGTTGATACTGCAGTTTATTTTTCGATACTGTTGTTGCTGTATCTTGTATTTCGCGTTTTTGTGCGCCTGGAGCACATGGAAGATCAGTTGACGCGGCTCACTCGCGAAGACGCCATTCACCAGTATCATGCCAAGAAAAAAGAATAGTGTACGTCCGGACACTGTCGATGCATCGCGCTCGCTGCGAGTTGCAATTATTACCTGTGTGTATCCGCCATATCGTGGGGGAATGGGGGCTGTGGCTCATGCACACGCGCAGGAGCTAGCGCGGCGTGGGCATCAGGTTCGTGTGATAACGCCGCAGTATGATCGTGGGCAGCACAATCGTGTGGAGGATGGTGTGCGTGTTGAATACCGCGTGCCTGTTTTTTCGTACGGTAATTCGGGACGTATTCCGGTGGAAGATGTGTTCCAAGAGAGTGATGTAGTCCATCTCCATTTCCCGTTCTACTTCACTGCGGAGATGTGTGCGCAGTGGGCGAAGAAATATCCAGCAGTTCGGTTCGTGGTTACGTATCATATGGATCCGACTGCCAGCGGATTGAAAGGGTGGTATTTCCGTTGGTATCGCGCATGGATTACGCCGCGAGTATTGCGCGCCTCGTCTGCAATCTTTGTGAGTAGTCGTGCATATGCTGCATCCACCAGTTCGGCAGCACTTTTCCAGGAGTTGGCTGATCGTGTGGTAGAGGCTCCTTTTGGTGTGGATCAAAAGCGGTTTCATCCACGCGATGGGGGAGAAGCGTCGTGGGCGTTGTTGGCATCTGTTGGATTGTCACCTGCAAAGTGTACGGTGCTCTTCGTGGGAGGTATGGACCACGCACATGCATTCAAGGGAGTGCCGGTCTTGCTGGAAGCAGTGCGATCGCTGCCAGATGGCGTGCAGCTTGTCCTGATTGGAGATGGTGCACTGCGCGCATCGTACGAACGCCTCGCTGCAAAGTGGCGTATTACTGATCGTGTTCGATTTGTGGGGAACCAGTCTGCAGATTCACTCGCGCAGTGGTATCGTGCAGTGCAAATACTTGTGCTTCCTTCGGTCTCGCGTGGCGAAGCATTTGGATTGGTGTTGTTAGAAGCAATGGCGAGTGATGTCGCGTGCATTGCAAGTGATCTCGCGGGTGTTCGCCAAGTACTTGATGATGGACGTGCTGGCGTGATTGTTGCACCGCGTGACGCTCGAGCACTTGCAGCTGCTATTGGTCAGCTCTATCGTGATCCGAGTGCACGTGCGGCGCTTGTGGCACATGCATCGGCCCGTGTGCGACGGTTGTACACATGGGAGCGCATGGTGGATCTGTACATGATGTGGTATACTCGCAGCATCAGGTAATATTTATTTAGTTCATTTTGTATGCCAGAATTGTATGTGAGCGTTTCGCTCCTCATGGTACGTGTCATGTTGGGCATTATATTCATGGCTCATGGATACCCAAAGATTTTTGATCGCAAGTTCGCGCTCGCGACTGCGAAGTTTTTCAAAACATTGCGTGTTCCAGCTCCACGGTTCTTCACCTTCTTGGTAGGATTCATCGAGCTTTTCGGTGGTGTGATGCTCTTCATCGGACTTTTCGGTCAGGTCTGGGCATTCCTTCTCGCGATGATCATGGTGGTCGCCATTGCGCTCACTGGAAATCAGAAGGGGTTCAAGGGTGGATATGAATTCGAGTTGCTTATCTTCGTGTGTGGTCTCATGTTGTTCCTTCTCGGAGATGGCATGTACTCGCTCACGTTCCTTATCTCGCACTTCAACTTGTTCTAAGTAGAGCACAAAAAACCGCACACTCGAGTGTGCGGTTTTTTGTTATTCGACGAGATTATTGTGTTGCGCGAAGAAGTTTGGTGAGCTCCTCTCGTACAACGGTGCGATCGTCCCATGGAGAAGATTTGCCGCCGATAACAATGGATTGCTCCGCGCCTTTTCCGGTGATGGCGACGAGATCGCCTGGCTGTGCGAGGGAGAGTGCTTTTGCAATACCGCTGCGGCGGTCTTCGATGACGAAGAGGTTTTGGTCTCGGACTTTGCCTGTAGCCTCAGCTGCGCGTGCGATGTCTTCACAAATAGGTGTTGGATCGTCTTCGTATGGATCGACGTTGCTTACTACAACATAATCAGCGAGACGTCCTACCTGTTCGCCCATGATGGGTCGTTTTGTTTTGTCTCTTCCGCCGCCTTCGGCTCCGAGAAGGATAATGATGCGTTGATCTGCTGACGTGCGCATTGCGCGCAATGTCTCGAGCAGTCCGCCCATGGATTCTTTTTCGTGTGCGTAGTCTACCCACAGGGAGAATGATTGCTGCATGTCGATCTTCTCCATGCGTCCTGGGACGCCAGCAAGCGCCGCAATACCTGGCGCACATTGCTCGAGTGAGAGTCCGAGCGCGCGTCCGACAGCCACAGCGGCAACGGCATTGCTCACATTGAAAAATCCTGGGATTTGGAGAGTGAATGGTGTTGTGTTGATGCGAAATGTTCCTCCTGTTGCCGTCACCTGAATGTCAGCTGCAGCAAGATCTGCAGGGGCTCCAGTGGAATAGGTGACACGTCGCTGCGGGGATGCTGCAGCAAATGCTGCTACCTCTGGACTGTCATTATTGAGCACTGCACAGGGAGCAGATTTGCTCGAGCTCTTGAGCGCTTCGAACAATCGCAACTTCGCTGCACGATATTCGTCGAACGAATTGTTGTGGGACGGCAAATGCTCTGGCGTCAGATTGGTGAATGTGGCTACATCGAATTGGATACCCGTGTGACGCCACTGCTTGAGCCCTTCAGAGGTAACTTCGATCACAGCGTGGGTGCATCCCTCTGTAACGGCGCGGCGGAGGAACTTTTGTATGACCCATGCACCTGGCATGGAGAGGTGGTAAGGGTTGAGTGTCTCAACAGTGCCCAGACGAAAGTTGGCTGTTCCAGTGAGCGCTGTCTTCTTGCCGGAGGATTGGAGTACAGACCAGATATAATTGCAGGTCGTGGATTTGCCCTTGGTGCCTGTGACACCGATTACGACCAATTGGCGCGAGGGATTGCCGTACCAGCTGCTTGCAATGGACGCGGAGAGTTGGTGGTAGCGTAGCAAGGCCGAAGACGGAATGATTTTGCGAATGGAAGATTTGAGTGACATAGATACTCGTATGCTACGTGAGAGTCAGCGCTAGCGCAACTCACCAGGAGTGGTGATTGGGTAGACTGTGGCTGATGGCTCAGCGGCAATGACTTGCTTGCCAAGTGCCTCAATACTGCTCGATTCTGCAAGACGTGATCGGTAGAGGAGTCCGCCGAATCTCGTTCGAGTAACGCGATGCATTGCTGCAACGAATACTGCGTCGTTGGTTGTGGTTCGCGCAGGCACACGCCACAGTCGCAGCACCATTCGCTCGCGGGAGCGCCAGCGTTCAGGGAGTGCTTGTTCGTAACTCACTTCTTGTGGAGTATTGTTCCAGAAGAGATATCCAACAGGTGCGTGTTCGTAGCGCTCGCGGCGTACATGTGCTGCGCTCATGCGTGCAAGAGATGCAGAAGAAACGGTATCGCTGCGCATCCAGCCGAGTGTTCGAAGCGCGGTATCGATGTGCACTAATTCAGGCACAGTGAACACGAGTTGGATGGATCCACGAGCCTCTCCTAACAATGATTGGGTGAGCAGTGGATACTGTGTAGTGACAAAAGCGCGCGCGTTCTCGGCAGGAATGAAAATCTGTGATGGTCGCACATCAGCGAATGTGATCTCTGGGTGGTACCAAGATGCAAGAGTAGCAAATGACGCGATCCAGAAAATAACAATGACAGCACAGGTTGCATGCGCGTATCGAACAATTGGCTTTCCTCCCATCCGGTATGCTCCAAAAGTCTGAGCCCATGCGATCCCGAGCGTGAGCCAGAATCCGGCGATGAGATATCCAGCGAGTACATCACGTGTATAGTGAACGCCGAGGTACAATCGGCTGAATCCAACAAGGGCAACCAGGAGTGCTGCTCCTGCGATATGCTGCACCTTGCGCTGCCATGATGTGGTCTGGCTCACGAGAATGAATGCCAAGAAGCCGTAGATCGCGAGGATAATCGTGGAATGACCACTTGGAAACGAATACGTGGTCTCGAGATAGCTCGCGTGGAGTGATCGTGGACGTTCAATGAGATATTTGAACAAGGTGCTCGTTGCAATCGCGCCAACGACGGTAATGAGAAATGGGATGATGTATCGACGGCGTTGGTAGAGAGCAAGGAGTGTGATGATTACTAGGATGGTGAGTGCAGCAAAAATATCCTTCCCAAGCATGGTGACGCCAACAAAAAATGTTGCAAGACGCGTATCTCGAAAAAGGAGCAGCAAATTCTCAACGCGGTAATCAATAGAGCCAATGAACGACTGATGCATCACGCCGTACAAACACCAAGTGAACAATCCAGTACACGTGACGAGTATGCTCCAAAAAAGAACCTGTCGTGCCAGTGCACCATGTCGTTGTCCGTACGCATGCCAATACGGTGCGAGCGAATCGATCGCGCGAGCAAGTACGTGTGCTGCCCACAAGAACAACGCAACGAGTCCAATAAGTGAAAAGGTCAGCAATCCCGCGCGCGTAGTCCATGTGCCGAGCACACGCCAGAGATTCCCGAAGATGACGCCTGCAAAAATGAATGACACAGCCCACGCAATGGCAGACACGACATTCCAAAACATGAACGTGCGCATCGGCATGCGCGTCATGCCAGCAAAAAACGGAACAATCGCGCGAACGACTCCTACAAATCGCGCTGCGAGAATACTGATCGATCCGTATCGTTGCATGAAGACCTCGGCACGAGCAATGTGCTCTGGTTTGATGAGGCGTGCTAGGGCTGCAGTACTCGAGCGTTTGCCCAATGAGTAGCTGAGACTATCTCCTGCTATTGCGCCGATTACAGCCGCAAGAATGGTGAGCGTGGGGTCCAAGTATCCATGCGAAATGCCAAGCCCGCTCACAATAATAATGAGCCCACCTGGCACAAAGAGTCCGATGAATGCCAGCGATTCCACGAAAGTAATAGTGAAGACGGCAACATATCCCCAAATCGCGTGCATGCCGCTCATTGTCTGCAAAAGTTCTGAAAACCACTGTTCCATACTGATTTGGAGTAAAGTATAGCACAAAACAAAGGCCCGCATGACTCCGAGGGAATCATGCGGGCGCTCTGGTTGGTTGTCATGCGTACGCGCTAGTTGCGCGTCTTGCAGGACTCGGGGCGTGGTTGCCTCACGGCGTAGCCGCTGACGCGCAGTGGAATTCGCGATTCGATGTTCCACTCTGCAAGCACTTCGGAAGTGAGTTGGAGGATGAACTCCTGTGCGTGTGCGTCGTGTAGTACATCAACACGTTCGAGGTTGAATCGCTGTGTCTCCGGGTTGGAGACCAGTCGACGACACACTGCATCGCTGAGCTGATCCTGGAAATCAGATGCGGGGCGAGTCAGTGACAGCGCCTCGTACTCCAGCTCTGTGAGCTGGATGTCAGCGCTAATTGTCCAGCGACTCACTTCGCACATTGTGGGTGCTTGTGCTGGGACTTCTTCCATCTCGCACGTGAGCTGGTCAGCGATGATTCGCGCGTTTGGGTTGTACGGCGTGACCGTCACAGTGAACGGAACGGCGATTCTGAATGTCCATTCAGTTCCGGTTACTGTCTCAGTGAAACCACCGGTGATTCTGTACGCGAGACTGCCGTCAGCACGCAGAGGAAGCGGCACGATGCACAGTGCTGCGGCCTGCACGAGCATTGTCGATACCACCAACGTCTTATGACTTCCTGGTCGTGGCGTCGTTTTGACCCAGTCGAAGCAGAAGACGGACAGGTAGAACAAAACCCCACTGGACGGGAGAATGGGTAAAAGCATGCCCAGCAACACGATCCCACGCTCGTTGGGAGGCACGTTGATGGCGTAGCAGGAGGCCTGGTGGATTATGGCGATAATCCAGATCATGCCGCAGATGGACATCTCGTTGCTCGGTCCGCCGACGCTCTTCTTGTCGGTATCAGTCAGTGCTGCTGTTTCGGTTTTGGTCAAGGAGCTTTTCCTTTCTGGCGCATGTATGCCAGGTTCGGAAGATAGCACAAATTCAGGCCGTTGTCAATGAGCCTGTTGTGGAGGGTGATTGCTACACTTTGTATTTGCCTTTGATCTTCGCGACTTCTTCGGATTCAACTTCTTCTGCGCTTGCACGTGCTTTGGATGCGAGTGCAGCGAGATCTGCGTCTGAGAGCGTGAGCAGGACTTGCGCTCGCGTCATGAGCCATTCTCGCGTGTTGCGTGATGGATCAACAAGAACATCTTCGAGAAGTGCATTGAGCATCCAGCCCAGCCGGGGACCGGGCGCAACAGCGAGTTCGTTCATGAGAACGGTTCCATCGATCTCGAGCATCTTCACGGAGATTGGATCGCGCGCGACTTTTTCGATCATGAATTCGAGATGTCGTAGGCGGTAGGGGCGTGCTTTTGCAACACCTGATCCCATGCGTTCGGCAATGCGAACCTTGAGCAGATCCTGGATGTTCTCTGCACCAACTTTCTTCACCAGTCGACGAATGGCTGCTTCGGTCACAACACCAACGTCGTAGAAGAAGAGATGATAGCGGACAAGCGTAACTACTTTGACACCAAACTCCTTTGAGAATTTGAGACGTTGCATGATGGCACGTGCTTGCTTGGCGCCAACAATATCGTGGTTGTAGAATGTGGAGTTGTATCCGTCTCCTGCCTTGGTTGCAGGCTTGCCCACGTCGTGCAGGAGAGACGCCCAACGTACCGCAGTTGTGTATCCGTATTCTGCCGCAAAGTCCAGTGATAGCACGTTGTGTTCGAAGACCGTATACACGTGGTGTTTGTTCTGTCCCACGCCAACACCAGCCTCAAGTTCTGGTAAGATGCGCGCGAGCAGTCCGCAGTCGTGTAGCAAATGAAATGCGCGCGAGGGTTGCTTTGGCGCATTGATCATTTTGGTGAGCTCGTCACGTACACGCTCGGGGGACACGTGGTCGATGAGGTGTGCGTTCTTGGTGATGGCAGCAAATGTTGCAGGCTCTATCTCGAATCCGAGCACCGTTGCAAATCGAATAGCGCGCAACATGCGAAGTGCGTCCTCGTTGAATCGTTCATCAGCATCACGTACCGCGCGTACAATGCCGTTGTCTAGATCACGCTGACCATCATACGGATCAACAATACGCGTCCCATCAAATGCCATGGCATTGATAGTGAAATCACGGCGTGACAAATCTTCCTCAAGTGACACGCCGAACTGTACGGAATCGGGACGACGACGGTCTGAATATCCAGCTTCTGCACGAAACGGTGTGATTTCGACTTTGCTCTCTTCTGGGATCTCAGGAACTGGCTTGAGAGTGACGGTGCCGAAATCGTTTTCGCAAAAGCTCTCGGGAAAAAGTCGCTGGATCTCTTCGGGGTGCGCGCTGGTCGCAATATCCCAATCTGTGGGTGTCACACCACGCAAGACGTCGCGCACACATCCACCCACCGCGTATGCCTGATGGCCAGCCGTGTGCAGTGTCGCGAGAATGAAGGTGAGAAATGCGGGAAGTTCCATGTCGCGAATCATACCGATTTTCGACCAAACCGTAAAGTTCGCGTATACTTATGGCATCTATGTACGTGCAAGGAGGTTCACGCTCGCAGGCAATGCGCGTCGGCAATGGTCGCCTTCACAGTGGCGCGAGTGCTCGCACCAGCGCACCAGCAACAGCAGTCAATCATCGACCGCTCATTTTTTTGCGCACGATTTCAATTGTTCTGGTGTGTGTCATGATTGCGCGGCTCTTCGTGATGCAGGTGGTACAACATGAGTTCTACACTGCACTTGCCGCTGGTACGCAGGATATTTATCGATCGCTCTTGCCCAAGCGTGGTGGTATCTATGTACAAGATCGTTCACGCGGGACGACGCTCACGCCACTTGCGCTGCATCGCACCGTCTACCAAGCATTCCTCGACAACGCAGACAAGCCTGACTACGGCGCAATCGCCGATCAGTTTGCTCGCGTCTACACACTCGACAAACCTGCGCGTGACGTACTCTACGACACACTCAAGAATTCCAAACCCGAAAGTCGTTACGTACCGCTGCCAGGTTACGACAAGGTAACAGATGATCAGCGCGATGCACTTGCAACCAAGAAATTGCAGGGTTTGTATTTTGCCCCGCGTCCATATCGGTACTACCCAGAAGCGAATTTTGCTTCTCATATTCTCGGATTCTACGGGATGGGTTCTGATGGCAAGGCAAAGGGGTCGTATGGTATCGAGGGCTATTACCAATCCACACTCGCGGGGCAACAAGGATTCATTGAAGGCAAGCGTGACGCATTTGGCGGATGGATTCCAGTTGCAAGTCGTGAGCATCAGGCTGCACGTGATGGAGCAGATGTTGTGCTCACGATCGATCAGACAATTCAGTTGCGCGCATGCGAAGAGTTGGAGCGTATCGCAAAGGAATCACAGTCTGTGAGTGCGACGTCTATTATCATGAATCCCAAGACGGGCGCGATCATGGCAATGTGTAGCTATCCGACATTTGATCCGAATACGTATAACAAGGTTGATTCAGCGGCGGTGTACAACAATCATGCGATCTTTACCGCGTACGAGCCTGGGTCGATTTTCAAGACCGTCACGATGGCTGCGGCGCTAGACAAGAATGTCATTACTCCGGAGCTCACGTATGATGATCCAGGATCGCGTCAGATTGATGGATTCACAATCTATAATGCGCAGCGCAAGAATTGGGGGAGACAAACCATGACAGGAGTGCTCGAGCGTTCGATCAACACGGGCATGATTCTCATTGTTGAGAAATTAGGTCGTGCAGACTTCGCTGAGTATGTAGACCGGTTCGGATTTGGGAAGAAGACCGGGATAGAGCTCAACACGGAGAGCGCGGGCACTGTCGTATCACTGCAGAAGAAAGGATTGGTGTACGCAGCAACAGCATCATTTGGACAAGGTATCACTGCAACGCCGATTCAGATGACACAAGCCTACGCCGCGATGGCCAACGGCGGCGTGCTCATGCAACCAACCATCGTGAGTCAGGTTCGATATCCTGATGGTCATGTGGAAGTGCGTGAGCCTGTTGTGGTTCGTCGCGTGATCAGCCCACAAGCATCGTTCCTGATCTCTGGAATGTTGACCTCTGTTATTGAGACAACGTATCGCAAGGTTGCATATGTTCCTGGGTATCACTTCGGCGGCAAGACAGGTACGGCGCAGATTGCAGACCAAGGCGGATATAGTGACGAAACCAACCACAGTTTTGTCGGCTATGGACCTATCGAAGATCCGCAGTTCGTCGTGTTCTCCAAATTCGAACAACCACAGCGTGAGTGGGCAGAATCTACTGCAGCGCCATACTTTGGCAAAATGGCCAAATTCTTGGTACAGTACCTGCGAATTCCTCCCACAACCAGATAAGCTGTATGAGTAGAAAGATTCTCGAAAAGGTGTTGCGCTGGTGCACGAGACGTATTTTGAAGAAGTACAAGCCAGCCGTGATCGGCGTCGCAGGTTCTGTAGGCAAGACAACAACTCGCGAAGCCATTGCTGCCGTACTTTCGCAGCAATTTTCGGTTCGTCAGAGTATTCGCAGCTACAACGATGGGATCGGCGTTCCAATGACCATCATCGGCCTAGAAAGTCCGGGCAAGTCTGTTGCCGGGTGGGTGACAGTGTTTTTTTACGTTGCACGACTGTTGCTCACGCGCATGTCGTATCCGAAGAAACTTATTGTAGAGATGGGGACGGATCGTCCAGGGGACATCGCGTATCTTACCGAGATGTGTCCACCAGATGTTGCCGTGCTCACGGCGATTTCTCCGGAGCATTATGAGTACTTCAAATCCATGGAGCGATTGGAGGATGAAGAAAAAACGATCGTACGTGCGCTCCGGCCAGGGGGCGTGGCAGTGCTCAATGGCGATGATGCTCGTGTTATGGGGGAGAGTGCGACTATTCCAGGACCCGTGATGACATTTGGTTTTGGAGATCATGTGGATATGCGTGTTGCGCATGCGGCGATGGTGCGAGACGAACATCGTGTGCAGGGAATGGAGTTCGGACTCACGCTCGGGCAGCGTTCGTTGCACGCGCGTGTGGAAGGTGTGATTGGAACACAGCATGGATATGCCCTTGCGGCTGCAGCAGCAGTTGGTGTGCATTTCGGCATGGAAGACGCGGATATTGAGAAGGGATTGTCGCTCTATCGCGCAGCACCTGGACGAATGCGTCTCATCGAAGGTGTGAAGCACACGACGATTATTGACGATACATACAACGCGTCACCTCGCGCAGCACAAGTCGCTGTAGAGACATTGGCAAAGACGCCGGTGGGATCTGAGCGGGGAGAGCGATACGCAGTGCTTGGCGATATGCTCGAACTCGGTTCTATCACGCGAGAAGAACATGAGGATCTTGGACGCATTGTTGTAGACAACAAAATTGATTTCCTTATTACTGTAGGTCCAGCGAGCAAGCATAGCGCCGCTGCCGCGCTTGATGAAGGGATGGATGAACATCGTATTGCGAAGTTCGACACGTCCGTTGCGGCAGGTGCATTTTTGCAGGAGAAGTTGGAGGTGGGTGATGTGGTTCTGGTGAAGGGCTCGCAAGGTGTTCGTATGGAAAAAATTGTTCGCGAAATTATGGCGCGCCCTGAAGACGCGCCAACGCTCATTGCCCGAACCTATGGAAAGTGGCTTGAAGACTAAACCTGCTCCAACTGCATCAGTAAAAGACGTTGTTCAGTTTTTCTGGGCGGTTGCGAGGCCGTACCGACTCGGTATTGGTGTTGTTGTGCTGATGGTTCTCTTTGGTGCTATAGGTGACCTCCTTGTCCCTGTCGCGCTCAAGTATTTGATTGATGCCATGCGCGACGGATCGCCGCACGAGCTCATTGTGCAGACATTCCTGTGGCTTGTTGCGGCAAAGATTTTTGTGTGGGGAGCGGGACGTATTCGAGAATTCGTAGTGATTGAGTGGCAGTCCAAAATCATGGTGCAAATGCAGACCCGAGTTGCTGACTACTTGCTGCGTCATTCGTTCCAGTATTTTACTGACGCGTTTGCAGGATCGCTGGTGCGCAAGGTGATCCGTGTGTCGCGATCATTTGAAGTGTTTGTTGATGAGTTTGAGGTCAAGCTGATCCCGATGTTTGTCACGCTCATTGGTACTACACTCTTGCTAACGTGGAGATTCCCGTTGTTAGGACTGGCGTTTTTCGGATGGATTGCGTTATTTTTGTTTGTGAATTTGCGAATAGCTTTTTGGAAGCGAACGCTCGATGTTGCGCGAGCTGATGCTGATTCTCATGCTGTTGCCACACTCGCTGATACATTGTCTAATGTTTCGACCATCAAGTATTTTGCAACAGAGCAACGCGAGGCTGAGCGATTCCAAGGTGTGGCAAATGCCTGGGGATCGCTGCTTCATCGTGGATGGGTCGTGGGAGTCAGAGCGAATTTGTTCCAACTTGCTCTCACGTTGCTCCTCGAAATTGTCTTGATGTGGTATGGCATTACATTGTGGGAACGAGGCATCATGAGTATTGGTGATTTGGTGTTCCTGCAGAGTGTGCTGCTCGTCGTCTTTGCTCGCATTGTTGATGTGGGTCGTAGTCTGCGCAAGTTGATGGAAGCATATTCGGATGCCGCTGACACGGTGAGTATTTTGTCTACAAAACATGGAGTGGTAGACGCGCCGCGCGCAAAGGCTATCGTGGTGAAGAAAGGCTCTATTCAATTTGATGCAGTCACATTTGGCTATGGAGACAACGCGCCAGTGTTGCGCGATTTTGCGTTGTCGATTGCGTCACGTGAGAAGGTGGCGCTCGTTGGACATTCAGGTGCTGGGAAATCTACGATTTCGAAATTGTTGTTGCGTCTGTACGATGTTCAAGGCGGAACCATCTTGATTGATGGAGTGGATATCAAGAGTGTCAAACAGCGCTCGTTGCGTGAATCCGTTGCGTATGTTCCGCAAGAGCCCGCACTCTTCCATCGTACGCTCGCAGACAATATTCGGTACGCACGACCTGAGGCAACTGATGCGCAGGTGCGGCGCGCAGCAAAACTTGCGCACTGTGATGAATTCATCGCGCGGCTTCCCAATGGGTATGACACGTATGTAGGAGAGCGTGGCGTGAAATTGTCTGGTGGTGAGCGTCAACGCGTTGCCATTGCGCGCGCCATTCTCAAGGATGCGCCGATTGTGCTCTTTGACGAGGCTACTTCTTCTCTTGATTCTGAATCAGAGCAACTCATTCAGGCAGCGCTCGACGATCTCATGCGCAACAAAACGACTATTGTCATCGCACATCGACTTTCGACCATCGCACATATGGATCGCATTGTTGTTGTGGAAGACGGTCAAGTGCGTGCCATGGGGGATCACAAGGAGTTGTACGCATCTGATGAGCGATACCGCACATTGTGGGATATCCAGGCAGGTGGATTTGCAGCAGAGTAGTATTTGACAGTTGTGGTTGTGTGAGTTACTGTGCCATCTATTCTTTTTGTGGATTTTTTTGAACAAGCGAAGACATCCATAAGAATGATACGCATTCTGACCGAAGCATCCGGTAGCTGATGCACAGAGGAGAGAAGATGAGAGAGCGATTGATCAAGATCATGGCCAGCATCCTGGTTGGGCTCGTTATCCTGGGAATCATCGGGATGCTGATCTATTCTTCGAGGGAAGCGTACAAGGAACGTTGGGCTGCACTGGAAAAGGAGCCCAACGCACAGCTGTGCGTTCACGACGCGACTGGACGCGACGCTATCGGCATCTGGGTGGTGAACTGGAATGGAGATCTGCAAACAAACGCAGTCGAGCTGAAACCACTTCCTGAAGATCGTTCGGTGCTGTGTGCTTGGGGAGGGAGCGTGCCGGTTTCGCGCTCCTTTCACGAGGTGTTAGTTACTGGATTGACGGAGGTGGAACGCGTGTACCTCTGTCAGAAATCCCCTTCGGGCAGCAAGAGCCTCGCAGAAATATGTGAATCGATTCCCATTCTGCTAGATGGGAATGCGACATTTCAACTTCGTGCTAAGGAAGAAGTGGTGCCTTCGACACAGCCGCAGATCACTCTCGGCACGTAGTCGCTTTACCTGTAACCTAGCACCTGAATCAAACCCATCCCCCGGCACGTACCACTTGAACAAGTGGAGAACGGCCGGGAGTTTTCTTTTGCATTGACTTATTCGCTAAATTATGCTAGAGTTCGTTATTACCCTTGGTTGCAACTACTGGACATGCGCGTATGCATATTCTCTCCAACGCATTTCCATCGAACATGCCCGACGCTGAGCAGATTTCGCAAGGCGGACCTGCCAACTTTGCGCATTTGTTCATCAAGCATATTGTGTCTCGGACAACACATCGTTGGACAGGTGTTCTCTTTGAGAGCGTGTCAGCTGGTGCAACTGCTTGTGAGAAGAAGCATACATTTCAGCAACAGGAGTATTATCAGTTGCGAGTATTGCGTTCGGCATTGCAATCAGTTGTAGCAGCGAAGAAAATTGTCGATCCTGCACTCTTGCTCAAGAAGCCGATCCAGTACATTGTGGAGTTGATCGAAGCGCAAAAACCAGACATTATTTTTTTGAATGGATTCGGTATCTACAATTGGATGCTGCTCAAAGCAGGGGAGATCACACAGACTCCAGTTGTTATCCAGCACGCTGGCATCTGGACCAAGGAACTCTCGATTCACAAGAAACGGTATTCAGCTGCGGGGAGAAAAATCATGGAGTTGATGGAACAAGATTCAACACGGATCGCGTCATTTGAAATTTTTCTCAACGAGTGGAGCAAGAAATACTACCATTCCGCGATTGCAAATGGTGCAGAGCAAAACTGTGGCGTAGTTCCATTGCCATTTGACTTCGCGTCGTTCAAAAAACTTGTTGCACAAAAAAGTGCTACGGTTTTTGCATTCGACTCTGCGACAGTTCACATCGGCATTATTGCACGTTGGGATGATATCAAGAATCATGGCGCGGTGTTGGCACTGGCAAAAGAGGCCAAACGCCGGCAGTTGCCATGGGAGTTCCATGCTGTTACTTCAATTCCAGAGACCGACCAGTACACGCGAGCGCGCGCAGCGTATGCAAAGCACGTCGATATTGTTCCGCCGCTTGATCGTGAGGGCATTGCTCAATTTTGTAAGGCGGTTGATCTGTTGGTGCTCCCGTCGAGATTCGACGTGTCACCAACTGTTGTCCTTGAGGCAGTTGCATCAAATACTCCGATCGTGATTTCACCAACCGTTGGATTTGCAGACGCATTTCAGAAGTGGGGCGGCAAGAATTGGGTCGTTGATTTCACGGACACTGCTCATGCTGCGGGTTGTATCAAAAAACTGCTTGGCAAACCAATGCCAAAGCAACTGTTGACAACCATCAAGCAAAATCACAAAGCAACCACAGTCTTTGTGGCGTACTTGCAAATCTTCAAAAATGCATTGGCGCGATAGAGTACCGCTACGGAGAATCGAACTCCGATTACGTGGATGAGAACCACGCGTCCTAGCCGTTAGACGATAGCGGCAAAAAGCATCCATTTTATACCAAGAGTCAGGTTGCATGTCAAACTGACTCTATTCTGTATTGAAACTCATTTGCATTGACGGAATCGCGGGCAGGGGGTACGATAGGGAAAAAGCCTATCATATGTCACGATTTAGTGCCGTAATGCAGCGTCGGATGTTCCGCCTCCTTGTGGTGGCTGGGTTTTCGATGCTTGCAGTGTTTGTGTGGTGGATGCAGGTGCAGCCAGATCCTGTTGCTGATGCTGGAGATGAGATTCGGGTTGCTGCAACAATATTTCCGCTCTATGACGTTGCGCGAGTTGTGGGTGCAGGCGAGATTGACGTGCAGTTGATCGTGCCACCAGGCGCAAGTCCACACACGTTCACCTTCACACCTCAGGGCGTGCGAGCCATTCAGGGATCGCAGGTGATTTTTGCTGTCGGGCAGGGATTGGATACGTGGATCGCTGATGTGCAAAGCTCGATTCCAGGTTCGCGTGTCGTGACAGTGGATCGCAATGTACAGTTGCGCCATATGGGAGAGGATTCCGAACATGAAGATGAACATGGTCATGGTGAATACGACCCGCACTATTATTTGTCACTCGTGCAGATGCAGGAAGTGACGCGAACCATTGCTGCAACATTCAAGGAGCTCAAGCCAGAGAGTAGTGCGCTCTTCGAGGCACGAGCTACCGCATACGTTGCAGAGCTCCAAGCACTCCACCGCGAGACCGCTGATACGCTCGCGCCACTCAAGGGTGCGAGTATTATTACGTTACATGATGCCTGGGGGTATTATGCACATGAATACGACCTACACATCACCGGTACCTTCGAACCAGCAGCTGGTGAAGAGCCAACACCGCAGTATTTGTCGCGTCTGCGTGCTGCAATCAGACTGGATGGGGTGAAGGTGCTGTTTGGCGAACCACAATTGAGCGGAGCGGCACTCGAATCATTTGCGCGCGATACCAACGTAACGATCGCACAACTGGATCCAGAGGGCGGACTTCCTGGACGTGAGACGTACCTTGCGCAGATGCGGTATAATGCGCAGGCACTCGATCGCGCTCTTGCTCCGTATGTCCGCTAAGTCCATCATCTCAACAACCGACCTTTCGTACACGCAGGAACATCGCGTGATTCTTGAATCTATCTCCGTTGCGATTCCTGAAGGGAGTATGACCATGATTATTGGTCCAAATGGTGCGGGCAAGACTACACTTATTCGACTCATTCTTGGACTACTCACACCTACGTCAGGCACGGTGTTGATTGCGGGGATGTCACCTGCGCAAGCGCGCAGCAAAGTCGGGTATGTGCCGCAACGATTTGCGGTCGATGCGACAATTCCTATAACTGTTTCAGAATTTTTGACACTCACGTACACAGCTACTGCTGTGGAAATCAAAGGAGCTCTTGCAGAAGTGGGACTTGCTGCGTCCATTGCCCGCGCACAATTAGCAACGCTATCTGGCGGGCAGTTGCAGCGCGTGCTCATTGCACGAGCAATACTCGGTCGTCCGGAGATTCTCGTGCTTGATGAGCCGGTGAGCAATGTGGACGCAGGCGGTACACGTTCGATCTATGATCACCTGGAACATTTGCGAGATACACACAACATGACCATCATTGTTGTCTCACATGAAATGGATATTGTGAGTCGATATGCGAGTTTTGTAGTGTGCGTGAATCGTTCCATTCTTTGTACAGGTACCGCACATGAGGTGCTCAAGTCCGAAGCAATGCACCATGTGTACGGTGAAGGTGCGAAGCATTTCCATCATCATGAGCACAGCTAGTATGGAACTCTTTCTCGAACTTTTTACACTTCCATTCATGCAGCGCGCGCTCATTGCTGGTATTGCTACTGCAGTCCCGTTGGCGATGCTCGGTGTGTTTGTGACTGCCAAGGGCATCGCGTTCTTTGGTGATGGAATTGCGCATGCGTCGCTTGCGGGGATTGCACTGGGCCTCTTGATTGGCGTCAGTCCATTGTGGTGCGCGCTTGCTGTTGCGGTTGTCTTTGCATTGGCACTTGCGCTGCTTGAAGAGAAGAGTCGACTCAAGAGTGATACAACGCTTGCGCTCCTTTTCACCGTTGGATTTGCCGTTGCTATTGTGCTGCTTTCGATGGATCAGGGATTCCAGCCGGACATCATGAGCTATCTCTTTGGAAATATTTTGACCATTAGCAGCGCGGATTTGTTATTCATTGTGCCATTTGCTGGTGTGTGTGCATTGATTTTGCTTGCACTGCAGCGTCGCATGATGCTCCTGGTGTTGAATCGCGAAATGGCGTGGCTCGCTGGTATTCCAGTTGCAGCAACA
Organism: Patescibacteria group bacterium; assembly: GCA_038065555.1. Classification (GTDB taxonomy): domain Bacteria; phylum Patescibacteriota; class Patescibacteriia; order Magasanikbacterales; family JBBTQS01; genus JBBTQS01. Next base: position 140,705 of record JBBTQS010000001.1, read on the forward strand.
CATGCGCTGCTCTATACACTTCTTGCCATCACTGTTGTTGTTGCAGTGAAGTTGCTCGGTGTGGTGCTCGTGAGCGCACTATTGGTAATTCCGGTGGTTGCGGCGCGCCAGTGGGCACGATCGTTGCAGTCACTGTTTGCGTGGAGCGTCGTCTTCGCCGAACTGGCCGTCATTGGTGGTTTGATTGCCTCGTACATGCTTGATCTTCCATCAGGGGCTACGATTGTGCTCACGGGAGCTCTGCTTGCTGGCATTGCGTTTGTTCTCCGATTGCGACCATAGCATGCAGTGGCAATTCTACACACGAACGGGGGATGCGTGGGATGCAATGCACGAGGCGCTCGCACAAGCGCGCGGTTCGATTTATCTGGAATCGTATATTTTTCTTGATGACGAAGTAGGTCGTGCGTTTGTTGATGTGCTGGTGAGTAAGGCGCAGCAGGGTGTTGATGTGCGGCTCATTCTCGACGGACTTGGGAGTTTTTGGTTCAGCGTGCAGTCTATTCAACGACTTCGTGCTGCTGGTGCTCGTGTGGTGTCATTTCAATCGCTCGCGTATCGACGATTTTTCAAGAGTCTTCGACGCCTCAACAATCGTAATCATCGCAAAATTCTCATTGTAGACAAGCGAGTCGGGTTCATCGGTGGAGTGAATGTACGCAAAGAATACCAGGACTGGCTCGACTTGCATGTGCGACTTGAAGGCGAGCATATTCTCGAGCCAATGGTTCGGTCATTTGGCCAGACATGGATTATCGGTGGTGGTGAGCGACGTGGAGTGCGGCATTTGTTGCGAGGTTCGGGTGCGCGATGGCGACAGCGTGTACGCCATCTCCGGTACGTCTTCGACCATCCATACAAACGATTCCGCGAAAACAGCCAAGTACGCCACGAGTACATCGCAGCGTGCAAGCGCGCAAAGGAATCCATACTCATTGCGACACCGTATTTCCTCCCTGACAAGAAATTGCTCGCGGCAATGGGTGCAGCTATTGCACGCGGAATTCAGATTCGTATTCTTGTTCCGGGGCGCATTGATGTTGCTATCTTGCAGCAAGCAATGGGCCGCGCAGTCAAACATATTCACGATCTTGGAGGATCAGTGTATTTGCTTCCTTCCATGATGCACGGCAAAGCACTCGTTGTGGACAACGATTATGGCATGATCGGGAGTAGTAACATTGATCCGCGCAGCTTCTTCTCCAACCACGAAGCCAATGTCACGTTCACGCAACGTGCCATGGTCGCAGACCTCGTACATATATTGAAAAAATGGCGACTGCTTGCCAGCGTATATCGTCCCAAGCATGATTTTCGCTCAAGTCCTCTTGAGTGGGTTCTTGGGCTGGTTGGACGACTACTTACGCCGCTGTTGTAGTGAGTTCGATGGTGCGAGTTTCGCCCGTTCCTCGCAGTGTGAACCACCATTGGCGTGAGGCGCCACTCCATGCATCAGGAAATCGTTCTGGCCACTCGACGAGACTGATGGTGTTCGGTTCTCCCAGGTATGAATCTACGCCGATTTCAACAAGCTCCTCTGGACGTTCCATGCGATAGGTGTCCATATGCATGAGCGACTTCATGGTCGGGTGCGCAGTGGTGTACACATTCATGAGTGTGAATGTTGGTGAGGTGATTGTTTCGTGCACGCCAAGTGCAGCAGCGATCGCCTTTGCGAGTGTGGTTTTGCCAGCGCCAAGATCTCCTGAGAGGAGAATCGCGTCACCTGCATCCACCATGTCTACGATTTCGCGTGCAATGGTGTCGATTTCGGAGAGTGCAAACGTACGTGGTTGTGCCAGAGGTGTGGTCATACAGTTGTGGTCTGTGTACGTGCAAGATGGACTACAGTGTGCAAAAGCATAGCAACGGTCATTGGACCGACGCCGCCAGGAACTGGGGTAATGAATCCAGCACGTGCTGCAGCATCAGGATGGACGTCACCTGCCACCTGTCCGTCGAGTTTGCTAATGCCAACATCAATAATACTTGCGCCCTGTTTGACTGCGTCAGCTGTGACACTGTGTGGAACACCAAGTGCTGTGACGAGCACGTCTGCGGTTGCACAAATTTCTTTCCACGAGTCGGTTGACTGCGTGATCCACTGTACGTGCAGTCCCATGCGAGTGAGTGAGGCGCCCAGTGGTCGCATGAATACATCACTTTTGCCCAAGATCACTGCCTGTTTGTCAGTCAGTGGATTTCCGGTTGCCTCGAGGAGCGCACGAATCGCATGGATGAGTACTGGCTCCACGTATGGCTGCGTGTCATGCATGAACCGTTCAATGTTGTCTGGGTGAAATCCGTCGACATCTTTGCGCGGATCAATCGAGCGAATGACAATGTCTGTATCGAGTCCTGCAGGGAGAGGAAGTTGCACAAGAATTGCGTGCACGTCCATTCGAGCATTGAGTGAGCGAATGATTTCGCACAGTGACTGCGTGTTGGTATTCTCAGCAACGACGATCTTCTCAAATGCAATTCCCACGCGGCTGCATCGCTGTTCCTTCATCCGCACATAGAGGCGTGACGCTGGATTGTCTCCAACAAGGATCGCCGCAATGCGAGGCACAACCGAAAGAGCGCGAACTTCTTCGCGCAAATCCGTAAGGATCTTGTTGCCGATGCGTGTGCCGCTGAGAATGTGTGCCATGCTAGAAATTGAGCGGGTAGCGTGCGCACAGTGCGCGCACTTCATCATGGATTGCTGCGAGCTTGCCGCTGTCAGCTCGGTTCTTGATTGCGTCGCTAATCCAGTGTGCGATTGTCTCCATTTCTGGCTCACGGAGTCCGCGTGTCGTAATTGCTGGTGTGCCCAGGCGAATACCTGATGGATCAAATGGACTGCGTGTATCGAATGGAACAGTATTTTTGTTCACGGTGATACCAATAGCAGAGAGTGCATCAGATCCTTCTTTGCCACTAGTGTTCATTGCTGTGAGATCGGCGACCATCAAGTGATTATCCGTGCCTCCTGTAACGAGATTGAATCCTTGTGCAATGAGACCGCTGGCAAGTGCTTGCGCATTGCGAACGATTTGCTTGCCGTATTCACGGAATTCTGGAGTTGCTGCTTCCTTGAGTGCAACGGCAATTGCCGCAGTCTGGTGATTGTGTGGACCGCCCTGCAATCCTGGGATAATTGCGCGGTCAATCAGTGTTGGCAAATTCTCACGCGTCTTCGCTGCTTTCTTGAGAGGTTCTGATGGATTGCCGTTGCACAAAATCATGGCACCACGTGGTCCGCGCAATGTTTTGTGTGTTGTTGTCATCACCACGTCTGCGATTCCAATAGGGGATGGGTGTACTCCAGCAACAACAAGTCCGGCAATGTGCGAAATATCTGCAACTAACCATGCGCCAACCTTGTCTGCAATTGCGCGCAGGCGTGCCCAATCAATAATACGTGGGTACGCGGTTGCTCCTGACATGATGAGCTTGGGCTGTTCCTTGATCGCCAGTGCCTCCATCGCATCGTAGTCAATCACACCATCTGGTCGCGTGCGATATGTGACGCTCTTGTAGTAGATGCCGGAGAAATTCACTTTGAGTCCATGCGTCATGTGGCCACCAAATGCCAACTCGAGCCCCATTACCGTGTCACCAGGTTCGACAAGCGCAAAATAGATTGCGTGGTTGGCAGGAGATCCAGAGTACGGCTGCACATTAGCGTGCGTGCAACCGAAGAGCGCCTTCGCGCGTTCGCGTGCGATGTTCTCAATGACGTCAACATTCTCGCATCCACCGTAGTAGCGCATGCCAGGATAGCCTTCGGAGTATTTGTCGGTGAGTCGCGTGCCAAGAGCTTCGAGTACTGCAGACGATGTGTGGTTCTCACTCGGAATCATTTCGAGTCCTTCTGCCTGTCGAGACGCTTCGCGCTCGATGAGGCCGGCGATCTCCGGGTCAAAGGTGGCCAATGATGTAGGCATGCGCGGTGTGGATTACAGAGTTAACAATATCACCACGATACCAAACCCCCGCTCAAAAACCAAGAAGCTGCTAGAACGGGGCGCACTGATGCAAAACAGCCTATAGGTTGGTCCTGTTGTGATTCACTTTGTCAATAGATCGAGTTCTGCTAGAGTATGAATATGAAACTTCCGACGTCTATCAGTTCGCTCACACGCGTCCATTGCATTGGCATTGGCGGTATTGGTGTTTCGGCAGCTGCGAAGTATTTGCATGAGCTGGGAATTGTTGTCTCTGGATCAGATGCTTCAGACTCTGAAATCGTTGCCGAGGTGCGCAAGCTCGGTATTGCTGTCTTCATGGGTGAGGATGCAGAGAGCGTTCCAACTGACGCAAGTCTGGTGATCTATTCCCCAGCAGTGCAGCCAACACATGCAGAGCGAGTGCGAGCCAAGCAGCTCAACATCCCCGAGATGAGTTATCCAGAATTTCTCGCGTTGCTCTCGCAAAAGAAATATACCATTGCAGTCACGGGTACGCATGGCAAATCGACAACAACCGCGTTGATTGGAAGCATTCTCAAAAATGCAGGGTTTGATCCGACGGTCATTGTAGGATCGCGTTGTCCGATGTTCAGTCATGGCAATCTCAATTTCGGTTCAAGTAACATTCTTGTAGTTGAGGCATGTGAGTATCAGGGGAATATGCGGTTGCTGCATCCCAACATTGCTGTGGTGACCAACATCGAATGGGATCATCCGGATTATTATAAGGATGCTGATGCGGTGTATCAGACGATGCAGCAATTTGTGAGTGGATTGCCAACGGACGGCGTGCTCGTGAAGAACTATGATGACAAGCTCGTGCGCGGCAAATTACATTTTGGTGGCAAAACAGTAACGGTTGGTCTTGCAGAAGGCGCAAATCTCGCTGCGACAGACATTCTCACGCACAGTGGCGCGTCATATTTCACAGTTGCGATTCCTGTGAAGTCCAAATTCACAGATCAGCGATTCAGTCTGCGCGTGCCTGGGCGATTCAATATTAGCAATGCGCTCTCAGCTATCGCTGTTGCGGCTGAGATGAACGTGCCACTCGAACGTATTCAATCAACGTTGGCAGAATTCCGTGGGATTTGGCGACGATTCGAAGTGGTTGGTACTTGGCGTGGTGCAACAGTCATCTCAGACTATGCGCATCATCCAACCGCAGTGCGTGCGACAATCCAGGCTGCACGCGAGTGGTATCCAGGTCAACGCATTGTCGCAGTATATCAGCCGCATCAGCATGCGCGGACAAAAGAATTATTCGCGGATTTTGTTGATGCATTCCATGGCGCTGATCTGACACTCATGTCGGATATTTATGATGTGCAGGGACGTGAGGAAATACAGCACCAAGACATCACGTCTGCAACACTGGTTGCAGCAATACAAAAGAGCAATGCGCGTGACGCCGTGCACGCAACGGGGGATCTGCGACATACGCAGGCACGATTGCGTGAGGTGGCGCAAAAGGATGATGTGATTCTCATCATGGGTGCGGGAGACATCGACACACTCGCACGCAAACTTGTGAAATAGTATGCAAGACGCGATTACCAAACAACTTACGCCGCACGTGCAGGAAATTCGTCAGCATGTTTCGATGGCAAAGCTCACGAGCTTCAAAATCGGTGGACCTGCTCGATATCTGGTGACGGTCAACACGATTGAGTCGTTGCGATTTGTGCTCGATGTTGCTGCGCGTGCTGGTCTCTCGACGATCATTCTGGGAGGTGGGAGCAATATGCTCGTGGCTGATATCGGATACACGGGAATTGTCATTAGACTTGCGATGACACGAGTGACTATAGAAGGAAATCGCGTAACTGCTGAGGCGGGTGTGAAGACGGTTGCGCTCGCGCAGCAGACGGTGGCTGCTGGGCTCACTGGATTTGAGTGGGCAGTAGGCATTCCTGGGACAATCGGCGGAGCAGTACGAGGTAACGCAGGAGCCGTTGGTGGTGAAATGCGCGATAACGTCGTTACAGTCGAAGCTCTTGTTGATGGAGACATTGCCACATTTACAAATGCAGACTGCGAGTTTGACTACCGACACAGCGCGTTCAAGGAGAATGGCGGAATTATTCTGTCCACAACACTCGAACTTGCCGCTGGCGACCCTGCCACTGGTGCGAAGAAGATGCATGACGCGCTTATGCACCGTATGACGACACAGCCAAAGGGGTTTGCGTCTACAGGGTGTATTTTCAAGAATATTGTGACGCCTGATGGGCAGCGGATCTCTGCGGGCAAGCTCATTGATGAGGCTGGGCTCAAGGGAACAGAGCTCGGTGGTGCGCGAGTCTCTGAGGCGCATGGGAATTTTGTCATCAACACGGGTGAGGCAACGGCAGAGGAAATTCGTGAATTGGTTGAGAGAATCAAGGCGCAGGTGTATGCTACAAGTGGATACCAACTCCACGAAGAAATCCAATACGTGGGGTTCTAATAACCGCATGCATATGATTACTGTCACGTTGCAAGCTGTGCACATTACATTGACTGACGCGATTACAGACTACGCAACCACCAAGGTTCAAGCACTCAGCAGATTCACTCGCGACGAAGAGATTGATGCACAAGTAACCGTCGGCAAAACATCCGAACATCATCAGAAGGGCCAAGTCTTCCTCTGTGAAGTCCATCTCAAGGGACCAGACACCAAAATCATGGCAAAAGAGGTAACGGAGGACCTCTATGCAGCGATTGACGCAGTTGTAGCAAAGCTCAAGCGACAACTCACAGCCTAATCTTGTTCTAGTGCAATGATCATGGTAGAGTAGCCCCGATCAGGGAAGGGCTGATTTGTGATAGTTTTTCTTGAATTCTATGATGAAATTTCTCTCAACATTCTTTGGTGATGCGAATGAACGGACCGTGCGCGAGTTACGGCAGGTTGCTGAGTTAGTGAATGCGCAAGAAGCAGTGATTTCGCCGCTTTCTGATGAGGCTCTGCGCGCAAAGACAGTAGAGCTACGTGAGCGCCATGCTGCAGGAGCGTCACTCGACGATCTGTTGCCAGAGGCGTTTGCTGTGGTGCGCGAAGCTGCACGTCGCGTGTTAGGGCAGCGTCATTACGATGTTCAGCTCATGGGTGGTGTTGTTCTCCATCGCGGTCAAATTGCGGAAATGCGTACCGGTGAAGGTAAGACGCTTACTTCCACACTTCCAGTGTATCTCAATGCGATTGCTGGTAATGGAGTGCACGTGGTGACCGTGAACGACTATCTCGCGCGTCGCGACGCGGTGTGGATGGGACGCGTGTTCAAATTCTTGGGCATGTCTGTTGGTATTATCCAGAACCTGCAGGTGAGTTATGTTTTTGATCCGGAATTTGCTGGAACCAATCCTGAAGATGCTGGATTGCGTCCATCGACGCGCCAGGAATCGTATCAGTGCGATATCACGTACGGAACGAACAACGAATTTGGTTTTGATTATTTGCGTGACAACATGGTGCAGGATTCGGCGCACATGGTGCAGCGACCGTTTTCTTTTGCCATCGTGGATGAGCTCGATTCGATTCTCATCGATGAAGCGCGTACACCGCTGATTATTTCTGCACCTGCGGCAGATGCAAGTGATGAGTATTACAAGTATGCAGCGCTTGCAAGCAAGCTCGTGCCTGAAGAAGATTTCAAGGTAGACGAGAAGTTGCGTGCTGCGACACTCACCGATGGTGGTATTGCGAAGATGGAGCAGTGGTTGGGCATTGAGAACCTCTATGCAGACGGGAGTACTCGTGCTGCACACTTTGCAGAATCAGCAGTGAAGGCGCGTGCGCTCTTCCATCGAGACAAGGAATATGTGGTGCGTGAAGGCGAGATTGTCATTGTCGACGAGTTCACTGGACGCATGATGTTCGGACGTCGCTACAATCAGGGTCTGCACCAAGCGATCGAAGCAAAGGAAGGTGTGAAGATTCAGCAGGAGAGTCAGACGCTCGGAACCGTGACGTTCCAGAATTATTTCCGTCTCTATCCGAAGCTCGGTGGTATGACTGGTACTGCCATGACCGAGGCAGAAGAGTTCCACAAAATTTACAAGCTCGAAGTTGTAGTGATTCCAACGCATCGCGACAACATTCGTGTGGACCATCAGGACCTGATTTACAAGACAGAAGAGGGCAAGATTCGCGCGGTTATTGCTGATGTGAAGGCGCGCCACGAGAAGGGACAGCCCGTGCTCATTGGTACCATCTCCATTGAGAAGAACGAGCTTCTCTCACTGCTTCTGGAGCAGCAAGGAGTGCCGCACGAAATGTTGAATGCCAAGAACCACCAGCGAGAAGCAGAAATCATTGCACAAGCTGGACGTCGTGGTGCTGTGACGCTTGCAACGAACATGGCTGGGCGTGGTGTGGACATTATCCTCGGTGGTAATCCACCAGACGTTGAGGAAGCGCGCAAGGTGCGTGAACTCGGCGGTCTCTATGTCATCGGTACAGAGCGTCATGAATCACGCCGTATCGACAACCAGCTGCGTGGACGCGCAGGTCGCCAGGGTGATCCTGGTGAGACACAATTTTACGTTTCTACCGAAGACGATCTCATGCGCATTTTTGCAGGAGATCGCATGAAGACAATGATGGAGCGATTGAAACTCGATGAGGATACGCCGATTTCGCATCCGTTCATCTCTAAGGCGCTCGAGAACGCGCAGAAAAAGGTCGAAGGGAATAACTTCGACACGCGTAAGCATTTGTTGGATTACGATGATGTGCTCAACAAGCATCGCGAAGTGTTCTATCGCCGTCGTCGCGAGGTTCTTGTTGCTGCGCAGGCTGAAGTTGGAGATGGTTCACTCGATGCATTAGTGCAGGATATGATGCGTGAGGAAGTGCGAGTAACGGTGGAGGAGTATACCCAGAGTGAGAACGCGTCGCAGTGGAATCGCGAGTCACTTGTAGCAGCATTACAACTCCTCGAACCATCAGCAGATGGCATTGTTGCTACTGCATGGGATGATCCAGCACTGAGCCCCGAAGCGAGCCGCGAACAAATCATCACGCAATTGCAGGAGCGATTGTTGTCTCGTCATGCTGAGCTCATCGCATCGATGGAACCTCAGGTTGCCCGCGACATGGAGCGCTCTATTATGTTGCGCGCCATGGACGCATTGTGGATCGAACATCTTGAGGCTGTAGATCAGTTGCGTACAGGTATTGGTTTGCAAGGATATGGTCAGCGTGATCCACTCGTGGAGTATCGCCGTGAGACGCATCGTCTCTTCACCATGCTCATGACGCTCATTCGTCGTGATAGTGTCCTTGCGCTCGCACAAGTTCGCGGTGCAGTGCAGTCCTACAATGGAATGCTCGCAGCGCGCCAAGTGCAACTCTCTGGTGCAGCAAAGACCATGCAAGAGACCGCTGCAACGTCAACCGACGGTCAGCTGATGGAGTCCACACTTGGACAGGCTGCCGTTGCCGTATCCTCACTTTCGCCCGTTGAATCAGGCGACAAGGTGGGACGCAATGAGCCATGTCACTGCGGCTCAGGCAAGAAGTTCAAGAAGTGTCATGGTGCGTAAAAATGAAAAAGCTCGGGACTCGCACAGCGGTTAGGCTGATTGTGTCCCGAGCTCCAGATCAGTTAGGTAGGTCGGATCGTCAATCCGGAGTCGTCACCCGTTTCGCTTGGCGCCGCGTGTGCTGGTATGCTGCGGTGTGCCATCTTTTTTCAGAAGGGTTCGCGACTGTGCGCATTGCGAAATGCCAATAAACTGATCTGGAGCGAGTCTAGCACAACACGTCATTTTTGTCAAGTAGGCAATAGACACTACGAAATTGATCTCAAATATGCATATTATTCTCGGTTCTTCCTCAGCATCTCGTCAGCAGGTGATGCGTGAGCTGGGGTTGCCATTTACGATTGTTACGCCTGACATCGATGAGAAGTCGATTCGATTTGATGATCCAGAGACGCTCACGTTGGCTATTGCCAATGCGAAGGCTGATGCGGTGGCCGACAAGCTCACGGAGTCGGGGATCGTCATTGCGTCAGATCACGTGGAAGTCTGCGATGGAGTGATCTATGAAAAGCCTTCAAGTGAACAAGAAATTCGCGAGCTGTATAAGCACTTCAGCAATCGTGAGCTCGTGGGGTACTCAGCAGTCGTGGTACTCAACACTGCGACTGGGAAGCGCGCGCAAGGTATCGAGCGTGCATCATTCATGTATCGCGAAATTCCCGATGCAGTGCTCACGCAGTACATTGCAGAAGGGGATCCGTGGAATGCCGCGGGTGCTATTCGCGTGCAGAACGAGTTGCTCCTTCCGTATTTGGAATATTTGCACGGTGGAGTTGATGTGATTATGGGGTTGCCCAAAGCATTGACACTTCGTCTCGTCGAAGAAGTGCAGAACTAGGTGACTCGTGTTATCCACTTGTACTTTTTTGGTTCTTCAGCGTACAATACGGCCGTAATTTCAGCCTATGCTTCAGATTCAAGATACACCTGAGAAACGTGCGCAATTGCGTACGAAGTTCTATGTCCTCGTGATTGCATGTATTGCGCTCGTGCTCTTCGTAGCGCCAGGTGCGTACAACCGGCTTTCGAGCTGGGTCAACAGCAAGACCAACGTCAGTATTGGTCAATTGCACTTCGATCCATTCCGTCTCGGACTGGATCTGCAAGGTGGTGCACATTTGGTGTACGAAGTGGACACACGTCCAGTTCCAGCAGATGAAAATGTTGATGACGCAGTGGAAGGTGTACGCAATGTCGTGAATCGTCGTGTAAATGCATTTGGCGTAGGCGAACCAATTATTCAGACCAACAAGAGCGGGGATACCCATCGCATTATTGTTGAATTGCCAGGTGTCTCTGACATGAACGCCGCAATTAGCGCGATTGGCAAAACGCCGATTCTTGAGTTCAAAGAAGTGGGCGAAGCAACAACAACACCGCTCACCGCAGAGGAAAAGGCCGAAATCGTAACAAAGAATACAGAGTCTAAGGCAGTGATTACCAAGGCGCTCGATGCACTTCGCAAGGGTCGCAGCCTCGATGATGTAGCAAAAGAGTTTTCTCAATTGACAGCGGCAAAGGAAAAGGGTGCAGACATGGGGCTGATTGACGATCAATATGATGACGCAAAATTGATCGCATGGCTCAAGGCAAATCGTCCAGGCACTACTTCTGGATTCCTCGAAACGGACAAAGGGTTCTACATTCTCAAGAATAACGAAACAACAACCGGCCCAATCAAGGTGAAGGTTCGTCACATCCTCATCTGTCATCAAGGCGCAGACCAGTGTGGATTAAATATTACTGAGGAAGAGGCGCTGCGTCAGGCGAGCGAATTGCGTGGAACGCTCACGCCGCAGAATTTCGCAGAACAGGCGACGCTACGCTCTACAGATGGTTCTGCAAGCCAGGGTGGTGCACTACCAGAGTTCGGACGTAATGAAATGATTCCTGTTTTTCAGGACGCAGCATTTGCACTCAAGACAGGGGAGATTAGCCAGCCAGTGAAGTCACAGTATGGCTACCACATTATTTACAAGGAGAGTGAAGTGCGTGGAACGACCTTCAAGGTGAGTGGTGTCTATGCGCAGAAGTTCACAGAAGCAGATTTCCAGGACGCGGCAAGTGAGTGGAAGAATACGGGACTTGGTGGCGCGCAACTTGTGCGATCTGCAGTGCAGTATGATCCTAATACCAACGCTCCTACCGTTGGACTTGAGTTCAGTGACGAAGGTGAGAAACTCTTCGCAGAGATTACTCGTCGCAACATTGGCAAGCCAATCGCTATTTTTCTCGATGGCGAAATCATCAGTCAGCCTACGGTGAATACGGAGATTACGACGGGTGAAGCTGTGATTGAAGGTGATTTCACATTATCGCAGGCTCGTACGTTGGTTCGTGAGCTCAATGCGGGTGCATTGCCACTTCCGGTGAAGTTGGTTTCACAACAAAAGGTAGATGCGAGTCTTGGATCTGAGTCACTCGACAAGAGTCTCATGGCAGCTCTCATTGGGTTCGGGTTGGTGAGTCTCTTCGTGATTTTGTACTACCGACTCATGGGCGTGCTCGCGGTACTGGGATTGGGTGTGTACACGCTTATCGTTCTTGCACTCTTCAAGATCGTTCCTGTCACCATGACCGCATCGGGTATTGCAGGATTTATCTTGTCACTTGGTACGGCGATTGATGCCAATATTCTGATCTTCGAGCGTATCAAGGAAGAGCGCCGATTGGGCAAGCGATTGCACGCAGCAATTGAAGAAGGATTTGTTCGCGCTTGGCCATCGATTCGTGATAGCAATGTTTCGACGCTCATTACCTGTGTCATTCTCTTCTGGTTCGGAACGAGTATGGTGCGTGGATTTGCTCTGACGTTGTCCATCGGTGTTCTTGTTACCATGTTTACTGCAGTATTTGTGATCAGACTCTTCATTCGTCTGGTTGTACCACGTTTGGACGAACACACGAAGCTCGTGCTGGGAGCACCTGAGACCCCACGCGAATAATTCCACCTCTATGATCTCCATTGTTAAGACACGCAAAGTTTGGTACTCCGCAGCGGTGGTCTATTTGTTCATCGCGATCGCCGCAATCTTCTGGTACGGATTCAAGCCAGGACTCGACTTCACAGGTGGTGCATTGTTGGAAGTTGATTTCTCTCAGAACCGTCCGTCAACCTCCGTTGTGTACGAAGCACTCAAGCCAATGGACCTCGGCACCATTGTTGCGCAGCCAGCAGACGAGCAGGCGATGCTCGTTCGTCTCCCGTTCCTCAGCGTTGAGCAGCATCAGGAAGTGTTGAATCGACTCGATGAGCTCAACGGTACTGCGCCAATTGTCGAGACACGCTACGAGACCATCGGACCATCGGTGAGCAGTGAGCTGAAATCCAAGTCTATCAGCGCTATTATCCTCGTGATTCTCGGAATCATGGTGTACATCACTTGGACGTTCCGCAAAGTATCCAAGCCGATTCCGTCTTGGAACTACGGACTCATTGTCGTTGTCGCGCTGGTGCACGACGTGATTGTTCCAGCAGGCGTGATGGCTGTCCTTGGTCACTTCCTTGGGTATGAAATCGATACACTGTTCGTTGTTGCATTGTTGACGATCCTTGCATTCTCTGTGAACGACACGATTGTGACGTTCGATCGCATTCGCGAAAATCTCGTACGCGCTCCACAACCTGATTTTGCAGACACTGTGGATAACAGCATCAACGAGACAATCACGCGATCCCTCGCAACATCATTCGCGGTGCTACTCACCATGTTCGCCGTGTACTTCTTTGGTGGCGAAACTGTTGAGCATTTCATGCTCATTATGATCGTTGGAATGATTGCGGGTACGTACTCTTCGATCTTCCTCGCGTCTCCGATGCTCGTAGATCTTGCACGTCGAATGGATGTGCACAAACTCGTACCAAAAAAATAAAAGGTGTGGTATACTTTGTCTCGTATGGAAGACAAAGTTTGGAGACATATCTACTCATTCGTCACTACGGTGATGTTCTTCGTGATCTTCACCGGCGCATATTACGCAGGTGCGCATAACTTCTGGTGGATGGGTGTGGTTTTTTTGCCGATCGCGTATCTCGGCGTGTTCAATTTCTTAGTACCGGATTAGCATGTTCCTTCTCGAAGATTTTATCCTGACCATTAATAGCATTTTTGGTCAGCAAATCCATAGCGGATGGGAATTGTTTTTGTTCTTCTACGTTCATGGCGGGTGGATCATTCTTTTTATGTTCTTGTTTCGCGCCAGCCTCGAGATGTTCTACATCTACCGAGTTGGACGATTCATGGGCCAGAAGTTCCAATGGCATTTCATTGCCATCGACATTCCGAAGGAGAACGTGCAGACACCAGTTGCAGTAGAGAACATTTTTTCCCACCTTGCAGGTGCGCACCAGACACGCGACTTGAAGGAAAAGTATTGGGATGGGCAGTGGCAGCAGTGGTATAGTTTTGAAATTGTAAGCATCGAAGGACACATCCAGTTCATTATCATGCTGGAGCATTCGATGCGTGATGTTACTGAATCTGCGATTTATGCGCAGTATCCAGATGCTGAAATCACAGAGATTGAGGACTACGCAAAGGATTTCCCCAACACTTTCCCAGACAAGGAATACCAGTTGTGGGGGACCGAGTTCGAGCTCGTGAGCAGTCAGTATTTCCCAATCAAGACCTATTCGAGTTTTGAGGACAAAATGTCCAAGGACGATCAGTTCAAGGATCCAATGGCTGCGATCCTCGAAACATTCACTCGTATTGGACGTGACGAGCAAGCGTGGTTACAGATCATCGTCTTCCCGATCGGACAATCATGGAAGGAAGAGGGGTTCAAGATGGCAAAGCAAATGTTGGGCAAGAGCGATCCACCGAAGCGCCATTGGTGGCACGATGTAGGCGAGTTCCCACTCTATATCCTCAAGCTCGCAGTCTACGGCATTGTAGGTGGTGAGGAAGTACCGAAGTTCGATAATGGGGAGAAGAAGAAGGACGACGCCATGATGTTCGGTACATGGAATCTGACCCCGGGTGAGGTTCAGACCATCAAGGAAATGGAAGAGAAAGTATCGAAAATTGGTTACAACGTGAAGATCCGTGTGGTGTATATTGGTAAAAAAGAAGTCTTCGACAAATCTCGTATTGTGTACGGTATTGTGGGTGCAATGAAGCAGTTCACCCGTGAAGACAGCAACGCGCTCAAGCCATCATACAAACTTACTGGTACCTCGGCGCACTATATCTTCACTGATGCTCGTAAGAATGTACGAAGAACAAAGATGATCCGCGCGTACAAGTCGCGCAGTGCGTGGAGTGGTAAGTTGCCATTCGTGTTGAACGTTGAGGAGCTCGCGACCTTGTGGCATTTCCCAATCAAGTCTGTACGTGCGCCGCTTGTGCAGAAGACAACGAGCAAGCGTGGAGAAGCGCCAGTTGGCCTGCCTATGGTGTTTGAACGCAGAACACCACCGCAGCCCCAAGCTCCTGCAGCAAGTGTTCCTATGGTGATTCCTGATGAGGTAGCACATGATGTGCTCACCACTGCTGAAATCGATGGAGTACACGGTCAGAGTGCGAAGAATGCAAAGATGACAGACGCGCCCGATAATTTGCCCTTTGTTTGATATCCTATGGAGGACCCAGCCCTTTCCATTTTCTCAAGACGTGATATCAACGTGTTTGCGCAGACGAGTTTTCGCAATCAGTTCCGCAAGTTCGGAATCAAGATCGATGACCGTCGCCGTCACATGTATGTGATCGGTAAAACAGGTATGGGTAAGACCACCCTGTTAGAGAACATGGTGCTCGGCGACATCTATGCTGGTAACGGCGTAGGAATCGTTGACCCACACGGAGATTTCGCGGAGAAAATCATCAATTACATTCCAAGTAACCGCATTAATGATGTGGTGTATTTCAATCCGTCGGACGTCGATTTTCCGATTGGTTTTAATATTCTCGAAGTGAAGGATCCTGCGCACCGACATTTGGTGGCGTCAGGTCTCATGAGTGTCTTCAAGAAGATTTGGATCGACATGTGGAGCGCACGCATGGAGTACATTCTCAATAATACGATTTTGTCACTTCTCGAGTATCCAGGATCGACGCTCTTGGGTATCAACCGATTGCTCGCAGACAAGGAGTACCGCAAGAAGGTAGTATCGGTGATCACAGATCCAGTTGTGAAGGCGTTTTGGATTACAGAATTCGCGAAGTATAACGACAAGTATCAGCAAGAAGCCGTTGCTCCAATTCAGAACAAGATCGGTCAGTTCCTGTCCGCTTCTGTGATGCGTAATATCGTTGCGCAGGTGAAGTCCACAATCGATATTCGTCAGATCATGGATGGTGAAAAGATTTTCATCATGAACTTGTCCAAGGGGCGTATTGGTGAGGACTCATCGAGATTGCTCGGTGGAATGCTCATCACCAAGATTCAGCTTGCTGCCATGGAGCGTGTGGATATGCCAGAGGCAGAGCGTAAGGATTTCTTCCTGTACGTTGATGAATTCCAGAACTTCGCAACGGAATCATTTGCGAACATTCTTTCTGAGGCGCGCAAGTACCACTTGAGTCTCATCATGGCGCATCAGTACATCAAGCAGCTCGATGAGCATGTGGCGGATGCGGTGTTTGGTAACGTTGGTACGATTGTGACATTCCGTGTAGGTGCTGAGGATGCAGAATTCATGGAGAAGGAGTTCGAGCCTGTGTTCACAGCCAATGATATTATCAATTTGCCGAAGTTCCATATCTACTTGAAGCTCATGATCAATGGTGTGGCGTCGCAGCCGTTTAGCGCCATGGGTATGCCGCCGATTGGTAATCCGACGAATAACCTGGAGAAGGTTGTCCGTATTTCTCGTGAGCGCTACGCACTGCCACGTGCAGAGATTGAGGACAAGATCATGCAGTGGAGTGGTATGGGAGATCTCGACTCTGAGGAAGCATTGTCCCAGATGGATGGTGGATCGAAGAAGCCCAAGAATAAGGAAGTGGATATTCCACAGGAACAGCGTCATCCGTATCAAGCACAGTGTTGGAAATGTTTGCGCATGACGGATGTGCCGTTCCCACCTGATGGGAAGCGTCCAACCTATTGTCGCGACTGTTATCCAGAGGCAATGCGTGAAAAGCAGGAAGGTAAGCCTGCCCCACCTCCACCACCATTTGCACTCGCATTGTTGAAGGAGAAGAAGGACGCAGACAATCGCAAGGGAGTCTCGCTCAAGGAATTGGAGCCTGCAACAGCACCCAAACCGCAGCAGACACCAACAGCAGTTGCAGCACCTCCTGTTGCGCCACTACCACAACGTCCTCCTGAGGAGCGCAGAGTTGAACCACGAAACGATGCACCACGTCCGAGATTGTCACTTGCAGTGACTCCACCAACAGAAGATGGTGAGCACAAGAAGCGACGCAAGCGGAAGCGCACAGGTGGAGGCGGTTCTTCGAGCGGCAATGGTCAGCATGACCAGCAGCGCCCACAAAATCAGCAACAGCAACCACCTCGTCCACGGTTACACTTGCCGGACTTGCCACCAGGCACTCCGACACAGCCTCCAGCGTCCCTCTAGGGCGCTGGTTGCTTTTTTGGTGCGTCCGCGGTATGTTGGGACGTCACTATGCAAGAACAGCGCAAGAAAATTCTTGTTGGAATGAGCGGCGGCGTTGACTCCTCAGTCACAGCCGCACTCTTGGTGCGCGAAGGCTACGAAGTCATTGGTGGCTACATGCGCAATTGGTCTGATGGCAAGGAAGAGAATGGCGTATGTACCTGGAAAACAGACCGACGTGATGCGCAACGTGTTGCTGCACACCTTGGCATTCCACTCATGACGTTTGATTTCGAAGCGCAGTACCGTGCGGAGGTCGTGCAATATCTCTACGACGAGTACGCTGCTGGACGAACTCCGAATCCTGATGTGTTGTGCAATCGCCAGATCAAGTTTGGATATTTTTTGGATGCTGCAAAACGTCTCGGATGTGATGCTGTTGCAACGGGGCATTATGCTGGTGTGCATGTAGCCGATACGGTCGCGCACCTTTTGCGTGCGAAGGACGACAACAAGGATCAGACCTATTTTCTTCATCAGCTCAATCAGGAACAATTACGCCACGCGCTTTTTCCGCTGCAGCCGTATCTCAAGAGCGAGGTGCGTGATCTTGCGCGCGAGTTCGACTTGCCAACTGCAGAGCGCAAGGAGAGTATGGGAATTTGCTTTGTAGGTCGAGTACCTATCAAAGATTTTTTGCAGTCAAACGTCGCAGCAACTCCTGGTGACGTTGTTCTCGAAGATGGAACACGTATCGGGACACATGATGGATTGCAGTTCTTCACGATTGGTCAACGACATGGATTCACGCAGCCAGGCGGCGGCGAACCGTACTATGTTGCTGCAAAGAATTTGACGACGGGGCAATTGATTGTTGCACCACGAGAAAGCGAGCTTTTGCTCTCAAATAGCGTAGAGGTCTCGAAGATGCATTGGATCTCTAGCACTTCACCCGCACAATCGCTTCGTTGTCTTGCGCGTTTGCGTCATCGCGCGCCACTGGCGTCCTGCACTGTTGACCCGCACGAAGACGGGTCTGCAACTGTGGTTTTTGATGAGCCACAGTGGGGCGCAGCGCCTGGACAGTTTTGTGTGTTGTACACTGAGCAGGAGTGTCTCGGTGGTGGCCCTATTAGATAGCTACGTCGCCCTCTCTTCACATCCTCGTGAAGAGAGGGTAATCTATCAATCAGTTGCCCTATCTCCAAATCGTATGACAGCACAAGAACTCGTCCAAAAATACATTCAGTTTTTTGTAGAACGCGGACATGCGGAGATCCCATCTGCACCCCTGATTCCAGAAAATGACCCAACTGTACTCTTCACGACCGCCGGGATGCACCCACTGGTCCCTTTTTTGCTTGGCGAGCGGCATCCTGCTGGTACGCGTCTGGTGGACTTCCAGCGTTGTGTTCGCACGGGCGATATTGATGAAGTGGGGGATGCTACACACAACACATTCTTCACCATGCTCGGCAATTGGTCGCTTGGTGATTATTTCAAGAAAGAATCGATTACGTGGAGTTACCAGCTGCTCACACAGGCATTTGGAATTGATCCGAAGAATCTCGCTGTGACGGTGTTCGAAGGCGATGCTGATGCGCCGCGTGACGAAGAATCTGCAGGGTATTGGCGTGAGCTCGGTGTTGCGGCTGAGCGCATCGCCTTTTTGCCCAAAGGTGATAACTGGTGGGGACCTGCTGGCGTGACAGGACCGTGCGGCCCAGACACCGAGATTTTCTTTTGGACTGGGGACGAGGAAGCGCCTGCGGTGTATGACCCGAAGGACAAACGTTGGGTGGAGATTTGGAACAACGTGTTCATGCAGTACAACAAACAAGCAGATGGTACGTTTGCAGTTCTTGCAAAACCAAATGTAGACACAGGGCTGGGCCTTGAGCGTACGCTTGCGGTTCTCAATGGCAAGAAATCTGGATATGACACGGAATTGTTCAGTGGAATGCTCGGTGCTATCGCAGCAGCGAGTGGCAAAATGTATGGTGCTGATGACGTAACAACCTTCTCGATGCGTGTCATCGCAGATCATGTGCGCACAGGCATTATGATCATTGCGGACGGTATGGTACCGAGCAACAAGGATCAAGGGTACGTACTTCGCCGACTCATTCGTCGCGCAGTTCGACATGCGCGCAAGCTCGGTGTTGAGAACATCGAATCGCTCTTGCGCGCGCTCACTGATGCAGCAGTCGCATCATTGGGCATGCTGTACGCGCATCTCGAGCCACAGCGTGAGCACGTGGTGACTGTACTCCTTGCAGAAGCAAAGAAGTTCGAAGCCACGATTCAGAAAGGCCTCAAGGAAGTGCAGCACATCTGGGAAACACGCAAAGAAGTAACGGCCAAGGATGCGTTCGATCTCTACCAGTCATATGGATTTCCACTCGAGTTAACTGAAGAAGTGGCTCGCGAGTATGGACAAGTCATTGATGCAGCAGCATTTCGTGCTTCATTTGCAGAGCATCAGACACTATCACGCGCTGGAGCAGAGAAGAAGTTCGCAGGTGGGCTTGCTGATCATTCAGCAGAGACAACGCGATTGCACACCGCAACGCACTTGTTGCACAAAGCACTCAAAAATATTCTAGGCGAAGAGGTCCAACAGAAGGGGAGTAATATCACCGCAGAGCGTTTGCGATTTGACTTCAACTATCCAACGAAGGTAACGGACGAGCAGCTCAAAGCGATTGAGGATATGGTCAATGAGCAAATTGCGAAGGAATTGCCTGTTGGGTTCAAGGAGCTCACGCCAGAGGAAGCAAAGGCAAGCAATGCCATCGGGTATTTCGAGGACAAATACGCACAGCTCGGTGGCAAGCTCAAGGTCTATGCCGTGGGCGATGACGCACGTGGATACTACTCAAGTGAAATTTGTGGCGGACCACATGTAGCTAATACTGCCGAACTCAAGCATTTCCGTATCCAAAAGGAGGAAGCGGTTTCAGCGGGTATTCGTCGTATCAAGGCTACGGTTGATGCTAATGGACACGCATGATGCGCCGTTGGTTGAGCCGCGTTCATCTCCCGATTTTCCTTCTGATTCTTGTTGCACTTTCTGCGCACGGGCAAATGCTCGGGCGCGGATTTGTGTCTGATGATTGGGATTGGTTGCATATCGCGGCAACAGCGCAGTTCCCAGAGTATTTTGTTGGTAATTACGCAGGAGAGCATGCTGTTGGTGGATCGTATCGTCCTGTTGTGACGGTTGTGATGCAGATGCTGTACGCACTGTTCGGGCTGCAGGCTATTTGGTACCACGCGCTTTCTCTGGTGTTGCTCGTGGTCACAGCTATTGGTATTGCACGACTGGTGCAGACTATATTTGCCTCTGTGAGACAGCAGACGTGGATTGCGTGGATGAGCGCGCTTTTGTTTGTGCTCATTCCAACACATGCAGAAGCAGTGTATTGGGTTGCAGGGCTTCCGGATATGATCGCAGCTGCGTGTATGGTCTGGTCCAGTGTGTGGATGGTGCGGTGGCTACGCTACAATTCGTGGCGTAGCGCTGTGGTTGCGGTGGTCCTCTGGATCATAGCGCTCGGTGCAAAGGAGAATGCGGTAGTGTTGCCGGGGATTTGGTTCGCGTGCACCGCAGTGATCGCGTCTCTTGAGTGGGATCGGTCAGCATATCGATCCCGTGTGTTGCCACTGTTGCGATGGTTTGGGGGGGCGATCGCAATCCTTGTTGCTTTTGTCCTATTGCGTCGCTACGCAGTTGGGAGTAGCACATTGGTATACAGCGTTGCGGCAGCACAACTCTCACTACACAGCGCAGCTATTTCGTTGTTGCACACGTTAGTTGCGCCTGTTGTTGGATGGCATGAGATTCGACATCAGATTGTTGCGTGGGTGTGGGAGTACCGTGTATGGGTTGTGAGTGTTGTCGGTGCACTCGGAT
This sequence comes from Patescibacteria group bacterium, assembly GCA_038065555.1. Classification (GTDB taxonomy): domain Bacteria; phylum Patescibacteriota; class Patescibacteriia; order Magasanikbacterales; family JBBTQS01; genus JBBTQS01. The sequence continues at coordinate 161,616 of JBBTQS010000001.1, forward strand.
TAGGTACAATAGGCTATGGCGTGCGCAGATATGGGCGCACCACAGGTGCTGCGTTGGCACTGTTGGCTGCATTCATGATCGCTGCAATCCCAAATACTGTTGTGACATACCACCCGGTCTTTGCAGAGGGGGAGCGATTTGCATATTTTCCATCGGTGTTCATCGCAGTACTCCTTGCGTGGGGTTGTAGTTGGCTGATTACGTTGCAGCAGCAGTTGGGACGTGCAGCAACGCTCATGCTCGCACTGAGTATGACAATTGCTATTCCTCATTATCATCGTGCATGGGATGAAGCAGACCGCGCACTCGCAACAGTGCAGCAGGACCTCACGACCTACGCAGCGACGCACTCACGTCCACAAGCAGTACTGATTGGTCTTCCAGAATTCGCACACACTATCGCTCCAGTTCTGCGCAACGGATTGCCGCAGTGGTATGCGATGACACATGACCTTGCGCCTTCCCCCTATGGTCGGTTACCCTATTACACGCAGTGGGACGGTCGCAGTGCAATGACATGGGTTGCAGACACCAATGGGTGGAAGGCAACGTATGCCACAAGCACATCACTGTGGGGCCCAGCCACATACGCGGATAGTAACCACCTGGTAGAATTATGGGGGTATAACTACGCATTGCAGCATGGCGGGAACTTCGTGAAGTTCGTCTATCGTCCTGATGACCCCCGTACGAAGAGCTATCGCAGTGAAATATCGCCACCGATTATTGCGTGGAGCAAAGACGGGTTTATCCCCATGCCACAGGCCACGTCGCTAAAATAAGCTAAATCATGTTGCAAAAATCGATTTTTATTGTCTATTGACAGGAAATTTCACTTCACCTATACTACCGACAGTATTTATGCCCGATCCATCGAAAAACGACGTTGTAGAGTTTGTAGGCGTGATTGAGGAATTGTTGCCAGCTGGCATGTTCCGCGTCCGTCTCGAGAACGAGCATATGATTCTTGCATACTTGTCAGGCAAGATGCGCAAGAATCATATTCGCCTCACCACAGGCGATTCTGTGCGCGTTGAAATGTCTCCCTACGACCTTACGAAAGGGCGAATCGTGTATCGTCAATAACCCCGCTATGAAAGTACGTTCATCGGTGAAGAAAATGTGCAAGGACTGCAAGACAGCGCGCCGTGAAGGACGCGTGATTGTACAGTGCAAGACTCCAAAACATAAGCAGCGACAAGGATAATCTCTATGGCACGTATCTCAGGTATTACACTTCCAAAGGACAAGCGCGTTGACGTGGCGCTTACATATATTTACGGCATCGGACCAGCCATTGCGAAGCTCATCATTGCGAAGACTCAGATCAAGCCTGAGATTCGTGTGAAGGATCTCTCCCAAGCTGAAGAAGATCGCCTGCGCACTGTTGTGGAGAAGGAATACGCAACTGAAGGAGATTTGCGCCGTAACATTGCGATGAACATCAAGCGTCTCAAGGACATCAAGTCCTATCGCGGCACTCGTCATGCGAAGCGTCTCCCAGCACGCGGTCAGCGCACCAAGGTCAACTCGCGTACCGTTCGCGGCAACACGCGCAAGACCATGGGTTCTGGCAAAAAGCCAGTTGGTCTCAAGTAATCCACGCACTGAATAGCTATGGCACAAACGAACAAACCAGCGGCAGCAGTAAAGGCGAAAGTCGCTAAGAAAAAGAAAGTAGCACGCAACGTACCAAAGGGTCTTGCGTACATCAATGCAACCTACAACAACACCATCGTATCTGTAACTGACCTTGACGGTAACGTTCTCGGTTGGGCAAGCGCAGGTATGGTTGGGTTCAAGGGTCCAAAGAAGGCGACACCATACGCAGCTTCGATGATCGTCAAGAAAATCATGGAAGGCATCGCAGCAGTAGGTATCCAGGAAGTGACTGTATTTATCAAGGGTATTGGCCAGGGTCGCGAAGGAGCAATCCGCGCGTTCCATGCAAATAACGTAGCGGTGAATGGTATCAACGATGTGACACCAATTCCGCACAATGGTTGCCGCCCACGCAAGCGCCGCCGCGTGTAATACTCTCCAGAACGCAACGATTATGCCAGTACAATATCATGAATCTAAGTGTGTGAAGTGCCGCCGCGAGGGCGTCAAGCTTTTCCTCAAAGGTGAGAAATGCTTTACGACCAAGTGTCCGGTTGCTCGCCGTCCATTTGCCCCTGGTCAGCACGGTCCAACCGCGCGCCGACCAAAGGTTTCGGTTTACGGTTCGCAGCTTCGCGAAAAGCAAAAAGCAAAGCGTATTTACGGTCTCACCGAAGCCCAGTTCATGGGATATGTTGAGCGCGCAAACCGCAAAGTAGGTGACACAGGTGTAATGCTCCAGCAGATGCTCGAGACACGTCTTGATAACGTGGTCTACCGCCTTGGATTCGCTGCATCACGCTTTGATGCTCGTCAAAAAGTTTCCCACTGCCACATGACTGTGAACGGTAAGTCCGTGAACATTCCATCATACCGCGTTGCGGTAGGGGATGTGATCGCGCTTGACGCCACCAAGTTTGCGGCAATCAAGGAACGCGTTAGCAAACACCAAGCTCCATCATGGCTCGCGCTCGACGCGAGTGCGATGAGCGGCAAAATGGTCGCAATTCCGGGAAAAACGGACTTCGACACGGTGTTTGACACCAAAATGATCATTGAATTCTATTCACGCTAAATCCATTTCTATGGAGGCACTTCTTTTGCCAAGCTCTACAACCTATAGCGAGCTCGAGACCCCGCATACGGCAGAGATCGTGGTTAGCCCGTGCTATCACGGCTACGGCACGACCATTGGCAACATGTTGCGCCGCGTGCTCCTCTCATCCCTTCCTGGTGCTGCAATTACTGCAGTGAAGATCAAGGGAGTTGCTCATGAGTTCTCCGGCATTGACGGCGTTCTCGAAGACGTAGTGCAGATTCTCCTCAACCTCAAGAAAGTACGTGTTCGCGTGCACTCTGAGAACGAGGTGAAGATCACACTCAAGGCAACAGGCGCTCGCGCAGTAACGGCTGCAGACATTGAAGGTAACTCTGATGTCGAAGTCGTGAACCCAGAGGCACACATTGCAACCATCACGGATGCAAAGAAGGTACTCGAAATGGAAATCATGGTTCGTCAGGGTCGCGGATACGTTCCGGTAGAGGAGCGTGGCGACGAAAGTTTGGAACTCGGCATGATCGCAGTGGATGCGGTGTACACCCCAGTGGTGGACGTCGGATACCACGTAGAGTTCACCCGTGTGGGTGACATCACCAACTACGAGAAGCTCACACTTCGCGTACAGACAGACGGTACACTCTCCCCAAAGGATGCAGTGACCCAGTCGGTGAAGATCCTTGCTGACCACCTCAATATCATTCAGTCCATCGCGTAAGGAGCGAGACAACAGTCACAGTAACAGCAGGCCTATGCGCCACAATAATAAAGTCAAAACATTCGATCGTAAGAAGGCATCTCGCGAAGCCCTCTTCCGCTCCCTCGCGGAGTCGGTGATTCTTCGTGAGCGTGTGGAGACGACTCAGGCAAAGGCCAAGTACGTCCGCCCGCTTGTTGAGAAGCTTATTACGCTCGGAAAGAAGCGATCGTTGCACGCACAGCGTGAGATCCTCAAGCAGGTGTACACCCAGCAAGCTCGTAAGAAGTTGGTTGAGGCACTTGCTGACAAGTATCAGGATCGCGCAGGTGGGTACACACGTATCGTTGCATCTGGATGCCGTCCTGGTGATGGAGCATCTATGGCTATTATCGAATTGGTCTAATCCCTATGAGCAAAACACATACTATTGATGCTACAGGGCAGGCTCCAGGTCGCGTTGCAACCGCAGTTGCACGCATCCTCATGGGCAAGCACACCGCTCAGTACGAACCACGCGTGTGGTCCGGTGAGCCAGTGCATGTTATCAATGCAGGAGCGATCAAGACCACTCCAAAGAAGTTGGAGCAGAAGAACTACTACCGTCACAGCAAGTATCCAGGTGGTTTGAAAACAACGACTATGGAGAAGGCAATGGCAAAGGACCCAACGTTCATCATTCGCCACGCAGTAGCTCGCATGTTGCCGAAGAACAATATGCGCGTCCGCATGCTTAAGAACTTGCGCATTACCGCATAACGCTATGGCAGAAACGACAAATCTCATCGCGACCATCGGTCGCCGCAAGTGTGCTAGCGCTCGCGTTCGTCTCACTCCAAATGGTACAGGTAAAGTATTGGTGAATGGCATGGACCACACGAAGTACTTTGCAACTGAGGAGCAGCGTCAGATCGCTGTCTCTCCGCTTACCGCAGTAGGTAAGGCTGAGACCACAGACACTTCCGTGAAAGTTCTCGGCGGTGGTAAGAAGGGTCAGTCAGTAGCAGTACGCCTCGGCATTGCACGCGCACTTATCGAACTCGATGAGACATTGCGCAAGTCACTCAAGGCACTTGGCTATCTCTCTCGCGACGCACGTGTGAAGGAACGTAAGAAATTCGGACATCGCAAAGCTCGCCGCTCTCCACAGTGGAGCAAGCGTTAAGCAAGAAGGACAGTCGCATTCCCATGCGGCTGCTTTTCTTTTATACTTGTTCTATGTCAGTGAAGGCTGGTCTGCGCTCCATTGCGAGCAATACGATTTGGATGACGGGTGCGTCTGTAGCCCAGAAAATAATTTCCTTTGGGTATTTTTGGTTTCTTGCACATCGTGTCTCTTTGGAAACACTCGGTCTCTATACATTCGCACTTTCGTATACCACGCTTTTTTCGATCGGTACAGATATTGGAATGGCATCGGTGTTGGTTCGTGATGGGGCACGTGATCCAGAGCAGCTTTGGGGATTGTACCGGCGCATGATTCGAGTGAAGGTGTTAACGTGTGTTGTCACCTATAGTTTGTTGCTCATTGCGGCTGTTGCTGTTGGGTATGACTCGACGAAGCTCTTGCTTATTTCGATTGCTGGTATCGCGATGCTTCTCGACTCTATCCATCTCACCAATTATGCAGCACTGCGAGCGCTTCACAACACGCGATACGAGGCGATGGGTATGGTTGGGAGCCAGGCACTGACGCTAGTGCTAGGAGTAACAGCACTCCTCATGCACGCTCCACTGTGGGTGTTGTTGCTTGCTTATGGGGTGAGTAGCGCATGCAATGTGCTCTGGAGTACCTTCCAGCTGCTGCGCCATCCACAGGTCGTTGCATTGCGTGTAGCGGGATCTGATAGCAGCCTCTTGCGAGGGGGTGTTCGCGCACTGTTGCGTGTTGCATTTCCTTTTGCACTTGCTGGCATCTTTACACGCGTCTATTCATCGTTGGATGCTGTGTTGTTGGAACGATTAGCAGGGGACGCGGCGCTTGGACTCTACAGCGCACCATACAAAATCGCCTTTGCGTTCCAGTTCATCCCTATGGCACTCGTTGCTTCACTCTATCCGCTGTTGAGCCACGCAGCCGCACATGATATTGCACAAATTCCACGCATCTTCCGTGCTGCAATGACGTATCTCTTGGCAATTGCTATTCCACTTTTTGCTGGAACCGTTGTTGTGGGGGATGCGTTGTTGGTCGCACTTTTTGGTGCGAAGTATGCTGGAGCAGGAACCGTATTGTCACTCATGATGGCAAGTCTGATATTTGCTTTTGCAAGTTTTCCTGTGGGATCTGTACTCAACGCTATGCATCTCCAAAAGGCACAAACAGTGATTATGGGTATCGTCATGGTGCTCAACGCTGTACTCAATATCATGTTGATTCCGCACTTGGGCGCGGTTGGCGCAGCCATCGCTGCAGTTGTTGGATACGTGGTGCTCTTTGGAGCAGGACTCGTGTGGATGCAGCGTGTGGTTGTCGTTGCATGGCGCCCCATGGTTTGGCACGTATTCCTAATTCTCGCTGCTACTGGGTGTATGGTTGTTGCATTGTTGCTCTTGCGTGCGGTAGGAATGAGCTCTGTGCTGCCACTCATTGTTATCGGTGGTGTGGTGTATGTTGGTTCGTTGATGCTCATGGGTGGCAGAGCGTTGTTGCGTGCACGGTCTTCGTTCAACGGATAGTTCGCTATGACTCCACACTCAATCATCCTCTGTACTTCTGAATATCCGCCAGATCATGGTGGAGTTGGCCGGTATCTCGCAGCACTCGTGCAGCACAGCGATATCCCTGTGACTGTCGTGCGTGTCGAACGTACTGCGCGGTGGTTCGATGTTTTTCGTAGAGTAGAGCGCGAGACTCGTGGCAAGCGACGTGCTACGACGCTGTGGTGTAGCCATATTTTCCCTATCGGAACTGCATGCTGGCTCCTCTCGTGGATTGGGGTTCGGTATGAACTATACTTTCATGGAATGGACATTGCTATTGCATCGAATGCAGGGGCACTACGTCGATGGGTAGCACGCCGAATCATTGCACGTGCCACGCGAGTGTATGCAAATAGTGTGTATACGGCAGATCTTGTCTCAGCATTGAGCAAACGGTCAGCTGTACATGTTCGGCATCCTCGCATTAGTGCGTTATCTCAGGTGCAAGCGTCCTTAATTCGCACACTCCGTACACAAACAAACATCAATGAGGCCTCACAAATCGTACTCGTAGCTTGCCGCTTGGTTGAGCGCAAAGGTGTAGACCGAGTGATCAGAGCTTTCGCCCTCTTACCAGCTGAACTCGATGCAACACTTGTCATTGTTGGGGATGGCCCGCAGCGAGCGGTGTGGGAGGAGTTGTCACGAACGTGTGGCATCACCGATCGTGTGCGTTGGGTGGGTTCAGTGTCGGATGCAGACTTGTACACATGGTATGCTGCTGCTGCTATTTTTGCGCTGCTTCCACGCGCTTCATCTACAGATTTCGAAGGGTTTGGTATCGTGTATATTGAGGCGGGGTGGTATGGTGTGCCGGTCATCGCAACACGCACAGGTGGTATATCTGATGCGGTTGTGGACACGGAGACTGGGTATTTGCTTCCAGACACCGATGATCCGGAGCCAGTTGTTCGTATCATGGAGCAACTGTTAGGGGATCAACAACTACGCCTGCGTATGGGCAAACGTGCGCAAGAACGCGTGCAAAATCTTTTTGTATGGAACGACAAAAACAACCACTCGTAAGTGTCATTATTCCGGTGTACACGCGTGCACATTTGTTGCATGCGTGCCTTCTCTCCATTGCTGCACAAACCTATCGCAATACCCAGGTCATTGTGGTGAACGATGGATCTCCAGAGTCTGATGAAGTGAAGCGCATTGTTGCGCAGCATCCCGAAATCGATCGCTACATTGAACAAGAGAATGGTGGGGCCCCACGTGCACGAAATCGTGGGTTTGAGGTTGCCACAGGTTCGTATCTGCTTTTTTGTGACGCTGACGCAGTGCTTGAGCCAACAATGATTGCGCAATGTATGCGCGCTCTGGATCAGCACCCCGAAGCAGCGTACAGCTACTGTGGGATGAAATTTGGCTGGAAGACATTTGCTGCATTGCCATTTGATGCAACGCGTCTACGGTTGTTCAATTACATTCATGTAAGCAGTCTCATTCGTCGCGAGGCATTTCCTGGATTTGATCCAGAGATCAAGCGATTCCAGGATTGGGATGTGTGGCTCACGATGCTCGAAAAAGGCCATCGGGGTGTTGCGGTCCCTGATGTGCTATTCACTGTTGCAACAAAGGGAACGATGAGCAAATGGTTGCCCTCGTGGTTCTATCGATTATTTCCTTGGAGCAAAGATGTTCGTGCGTATCGCGCAGCACAACAGCACATCCGCACCAAGCATCATTTGCGAGTAGGGTCGGGGAGTTGAGCGCGATATCCGTTAGCAAATTGCTGAGCATCGATAGGTCGCCCACCAGCAACTTGTACTACGTCAAAAGTAAGTACGTCTGTACCATCAACGAGCTGGATGGCACGTTTTGTTGCTACAAAAGACCGTTCGGCAGGGGTATCACTTGTGCTGTGTGTTGCGGCGATCACCGCGACACGACGCCCAGACGCAAGTGTGAACCACGCCTCGCCGGGGCAGCTATGCACGAGCGCTGCAATATCGGGAAGTGATTGATGTACAAGATCAATAGCCGTATTTGCGGTGGTAATCTTGGTTGTGTAGGTTGCAGCAGTGTGATCTTGCTCTTCTGGAGCAAAAGGTTGGCGAATATACTGCTCGAGTGTCTTCACAAGGAGCGACCCACCGAGCGTGCTGAGCTCCTGGCGTAACTCCGGTGCATAGATTCCAGGTGGAATCGAGTACGTCTCTCGTGCAAAGATTGGGCCATGGTCCATGAGAGCGTCGAGCAACATGATACTGACGCCGGTTTGATGCGCTCCTTCGCGTAGAGCAGTCTCAACAGGTGTTGGGCCACGAAACAGCGGAAGAAGCGAAGGATGGACGTTCCACGTACCAGCAGCTGCAACATCGAGCACTCGTTGTGGAATAATTGCGCCGTAGGATGCGACAACAGCGATGTCAGGGCGCAGTTCCATGTATGATTCGAAAAAAGACGTGTCTAGTTTTGTTGGCTGCAACAACTGCGCAGTAGTAGGAGTTGCTGTGACGGCGGGAAGTCTGCCAGGTCTGCACACTACTCCAACAATCGTCACAATATCTGGTCGAGCAAGAAGATGCTCGAGTACCGTTACTGCAAAGGCATCAGATCCGAAAAACACGCAACGCAGTGGCGTATTAAATTGCTGGGTGTTCATGGGTGTAGTTGTGCGCTTGAACAAGATTGGTAGCTTTGTCTACGAAAAGTACGCCGTCGAGATGGTCCACCTCATGTTGGAGTACGCGCGCGAGAAAGTCAGTAGCGTCAAAGGCGATAGGGTTACCATGACGATCCATGCCTTCGACGTGGATTGATACCGCGCGCCGCACGTCGCCAAACACTCCAGGAACCGAGAGACATCCTTCCTGATCAACTGCATGTCGGGCAGAATGGTTCGTGAGTACTGGATTCACGAGGACCATGTCCATTGCAGGGAACTGTCGTGCGTTCTTTGTTTGTTTGAATGCGTCTTTGCCGATTACAATGATACGACGAGCTACAGCAACCTGTGGTGCAGCAATGCCAATACCGTCGTCGAGGTACATGAGCTCCACCAAATCATCGATGAACTGTTGCGTTTCGTGCAATGCCAAAAATGAGCGGTCTATCTCGGTGGATCGCTTGCGCAGTCGCTTATCTGGAAGGGTGATGACTCGTAACGTGCTCATGGAGAAAGCGGATTAGGTTCGACTCGATCTTCGCGTGCGAGTTGTGGTGTGAGAGCGCAGAGCTCGTCAATCCACGTAGCCATCGGCAAACGCACCAGTCGTGTGGTACTTGTTATAGCGGATTTTTGTTGTTTTGGCAATGGCCCTGGGCTCACGCGAATCAGTCTAATATATGGTGGATACTGGTGTTTTTTGCGACTTTGGAGCTCGTGGGCGAAGAATCGGCGCAACGCGTCTGTGTCGCGTAGTGCTCCCCACAGCGGATGCTCAGCCTTCCATGTGCTCAGGAGAAGTCGGGCTGTTGGGGCACGAAACGCTAATTCTCTGAAGTAGTACAATGCATCTTCGACCGTTCGGTACCACAACCGACCAAATCGTGCGTCAGCACTCGGCGCCCAAACGATAGAAGCGCGAGCCAATACTGAGTGATACAGAATAGAATCAGTTGCAACGATAATCTGCGCATCAGGTGGGACGTCTGTAGTTTCAGATGTGAAAACACCTGTATGGAATGCAGGAAATGCCTCCGCCGCCATGCGTGCAAGATATTCGACACTCATGCCACGTGAATGCAGTGTGGTTCCATGACACTGCGGGCACTCAGTAGCAGTACGTGATGCAATGATGGTTTCGCACTCAGCACAACGAAGTACAACGGATGCATCAGTTCTGTTCACGAGGATGACTGCAGGGTGTTCGCTCGTTGCTTGAGCCAGTGCATCTCGTACAGGATCAGGAATGGCGTGGTAGAGCCGCGCACGGACCAGCTGTGCGTTGTCGATGGATTCGAATGTGAGGGGCTCTGGGTTCCATGCACGAGTCCACGCCTCCTTCTCAAGCAACTGTTCCGTTGTGGCAGTGTGCGCAAATGTTGTAACGCGAAGATTCTCTGATCTCGCACGAATCATGAGGACATCAAGTGTTGTGGTGTGCGGCTGTCCGTCCCATTGCGTGTGACTGTCGTCTTGTGGATGGACGACCAACACCTGAGTCTCTGGCGCGAAGGGGAGTAGTGCGGCTGCGCGCGTGCCGACAATGATATCTGGCGCCGCAACCCGAACACGATGCCAAATCGCCTTCACGTCCTTTGCAGATCCTGCGCGCGTGTATGCGCGTATATTCTTTCCTGGGAATGCGGCCGTACACTGCGCGATGATTCGATCAACGGTGGAAGATTCTGGACAAATGATCACGCATGTACTCTCTGGGAACGCGCGTACTTGCGCAATGAGTGCTTCGTCAACGTCAGCTCCTCGATCAACAATGGTGTGGCGAAGCGCAACAGTACCATGTGCCGCATGTGCGTGTGCAAGCGGGGGGAGTGTAGCTGCTTTGACCATCCGTGGACCGATGGATGGGAGCATTGATATTGCCATCGTGCCAGGATTCACATGGTACACGGTCGCAAGTCGTAGCAAGGATGCGCACCATCCCTCTGATACGAGTGGTATAGGCGAGAGTGTGGTGGTGATTGGTTGGAGGGGTTTGTCTGTTGGCGCTGTGCCTGTTGTGCAATCTACAACAATCCCAAGTTTGGTTCTTGAGCGAAATGGGATGGTAACCAACGATCCAACAACGATCTCTTGGTCTTCGGATGCGGTATAGGAAAATGGCCCGACTCCTACTGGTAATCGTACGAGGGGGACAACGCTGATGATCATGTCTAGAACGTGAATTGTGCTGTGAGATACCCTACACCCATTGGATGCTCGTAGGCGAGCTCGCGGTATCGGTATTGCATGCGCTGCACCATTCCTAGGAAGAGTACCAGTGGAGGGAGGGCATATTGTTCTGCCTGATCGGCCACCGCACGGTCCATGGAGAGCAATCTACTTGTGTTGTAGTCCTGCAATCTCGCGCGCACTTCTGCATCAAATATTTCACCGGATTTGTGATACCCAAATGGCGCATCAGTGTGCAATGTGTGCGCCAGGTTGGTAGAAACAATCACACCATAGCGAGTCGTGCTCTCGAGGATCAAATCTTTGAGAGCATACCCGAAGTCGAACTGCTCCTTGAGAGGGAGAGCTGATGTTCCGATGACGGCGATTCGATTGAACCGGATACCTGGGCGCAGGAGCAATGCGGGGATGGCACTTGCGTAGTCGAGCTCCGAACTGGTGCGCGTGATCACAGGGAGTGATTCGCGCAAGCAGCGCTCGCGTACGCGTGCAGAAAGCTCAAGATCGTTCTTGAGTGGAGCGTAGGTGTGTAGATCTCCGAATTCTGTGAAGGTGAGATCAAGCTCTGGCGCACCAGCCACGCTAAACGCTTCATCCTGAATTCCAGCATGAGCCGAAATTATAATCAGCGTATCAACGTACGATGCGTAGAGTTCCTCAGTCAAAAGTTGGCATGCAGCGCGGGTTTTGGGCAACTGGTAGAGCTCCTTGGTGCTCACGTGGGGCAACAGGAGTGGGGTGTGAGGCATTAGTGCTGCAAAAACAAGTGACATAGATTATTTCTTGCCGATCGTGGTTGCATTGAGCTCAATAGGAACTCCAATTGGCGCTCCTAGGAGTGCCTGTTCATTCACGTACAGAATGTTTTCTTTCTTATATCCCAATCCTTGGAAGACCGCATCATTAGGAATGAGTCGACGGGTGCCGTCAGAGACAACGTAGGTGAAAGGAGACCCCTTCACAGAAATGAGTGTACCTTCGCGGAATGTATATGCCTTGTTGACCAGTGGGTATTCAGCGAGTGTTTTCATGTCTACGACGATAGGCTTCGCGTTCGGGAATTGTGCCTTCACAATATCCAAGTGTGCGATGGGTTGTCGCATGCCGTTCTCCACGTAGTAGTATGCGCCAGACTTCTTCTCCTTCATGACCGTTCCGAGAGGGTAGATTGAGGCGCTTGTAATAATGTTGCCCTGGTAGTAGTCGTCGAGTTCTGCGGTTGTGATGTCGATGACTTCGCCTGGATTGTAGCCAAGCTGACGGAATACTTCCTTGGAAGGAATGTAGCGAATCGTGTCATCTTGGAGCAAGTACGTCATCCCATTCTCGATGCGCAAAATAGAGTAGTTAGCGAATTTGATTGCAGGACCCTCCTCGAAGGATTGCAAATCTGCATCGCTGATTTCGATAATTTGCGATGGGTTGTATCGGCTCGTGAGTGCGGTGAGGGATGCAAATGGTCGGCGCATTCCTTTTTGGATGATGTACACCGTCTTGCTGCTCTTGGTCTTTACGAGCGAGCCATTGGGGTAGACACGTGTGAACCAGCGATTCCAAATCTTCCACAAATTCGCATTGCCATTGATGTGCGGAGTATAGGTGTAGAGGAATCCTGTTGCGAAATTCTGTGGTGTAACTGGTGTGTTGCTAAAGGTATATTGCTGTCCAACCTTCTTGAACGATGGGTGTGATTGGTGCTCGTACCACCAGCGCACAGATCCTGCTGCATTATCGATTTGTTTTGCGAATCCTTTGAATTTGCCGATGGCTGGATCGTCCATCGAGCAGGAATCGCACACAGCGTAGCCTGTTGCCCAGTCGAGCGCCTTTTGTGATGGGAATTGCTTCTCTACAAGGCTTTGCTCCTTTTGCAACAGAACGAGAAGATACCGTGGGTTGACGGTGTAGAGCTGTGCTGCGTTGTAGATAATGTCGCTGGCGCGCTGGAGTGAGTTGGTTGTGACATCAATGTCCTTGTACGTGCTCAGTCCACTGCGTCGTGATTCCAGGAATCCTTGAATCGTGTCACGCGACATGGATGTAGAATCGAACATCTCCGCATCACTAATAATGTGCGCTGGATTGAATTCAGCTGCTGTAGCAAGAAGTGGTTGTGCAACCAACATCCCTGCAAAAACAGCTGCAAAAATGGTTTTGGGTAAAGAAAATGGCATATACTAGAGTATAGCCATTTTTCTCAATGTGGACAACCGTGCTAAACGTGAATTTCGATTGTCCCATTCTTGATTCCTACACGTACTGATCCGGACTCAGTGAGACTCTGATCAATGATATGGCGCGCAATAGCGTCGCTCACTTCATGCTGAATCAGTCGGCGTAGTGGTCGTGCGCCAAAGTTCGGATCATATCCCTTCTTCGCCAAGTATTCGAGCGCTTCTAGGTCTACGGTGAGTGTGATTTTTTGCTCCTGCAGCCGGAGTGCGAGTTTCTTGATCTGCAAGTCTACGATTTCGCGAACTTGTGGTTCGGTAAGTGCGTGGAAAATAACCGTCTCGTCAACGCGGTTGAGAAATTCTGGCTTGAACTGTTCACGCAATGCACTGAGCACTCGCTCACGCATATGTGATTGCGCATCATCGGCTGTAGATTCTTTGCCAGTCGTATTGAATCCCAATCGTCCGCGCGATGCGAGGGAGAGGATATCGCTACTTCCGACATTACTCGTCATCACGATGATCGTGTTCTTGAAGTTCACCACTCGACCCTTTGCATCAGTCACGCGACCATCGTCAAGAATCTGCAACAAAATGTTGAAGATATCGGGATGTGCCTTTTCAATTTCGTCGAAGAGGATGACGGCATACGGACGTCGGCGGACGATTTCGGTGAGCTGGCCGCCTTCTTCGTAGCCAACGTATCCAGGAGGGGAGCCGATCATCTTGCTCGCGGTGTGACGCTCCATGTATTCACTCATGTCGAGTCTGATGAGCGCATTCTCGTCGTTGAACAAGAATTCTGCCAATGCGCGTGCAAGCTCTGTCTTGCCCACGCCCGTTGGTCCCAAGAAAATAAACGAACCCATCGGACGATTCGGCTCCGAAATTCCAGCGCGAGATCGGCGTACTGCGTTGGCAACTGCTGCGATCGCTTCTTGCTGTCCAACGACACGCTTGCCTAGCTCTGCTTCCATGGTGAGGAGCTTCTCAGATTCGTCGCGCAACATGCGCACCACAGGGATTCCTGTCCAGCGTGAGACAACGGCTGCAATGTCTTCGTCCGTGACTTCTTCTTTGAGGATCTTGCGATCTTTTTGCACTTCAGCGAGCTTTTCCTGTGCGGTCTTGATCGCTTGTTCCATCATGGGGATTTTGCCATAGCGAATCTCGGCTACTTTTTGCAAATCACTCTGACGTTCTGCGATTTCTGCCTGTTGCTTGAGTGACTCGATTTGCTTCTTGTAGTCGCGAATCTTGGTAATAGATTCTTTTTCATTTTTCCAATGGAGTTCGAGTTCCATGGCCTGCTCCTTGATCTCAGCAAGATCCTTCTCGATTACCTGCAGACGCTCTTGTGAATCAGTGTCTAGTTCTTTTGCCAGTGCGCGCTTTTCTACCTCGAGCTTCACAATCTGTCGCTTGAGTTGATCGAGCTCGTCAGGCATGGAATCAATTTCCATGCGAATGGCAGAGGTTGCCTCGTCAATGAGATCAACAGCTTTGTCCGGGAGGAATCGGTCAGTGATGTAGCGCGCGGAGAGCTCTGCTGCTGCAACAAGTGCAGGATCGGTAATGCGTACGCCGTGGTGTACTTCGTACTTCTCCTTGATCCCACGAAGAATAGCAATCGTATCCTCGATGCTTGGCTCTGCCACCAGCACTGGCTGGAATCGACGCTCGAGCGCTGCATCCTTCTCAATGTACTTCTGGTATTCCTTGAGTGTTGTTGCGCCAATCATGTGGAGCTCACCGCGTGCAAGTGCTGGCTTGAGCAAATTCGCAGCATCAATTGCTCCTTCTGATCCACCAGCGCCAACAATGGTGTGCAACTCGTCCGCGAAGAGGATGATGCGACCCGCGGCATCAGTCACTTCCTTGAGCACTGCCTTGAAACGCTCCTCGAATTCACCGCGGAATTTCGTTCCAGCAACGAGCGCGCCGATGTCGAGCGCAATGAGTTCTTTGCCCTTGAGACTCTCTGGAACGTCTCCTGCAACAATACGCTGTGCAAGTCCTTCAACGACAGCAGTCTTACCGACACCTGGCTCACCAATGAGTACTGGATTGTTCTTCGTTCGGCGCGTGAGCACCTGCATCACACGTCGAATCTGCATGTCACGCCCGATCACAGGATCGAGCTTTTCCTTGCGCGCAAGTTCGGTGAAATTCTTCCCGTACTTTTCGATTGCTTGATACGTTGCCTCTGGTTCGGGGGAGTCGACACGCTGTGAGCCACGAATATCTACAAGAACGCGCAACACGACATCATACGTGATCCCAGCATCAGAGAGCTCATGCGAAAGCGCATTCTTGTGTGCCAAAAACGCCAAGAAGATGTGTTCGGTCGAAACAAATTCGTCCTTGAGTCGACGCGCTTCTTCGAGCGACTGTTGCAGGAGCGTTGCAACCTCCGGGCTCATATAGATCTGCCCGAGATTTCCCTGCGGCATTGTCTGTACCTCACTATGCTGATGCGTCTTCTTCGCAATCGTGGACTTGAAAGTAGCAAGAGGGACGTTCAATTTCTTAAAGATTGAAACCACCACACCGCCTTCTTGGTCAAGGAGCGCATAGAGGAGGTGATGAAGCTCAATCTGGCCGTGCCCGGTCTCCGTTGCTATGGCAAAGGCACGCGTAATGGCTTCCTGAGATTTTGTGGTAAAATTGTGGGGAGTCATGTTGGTTGATTAGCACTCGTTAGTCCAGAGTGCTAATATCAGCGTACCACACAGAATTACTACGTCAATAGTCCAAAAATGCGCTTATTTAACATTGAATTTGCATTCAAAAAACGTGCAGAAGCTTTAGAGGGGTACCGTCCATCGGGGAGGGAAGTACTGCATTGGGTTACACTTAATCCAGAGATGGCGCTTGCAGCCGCTGATGATCCAGAGCTGGCGAGTATTCTCGCGGGAGCGCCCCGTGTAGTTGCCGATGGCGTCGGATTGAGTTGGGTAGCCGTGGCAACGGGTCAGCCGCGTCCTGAGCGCTGCACAGGAGTGGAACTCGTAGAGCACTGGGCGCGGTCAGCGAACCGCATTTTTTTTCTTGGTGCTGGTCCAGATTCTAATATGGGAGCACTGGCTTGGTGTCGGTCGGTCAACCCCAAGGCAGAAATTGCGGGGACCGCTGCTATTTTTGTAAACAGTCTTGGGGAGTCTGCTGACACTCCTGCAGTACTTGCGCAAATCCAATCACTTCGCCCCGAGGTGATCTTTGTGGCACTTGGGCACAGCAAGCAGGAGAAGTGGATCCATAATACACTCTCGCAAATTCCTGGACCGTGCGCAGTGATTGGCGTGGGTGGGTCCTTTGATACACTCTCTGGAGCTGTACGTCGTGCGCCTTGTTGGATGTCACGTGTTGGGGTAGAATGGCTATGGAGATTGTGTGTTGAACCCCAGCGTTTTTCACGTATTTGGAACGCGGTGATCATCTTCCCATTGCGCGCAATACGCTCGCACTTAACATCCCACATCCGATGAGTTCCAGCACTTCTGTTCGCGTTCGATTTGCGCCAAGTCCAACCGGTGAGTTACATATTGGGGGAGCCCGAACAGCGCTCTATAATTTTTTGTTTGCGCGCCATCATGGTGGCACGTTTATTTTGCGTATCGAGGATACAGATCGCGAGCGGTTTGTCGCGGGGAGCGATGTGCGTATTTTCACAGCACTCTCTGCACTTGGCATGACGCCAGACGAAGGCGCGGTGCTCTCTGCCGATGGAACAACAATTGTTGACAAGGGCGAGTTTGGTCCCTATGTACAATCGCAGCGACTCGCGATCTACCGGTCACACGCAGACCATCTCGTGGCGCACGGTCTCGCGTATCCTTGCTTTTGTACTGAAGAGCGGCTCACGCAGTTGCGCGAGACACAGCAGTTGGCAAAAACCAAAACAGGCTATGATCGACAGTGTCGCACGATTGATCCCGCAGATGCGCAATCACGCATCACAGCAGGTGAGCGACATGTATTGCGCATGGCAATGCCTACGGAGGGGACTGTGACGTTCACTGACGTCATTCGAGGAGCCATTACCTTTGCGTATGCAGAATCAGATGATTATGTTTTGCTCAAATCAGACGGGTATCCCACATATCACTTCGCCAACGTGGTCGATGATCACGCAATGCAGATCTCACATGTGATTCGCGCAGAAGAGTGGATTAGCTCGACTCCCAAGCATATTGCGTTGTACAAAGCGTTCGGTTGGGATCACCCCACGTTCGCGCATTTGCCAATTCTCATCAATCCTGATCGCAGCAAGCTCAGCAAGCGTCAGGGAGATGTTGCGGCAATGGATTACCTCAACAAGGGGTATTTGCCAGACGCACTCATTAATTTCATTGCACTTCTCGGATTCAATCCACGAGGCGATCAGGAGGTGTACACCATCCAAGAGTTGATCGAGGGATTCAATCTCGAAAAAGTTGGCGCATCAAGCACCATGTTCTCCCACGAGAAGCTGGACTGGCTCAATCGGCAGTATTTGCAGCGTCTTTCGGACGATCAATGGATCGAGTTGATTACACCGGTATTGCGTGCCAAGGGTTGTACTGATTTTTCGCCACGATTATTGCGTGCTGTGGTCGGTATCGAACGCGAACGTATGCAAAAGGTTGCTGATGCAGGGGAGGAGAGCGGATTCTTGTTCCGCGAAATCGTTATCTCAGATCCTTCAATGCTCGTGTGGAAGAAATCAACAGCAGATGCAACTCGTGATATTCTCGCGTCACTTAATGCATTCTTGGGCACTCTTGCGGATGAGTCGTGGGATGATATTACAACGTTCACTACAGCAGTCGAAGCATGGATTACGCAGCAAAATCTTGCAAAAGGTGATGTGCTGTGGCCGATGCGCGTTGCACTCACGGGACTCGAACGATCACCAGATCCATTTCGCGTTGCTGTTGCACACGGCAAACAAAAATCACTTGTCCTTTTAGCACGTGCGTATGAACTCCTTTCCAAGGCGTAAAATCTTTTTGCTCTTGCTTGTAGTGCTCGTGGGTCTTTTTGCATCTCCCATCACTCCGAGCATCACGCGGGTTTTTGCGGCAACGGATGAGGTGACAGCACTGCAAAAGTCGATTGATGAGAAGAATGCGAAGATCAAAGAGATCCAGACCAAGATCGATAGTTACAAGAAGGTCATCGACAAGAAGAAGCTCGAGCGGGCGAGTCTCAACAACCAAGTTGATCTCATTACTAATCGCATCCAGAAGACACAGCTCGATATTGAGCAAACACAGCTACAGACAGAGGAGCTGACTCTCGAGCTCTCTGCAATCGAAATTACCCTCGAAGATACAGTGCAAAAGATTCGTGCCCAAGAGGTCTTTGTTGGTGCAATTTTGCGCAACATGCAGTCGCTTGACGCTCGCAACAGTGTTGAGGTGCTCGCTTCTGGCAAGAGCCTCACAGACTTCTTTGCGAATGTGCAACAGCACAAACAGCTTCAGCGCTCACTTGCAGATTCTACCCGGCTCCTGAGCAAGGCGCGTGCCGAGCTTGAAGCCACAAAAGTAGCAAAGGAGAGCAAGAAGCGCACCCTCTCACTTCTCGAAGAAGCATTGCAGGCCAAGAAGGAGTCCTTGTCAGGGGAGAAGAATGTGAAAAGTGTCTTGATCCAGGAGACGTCGTCTTCCGAAAAGAAATTCAACTCGCTCGTTGATAATTTGCGTCGTGAGTATGAGCGCACAGAGTCTGAAATCTCTTCTATCGAACGACAGATGCGCGCAAAGCTCGACAGTAAGTCGTTCGACGCCTCAACCCCACAGAATTTCACATGGCCAGTTCCGAGTCGCTACATCACAACGTACTTCCGTGATTCAGACTATCCGTATCGCCACGTATTCGAGCATTCAGGACTCGACATTCGAGCAGCACAAAAGACGCCGATCCGCGCTGCTAATTCTGGATTTGTAGCACGTGCGCAGCGCTGCAGTAGTTCATTGTGTTACTCATACACACTCATCGTGCACCAGAACCAAGTATCTACTCTCTACGGACACATGTCTTCGATCATTGTGAATGAAGGGGACTTCGTGACGCAGGGTGATATTATTGGCTATTCTGGAGGTACTCCTGGAACCGTTGGTGCAGGCCCGTTTGTAACTGGACCGCATTTGCACTTTGAGACGCGTGTGAATGGTATCCCGGTGAACCCACTTAATTATGTTCAGCCTTAATTTGTAGTCAATTTGTCCTATGGCCGGAGCCAAAAAACCAGAGTATTCAGCATTCGTCTTTATTCTCCTGGTGTTCTACGGGCTACTTCTGTGGCTCGCAACATTCATCTGGAGTGCAATTGGCAACTAGGTGCAGACAAAATACGAATACAAAAAAGCACCTGCAGAGGTGCTTTTTTGTATCGAGTCACTACTGTGCAGTATGTACGCGTGTACCAATCACCTTGGACTCAGTGTAGACCTCAGCATCGCCACCAACGATGAGCTGCTCTACAGCAGTGGTGAAGATTTCTCCGTCCATTCGGTCAATGTCCATGTTCTCGAGGCCTTTGAGTACCACAGCGAACACTCGTTGACCACCTGAGACAACAGAGATATCGAGGAACGAGAACTTTTGTGTTTGGAGTCCATTGCGAATTGATGTGCCACCTGCAACGTTCTTGAATGTGACAACCGAGCCGAAGTCAACTGATCCTGGTGTGACGTCGACGATCTCAATCGTTTTTGCAATCATGTCAGAGGCACTGTTAGCAGTCTCGAATGCAAACCACAGCTCCTGGATATGCTGCGTAGTCGCAGAATTGTTGTAGATAAAGAATCGACCCACTTCAATATTTTCCTTTCGCAGAGCGCCTTGTGTTGGAGCACCGGAGTGCGCTGCAATATAGAGATCATAGTATGTCACAAACGTCCCAGACTCCTCGATGCGGTCCCTACCTTCGCTGTCAGCGATGGTGATGGTATATGCGTACTTGGAGCGTGGCGCAAGAGCACCGAGCGTAAAGGTGTGTGTGGTGTTCGCTGTTGTAGATTTGCGAGTGATCGTCTGTAGTGCTCCACCATCGATAGGGCGGTAGGAGAGAGTCACTGTAGAGGGTGCAGTGGTCTGCAGTCGAATATCACCTGCAGTCTTGCTTGTTGCGGTGAATGATCGTGACACAATATCAAATGCAACAGGCTCTTGCTCAACAGGTGGTGTAGATGTCGGTGTCTCGACCGGAGAAGCGGGGAGTGTGCCAACAATCTTGTAACTGGTAAAGAAGCCATCTGGGATGTCACGGACTTCGTTGAACTGCTTACCCAGTGCAAGGAATTCTTTTTCTGTTGGGATGGCGGTGAGCTCGAGGTCACCAGACACCAAATACACGGTAGGGAGTGACGGAGATTTTACGACACTACCAGTCTTGAAGCTCTTCACTCGTCGAACGGGGAGCGTTGCGAGTGTTTCGAGTGAGACAACTTTGACTGCTGCGAAGTTCTTGCCATACCAGGACTCGTAGACCGACTGCATTTGAAAAACAAGACGAGAGTCATCAGAACCAATTTCGTACACAGTAGAGGAGCCAGCTGTCTTCACCAGGTCGCCTGCGACTAACCCTTGAGCAACCTGTGCCGACGCGCTTTGCGGTGAGAGTAAGAAAGCAAGGGTCGCAAGGAGCAACAGAGGTCGTGAAGCAGATGTTCGCATAGATGGATCGTCCTTAATGGAGTCAGTATACACTAATTGGAGGAGCAAAGAAACAGTTTTTGGAACTGCGTATTATTGTGTCGCACAATATATCTTATACGACACCACAGGATCGCACTTCAAAAACCACAGGTCTTACTTTACAGCTTATTTGCGTAGAATTACTTCACCAGGCCGCCTGAGGTCTAGTTGTCGGTAGCTGGCAGCCTTCTCTAGACGCAGGTACTCATATAGCAGTTCATTCTGGGACTCAAACGAACTTCGCAGATCGTACCAATACGTAATTTCTGATCCGCCGCGGCGTGAGTCCAGGATAACATATCCGAGGCTATATGGATCACCGACAGGGTCGTACACCAGGTACTGGAGATCCTCGGGCAAGACCTGTCCTCTCTCTCGGTGGAGAGCAGATCTTGTTAGTGTCGTAAAATCTATGAACTTAGGGAAGAGGGTTGTTGCAATCGGTGACGTTCCAGAATCTGTTTCCCATGAGCGAAGTACAATTGCTGGTACACCGAGTTTCTTACTCTCCGACAGCAGTGATGCTCGAGCACTCACAGGCACGAGTGTTGTCACTGCAGCCACTACGGTTGATGTGGACGACGTAGCGCTTACACTTCCCTCCCCCATCTTCTGCGCCACAGGTGCTGCAGCTGTTGCGAGTTGTGTCACTGCACCTTGTGTGGTAATTCGCACAACACGTGTACCATAGAGCGCTACAACACTGTCACTTTTTTCTACGAGCTGCACCTGGAGTGTATTTGGGAACTTCTTCACAACGCTGATGGACTGGAGTGGGAACCGCTCGCGAATAGTCGCCTCCAACTCCCCCGTCGAGAAGAGAAAGTAGTTCCCACGGAGTGACAGTGCACCGCTGCCGCGTATTTCCTGGAGCACTGCTTCGCGGTATTGCGCTTCATTTTTTGTTTCACTTGCTTCAACGGAGAGGTGGCGAAGGAAGAAATATGGATGCCACAAAAGTAACGCCATCCAGCCGACCAAAATAAGTATCAGTACTCCTGTCAGAAAACGCGGCGTGCGCCACCATGGGAGTGCAGGAGCAACAAAACGATCTCGGACATAGACTTTCTCTGTGTCCGAGGCGTTCCAACTCCGTTGATATCTATTACGCCGCTTGTTGCGGTTCCATACGTTCCCCTCCATAGTATGGTCGCAGCACCTCCGGGATCGTAACCGATCCGTCTTCGTGCTGGAAATTCTCAAGAATAGCGAGCATGGTGCGATCTGCCGTCACAGTGTTATTGAGTGCATGCGCAAGTACTGACTTACCCTCAGCGTCCTTCATGCGAATATTCAATCGACGTGTTTGGTAATCTGTTGTGTTGCTCGCGCTGCCGACTTCGCGATATCGATTCTGTCCTGGGAACCAGGCTTCGATGTCGATGGTCTTTGCACTTTGCGCACCTGTGTCACCGCTGCACAACTGCAATGTACGAAATGCAATACCAAGCGATCGATAGAAGTCACAAGAAATCGCAACCATTTGTGCGTGGTAGTCCCATGACTCAGATGGAGCGCACAATACGACCATTTCAACCTTGTTGAACTGGTGCACGCGCAAAATGCCTTTTGTGTCCTTACCATAGCTGCCAGCTTCACGACGGAAGCATGGGGAATACCCAACATACTTGCGTGCGCCTTGCGCCAATGGAAGTGACTCGTCCGCGTGCATCGCCATGAGTGCCTGCTCTGAGGTACCGATCAAGTAGAGATTATCCTCACCTGGATTCACTGCGTACACTTCGTTGCGACCATTAGGGAAATACCCTGTTCCATAGAGCGCCTGCTCCCCCACAAGAATCGGAGGCAACGTGAGTGTGAATCCGCGCTCCATCATGAAATCCATCGCGTAGTTCATCAGCGCTCGCTCGAGGCGAGCCACCGAACCACGCAAGTAATAAAACCGCGATCCAGCAACCTTGGCACCACGCTCAATATCAATACCGTTGGCTGCTGCAATATCGAAGTGTTCCTTAGGCGTAAATGTAAATGTAGGAATCTCACCTTCTTGGGAGAGCTCTACGTTCTGCTCCTCGCCAGGACCAACAGGTACGGACACATCGAGCACGTTTGGAATCGATGCTAGTAGCGCCTTGCGTTGAGCATCTGTTGCAGCAAGGGCTTCTTCGAGTGTTTGAATATGTGTTCGGAGCTCCTGGAGCGCGGCGATCTCCTCAGGTGAAGGCTTGGACTTGGAGCGTGCATTACGATCGCTACGTAGCTGATTAATCTCCGTGTCAGCAGCGCGCCATGTCTCGTCAAGCGCAACAATCTGCTCAACCACGGGGATGAGCTGTTCTTTGTTACGATGTCGAAGACTGGTAATCAAATCCTCCTTGCGTTCTCGAATGTAGATAGGATCAATCATAGAAAGCGTATTTTTGTGCGAGCCGGAGCATTTCGCGGTTCTTGGGTAAGAGATCTTTTTGCATGGCAAGTGGGAACGTGTACCACCCAGTAGAGAGCACCTCACGTGAGGAAATGCGCAAATGAGACGGAAGTAGAGTACACAGGTACGGCATCAATACGACCTGCACTCTCCCCCAATCATACACCTTGTAGTTGGTGTAGATGCGCGAGAGCAATCGCTCGGGGCGTACGGAGTATCCGGTCTCCTCTTTGACCTCACGAACCAGACACGCCTCAACAGTCTCGCCCCACTCAACAGAGCCGCCTGGGAACTCCCACTTCTTGTGGTTAATCGTTCCAGGATCGTTGCGCTGCTGCAAGAATACCTTACCATTATGGATGATGATCGCAAGCGGCACGAGAAAAACCTTCGCATCTTCTGAAACTTTCTTTGTTTTTTGTGTTTTTTTGATCTCGGTGCTCTTGTACTGGTCTTCGTGGAACGAATCAAGTCTCACCACGCGTGTGGAGAGTCCAAGTGAGCGAATACGGTCAGCTAATCCGTCCACGAAGGCATGCTGATCATACCCGAGTGCAATGATGTCAGGTTTGATCTGGCGTAGTGATGCGTACATGTCTGCGGTGTCGCCCAGCTGCACTTCTGTAACGCACTTGAGCTCACGCACCAGAGCCATGCGAGCTGATTCGTCGAGCGCAGGCTTGTGATGCTTGACCTTGGTAACCGTGCTATTGCGCGCAATGACAACCGTAAGACTATCCCCCAGCTTGCGAGCAGAGGTGAGAAAATGAATGTGCCCAGGATGGAGAAAATCAAATGTCCCGAAAACGAGGACTTTTTTCATACGGAAGAAGGAGCTTATTGCTGCAACAAGGTCACGAGCTGTCGCGAAGAGAGTGAGGAAAGTGCACGGTTAGCGGATACATCAGATCCACAGATCAACATTTTGGAGCTGTGGTGCAAATACCAGTCTGCATCTGGTTCGAGTGTGCGCACTGCTGTCGCTACACGAGTCAGATCAACACGGGAATCATTACGTGACTTGATAGACAAGTAGTGTGTCGCAGGATTGCTGTATACAAACAGTACATAGTCTTGCGCATACGCAATGCGCGCGACTACCTTGGAACTCACGGTTGTGGTCACTGCAACACCCTTCCCCCACTTGGTCGTGAATTCCTTGCGCTTTTTCCAGTCACGCATGCACCATTCTTTTTCGAGCAGTCCTTCGTAGACACCGGCAAGATATTGCTCGCCGAACTGGAGCGCGCCCTCTGACCCCTCCCCTGTTACGCGACCCAAATACGTGAAGACTGAACCGATCATGAATTCGCGTGTTGGTGAGGCGAAGAGCATGCCGTGATCCTCTTCGTTGACGTACGCAACAAGTGCGTCCATGGCTTTGCGCTCTTCGGGGGTTTTGACAGCACACTCCGGTTGCTTCTTGCAGTATTTCCAGACGAGCGTCGTCGCGCTATCTGCACGATCGCCCTTGTGCTCATCAAACTGACCACGTCCTACACCAATTGCCATTCGGTCTGCGCTGTCCTTGCGTGTATAAGAAGCGTCTGCCGCAATGAACTCAACACGCGCCTTCTTCCATGCAGGAAGTGCGCGGCGAAGTACCCAAATAGCTGCGACATCATCGAGGTGTGGATTCTTGTGCGTGACGAAGAGCTTGGGCATAGTGTGGTATTAGCTGCGTGGACGCATGGTTGGGAAGAGAATCACTTCCTTGATCGATGCTGCACCTGTGAAGAGCATGGCCATGCGATCGATTCCTACACCTGCGCCAGTAGTTGGTGGCATTCCGTGCGCCATTGCTTCGATGAAGTCGTCATCAGTCTGTTGTACATCTTCAATTCCCTTTCCTTCTTTTTCCTTCGCTGCCTCTGCATCAAATCGCTTGCGAAGTTCGAGAGGATCATTGAGCTCGCTGTAGTTATTCCCCTGTTCCTGTCCGAGTACATAGTGTTCAAACCGTTCCACAAACCGTGGATCTGCAGCAGACTGCTTCGCAAGAGGCGAAGACTCTACAGGGTAATCATACACGATCGTCGGCTGAATGAGCGTATGCTCAACACGATCTTCGAACAACACGGTGAGCAGATCACCCACTGACAACGCTGTCTCAACGCGATATGGCTCCTCAGGCTTGCATTCAAGTGCTGCCTTTTTCGCCTGAGCAAGTGTGTCGTTGGTCCATGCGTGATAATCCCAGCCAGTTGCTTCGCGTACTGCGTCCACCATAGTCACACGGCGCCAAGGAGCCTTGACCTCGATGAGGTGTTCGCCATGTGGGAGTTGTGTTGTGCCGAAGAGCTTTTGTGCGCAGAATTCGTACACGCGCTCGATGAGCGACATGTTGTACCGATAATCTTCGTACGCGCACATAGTCTCGAGCATAGTGAACTCTGGATTGTGCTTGAAGCTCACTCCTTCGTTGCGGAAAATTCGGCCAATCTCAAAAACTCGCTCCATACCACCGACAACAAGTCTCTTGAGATAGAGTTCTGTTGAGATGCGAAGATAGAGTTGCAAATCGAGCGTGTGGTGATGTGTGACAAACGGACGTGCCGATGTACCACCGTAGAGCGGTTGTAACACGGGCGTCTCTACTTCGACATATCCTTCGTTGTAGAGAAACTCACGAATGTACTGCACCATCTTGCTACGAATCATGAAGCGCTTGTACACTTCTTCGTTGGCAACAAGGTCTAAGTAGCGCTGGCGGTAGCGAATCTCCGTGTCAGCAAGACCGTGCCACTTCTCAGGGAGCGGCAAAAGCGCCTTCGTGAGAAGTGTATACGATTGCACCTGGAGACTCTTCTCTCCACGCTTGGTGATCATCGCAACACCGTGAACACTCACGAAGTCTGCGCGATCAATGAGCTCGAGAAACTGTTCATACGCAGTGTCCCCTACATGCTCCTTCTTGATGAAGAGTTGTACTGAACCGCTCTGATCTTTGATGGTTGCAAATGTGACACCACCTTGTGTACGGATACTCAAAAGTCGACCTGCCAGGCTCACTGGGGTCTGTCCTTCGAGGATTACTTCGAACTGCTCGAGATACGCTGCAACGGTGTGCGAATGTGTAGCGGTCGACGGGTACGCCTGCCACCCAAGCTCTGCAATACGCGCGAGCTTGCCTACGCGGATATCATATTCTGACTGCATATGCAGCTATGATATCGAAAGAATGGTATATTTGGCAACGCCTGACGGTTTTTGGACTTCTACAACTTCACCAACTTCACATCCGAGGAACGCTGCGCCAAGTGGTGATTCGTTGGAAATTTTGCCAGCAAGTGGCTGTGCTTCTGCTGAACCAACGATCTGGAATTCCTTCTTGGTTTTGTCTTCGGTGCTCACGACAATGCGCGAACCAATTTGTACCGAGACAATTTTTTGTGAAGCGCGCTTCTCCTCAATCAACATGGATCGGTTGATCATGTCTTCAAGTTCGAGAAGTCGTCCTTGTGCAAATGCCATCTGTTCTTTTGCATCCTGGTATTCAGCATTTTCGGACAAGTCGCCGTTTTGTTTTGCATCGTCAATACGACCTGCAATTGCAGGGATTGTTTTCATCTTGAGTATCTCGAATTCAGCCTTGAGTGCCTCGAGTCCTTCTTTGGAAATGTATACAATTTCAGTCATAGATTCATGAGGAGTAAACGCAGTATACGGGTCTTTTGGTCGAGTGTCAAGAATCGTAGCCAGACCACCAAACAAAGAAATCTGCTGCGATCATAGACGCGATCGTCGCACCTTCTTCGCCTTCTTCAACAAGCACCGCGATTGCAATGCGTGGCGACTCGTACGGAGCAAATCCAGTGAACCATGCGTGTGGTTGATACACGTTACTCCACTGCGCAGTTCCTGTTTTGCCAGCAACAGCAACGCGTGCTGCTTGGAGACGATACCCCGACCCTTCCGTCACCGTCATTCGCATTCCTTCGCGAATAGTCTGGAGATGCTGCGCATCAATCATGTTGCTGTTAAGAACAACAGGCTTCTCCACAACACGAGGCTGACTCGAGCTATCCCCCAGTGCGTAGAGCAAATGCGG
The DNA here is from genome assembly GCA_038065555.1 of Patescibacteria group bacterium. Lineage (GTDB taxonomy): Bacteria > Patescibacteriota > Patescibacteriia > Magasanikbacterales > JBBTQS01 > JBBTQS01. Next base: position 188,782 of record JBBTQS010000001.1, read on the forward strand.
TTTGTACAATGTGCCGCCATTTGCAATAGCTGCAGTTGCCACAGCCATTTGCAATGGGGTCACCAACAAGTCACCTTGTCCAATCGAAAAGTTGTATGTGTCTCCAATATACCATCGTTCCTTCTTCACTTCTTGCTTCCATGTTGGCGACGGAATAAATCCAGCGAATTCTCCCTGAATATCAATGCCCGTCTTGCTCCCAAATCCGAACTGCTGGAGATATGCCGCGATACGCTCTGCGCCGAGTCCCTCCGTCTGCTCATATCCACCGCCAATAATGTAGAAGAACGTATTCACCGAGTCGGCAATGGCTTTGCGTACGTCTGTCACACCATGTCCACCCGGTCGCCAATCACGGAAATACCAACGTGAAATCTGCAACCCACCGACACTCAGGAACGTCGTTGACTTTGTGATAATTCCTTCCTGCAATGCAGCAGCAGCAACAAACGGTTTGATCACAGACCCTGATGGGAACCGACCACTGATTGCTCGATTGAAAAGAGGCATGTCTGGATCAGCAAGCAGCGCAGCATACGCCTCACTCTTGATTCCCTTGCTGAACAAGTTGTCGTCATACGCAGGGAGAGACACAAGTCCAAGTACTGCACCAGATCGTGGATCAATCGCCACAGCAGAGGCACGCTTCTTGCCGAGCTTTTGCATGGCGTTCTTCATCGCGATTTCAAGCTGCGATTGCACTTGGAGATCCAGCGTGAGGTACACACCGGTTCCTGGCACTGATGCCACAGCACTCACCTGACGGCCTGGGCGGCCCTGTGCGTTGACTTCGGTGAGAACTTTGCCGTAGGTACCACGCAGGAGATGTTCGTAGGTTTTCTCCACTCCTGACTTCCCTACTCGATCGGTTGGGCTATACGCACGATCTGCACGCGTCGTTCCCTGGTCGAGAATCTGTTGCCACTCCTGCGCATTCATTTTGCCGGTATACCCCAGCACATGGGAGAGGCTCGCTGCTTTGTCCAGCTGATAATTGCGTGTAAAGGTGCTCTGTACGTACAGTCCAGGAATATCCGCCGCAGCTGCCTGAATACGAACCGCATCCTCATACGACACTGCATCCTTCACAATAAGTGAATCACGCCCCGTGAGTTGCGGTGCACCGAAGAGCTCACTCGCTGCTGCAGCGTCAATACCCAAGAGGTGTTGCAACTTCGCACGACGTTCTGGATACGGGATAATATCACGCGGCGAAATCGCAATAGCAAATGTTGGCACATTTTCGACCAATGCTGCTCCATTGCGATCATAGACAATGCCGCGCGCAGCAGGTTGCGCATACGTGCGAGTGCGATTGTTCTCTGCGGCGAGAAGGTGCGACCTTCCGTCACCAATTTGGATGGAACCTATTTTCCAATATAGGAATGCAAGGAGTAACCATCCGAACAATCCTACAACGACAATCTTGTTGCGCGACAGCGCATTCCCAATATAATGCTCACGAAATTCTGGAAGCGCGCGATCTGCATCATCGCGATGGGGTGCAAATTGCTCGGTAACCCACTCCAGGCGAAATCTCCCGCGCAATCCGAAATATCTCTGCGACCCTTCGGAGGAGAGAAAGAGATCAGTATCTGCACGAGGTTTGGACCAAAAAGCCATAGCGTGTGTTATGCGCGACGAACATGATCAAAGACTCCGAACCGCTGGCTCACCGCGAAGACAGCGAGTGAGCCTGCGAGCGACACACCAATAATAGGAAGTGAACGAATGCCAAACGCTACAAATGAAGTGCCAAACGGTTCAGCAGCGCGCACAGCATTCATCATCACCCAGATCAATGCAAAAGCAAACAGTCCAAGTGTCGCCACCACAGCGTATGACCCGAATGACAATCGAGGAATGAGTCGGATGCACACGAGTCGTACCGTCCAAGCAAGTGCAAGATAGGCTACCGTCATTGTACCAAATGGGTAGGGGCTCATCACGTCAGCAGTAATACCCATGAGTAGCGGCCACCATCCGATGCGCTCAAATGCATACCAGCGACTGCGGACCCACCATGGCGCGAGCACAACAGGCACAAGCATCGCATGCCACGGAGCCGGCAGCGCACTCACTACACCCAACTGCGTCACGAGCACTCCTACAAACAAAACCAGTTGGAGAAGAAAGATACGCATAGCTACGACCCTGAGCGAGTCAGAATTATGACTTGGCGGAGATTTTCTTGCGCATACCGTACTTGGATGCTTGCACGAAGGAGCTCCGTGTTCGGTTCTTCTTCGAGCTCCTCGATGGCACCAATCACAATTCCCGCAGGTATTGCTTCGTCCATTCCTGCAGTCTGGATGAGTGAGCCTTGTCGCAACTGAGCAGACTTGGGGATCAACGTTAGTTGTGTTGAGAGTCCGAATTGTCCGCGGACCAATCCCACAAGCGTCCCCTGCTCCACTGATGCCCCAGAGATTGCAGACGAAGGATGCGCCAATGTACGCACATAGGCACTTGTGTCTGCAACAGAGTGAACGGTACCAACTAGCGCCCCTTCTACTGTGAGTACCGTGTCCCCTGGTCTCACCCCATGTGCAGACCCTTGGTCAACAAGAACGAGAGACGTATCGAAGCTCATTCCTGTTCCCAACACATTTGCTCCGCGAACCGTGTACGATTTATATCGATCAATCAACGAGAAGGCGCGCTCGAGATCTGTGCATACCCTCGCTGCAGTTGCTGTTGTTGCCGTCGCTGCCTCCCAGATAAGTCGTTCACGACGAAGCTGCTCGATTTCTGCAATGAGTTCGTCTTTGGATTTTGCAGTGAGTGAACTGTCTTGGGCGGTTCCTCCCCTTACCCAGGAGGCAACCGGTGACATGAGTCGTACGAGTGGATCTCGCAACCACTGGAACCAGGGTGTACGAGTTCCAATAACAACCACTGCCACAGCCCAAACCACCACCCATGCTACTCGTATTCGGTACGATGCGCGCATAGGAAGGAAATATTATCTGCGCTTTCGATTTGACTCTTCGTGTGTCGAAGGAATAGCAATACGTGCCAAAAGATTGAGATCATCCAGAAGCATTCCAGTGCCTCGCACAACGCACATCAGTGGATCATCAACGATGCGAACAGGAATACCTGTCGCTGCTGCAATAACCTGATCAATCCCGCGCAAAAGTGCTGTGCCACCTGAGAGCACGAGCCCACGTTCGTGGATATCTGCAACGATTTCTGGTGGTGTTACTTCGAGTGTTGCTTTGATGTTCTCCACGATCGTCGCGATAGAGCGTGAAATAGCGCGGTACACATGCTCACTATCAATCATTACTTCCTTCGGTAGGCCAGAGACTACATCACGACCACGCATGGAGAACTCGATTTTCTCTGGGAGTGGCTGTGCTGAACCAACGGCGATCTTGATGTTCTCCGCCTGACGATCCCCCAAGAGAAGTCCGAACACCTCACGGGTATACTGCATGATGTTCTTGGTGAGCTCGTCCCCTGCGATGACACTCGTGCGCCAACTCACAATTCCCTCGAGTGAGATAATAGCTACTTGGGTGTTTCCTGCACCCAGTTGCACTACCATGTTGCCTGTTGGCTCTTCCACAGACATTCGTGCGCCGATTGCAGCAGCTACTGGCTCCTCTACCACAAACACTTCGCGCGCACCTGCTGCAACAATAGCATCCTCAACTGCTTTGCGTTCTACTTCGGTAACACCAAGTGGCACCGTGACAACCACACGCGGACGCGGAACAAACGAGAATTCGTCTTCGTGCACCTTGTCGATAAAATATTTCACCATGCGCTCCGCAACTTCGAAGTCAGAAATCACGCCCCCTGAGAGTGGGCGTGATGTCATGATGTGGCCTGGTGTCTTGCCGACCATATTTTTCGCTTCGTTGCCAACAGCGAGAATCTGCTCGGTGCGCATGTTAATGGCAACTACTGACGGCTCATGTACGACAATTCCTTTGTCTTTGACATACACGCGAACATTGGCAGTACCGAGGTCCATGCCAATGTCTTTGCTGAATTTGCCAAAGAAAGATTTGATCATACGGTCAATCGACTATAGAGTGTACTTTCATCGATTGTCTCAGCTGTTGCACTGGTGCGGGATTTCCACTCGACTGTTCCTGCAGCGAGTTGTTTGCTGCTGACCACGACGCGTGTTGGGATTCCAATGAGGTCGCTTTCGGCAAACTTCTCCCCTGCGCGCATATCACGGTCGTCCAGAAGTACTTCGACGCCATGCTCAGAGAGCGTGAGTGCAATCTCTTGCGCCTTGCGCATCACAGATTCGTCTGTGCTCAACGCAACAACATGCACTGCAAATGGCGCAACCTCAGCTGGCCAGATCATTCCTGCAGCATCGTGGTGTACTTCTACAATGGTTCCCATGACACGACTTGGTCCAATACCATAGCAACCCATGAGCACTGGCTGTGACTTCCCATCAGCATCTACGAATGTGAAATCAAACGCATTCGAATACTTCGCGCCAAGTGGGAAAATATTGCCTACTTCAATCGCCTTGTTCTCCGTTACAGGTCCCTGACAGGTGTCACACGTGTCGAACGTTGTGAGAATTTCACGATTCTTGTACCAACCACACTTTGCGCAGTGGTATACGAGATCCTCTCCAAACTCCGTGAATACCTGATACTCGTGGGAGAATTTGCTGAACGTGCCACCGCTTGCTTCGACCATTTTTGCGTCGAGTCCACAGCGTGCATAAATGCGATCGTACGCGCGCGCTGCTTCCATGTAATACGCGTCGAGCTCTTCTTGCGTTGCGTGGAAGCTATACAGATCCTTCATCAAAAATTCGCGCCCACGAAGCAGTCCCGACTTCGCACGTGGTTCATTGCGGAATTTGTTTTGGATCTGGTACACAGCTCGAGGCAGATCCTTGTAGGATTGTACGAAGTCTTGGAGCATTGGCGTAACGATTTCTTCGTGTGTTGCGCCCAGGGCATACTCCTTGTTACCGGCGCCCTCCAGACGGAAGAGTACGTCGAGTCCATCCCATCGGCCCGTCTTGACCCATGGCTCCTTCGGTGTGAGCGCTGGCATGAGAATCTCGCTTGCGCCCAATGCATTCATCTCTTCGCGGATGATCCCCTCAATGCGACGCAAGACACGCAGTCCGTATGGAAGATACGAATACACACCTGCCATTTCCTTGTGCACAAATCCTGCACGCGTGAGGAGCTCGGCGTTATGACTTACTTCATCCTTTGGCGCTTCCTTGGTGGTCTTGGTGAATATGGTTGACTGTCGAATATACATACTAGGAATGATGAGACGATCGTGACGACCAGAGGAATTCTACACAGCTGACAATGACGGCGAGGAGGATAAGTGTCCACCAATAGAGATACTGCGCACGTGCCATGAGGAGCACTACGGTAACAAGCACAGAGAACAAGACTGCTTGCCTGAAGCTCTTGCGCACCATTCGAAATGCCACTGTCTCACTGCGAGAGAAAAAACTCTCAATCGCAAACACGATCAGTGAAAAAAGTCCGAACAGCGAAAGGAACAATGCGACAAAGAAAAGTGACAGCCCCGCCGCGCTTGCCGTGTACGGATCAACAGACATCATGACGAAGTACAATGCTCCAAAGCACAAGAGCGTCGCTGCAGTCATGAACAGCAAGTATTGGCGAAGTGTCATAGAAGATAACGAATACGTTCGACCCGTGCCCGGGCCGGCATTTTGTCATTAAAGTACGCGAGGATTGCTGCCTCTTGTGTCTTGAGTGTCTGCGCAAACGCTGCAGAGTCACAGCTGACCGTGAGCGTTCCGTTCTTGATATATTGTGGTCGTACATGGCGTGCATCTGCAGCAAAAACCGCGTCGAGTGCTTGCTGCGCAATCTCGATCGCCATTGCTCCTTCTACTTGCTTGCCTACACCAGCACGCGCAACGCGTGCCATGAGGTCTTTACCAATCCCATCCATACAGATGCTGAAATTCACGAAAGCTTGCGAAATGGACAAATACTGCGGAAGTCACACGTGTTACACACATGCGGGTTAGGCTTTGCTGGGAACGTGCTTGAACGCATTTCCGTAACCACCGCACCGATCTCTTCCTCAAAGGTGAGCAAAATGTCCGAATTCACCGGAACTTCTTGCATGCTCAGGTCGTTCAAATACCAGTACTGCAATGATTTCACTGGTCGAGCATCTGCAAACTTCGGATCCCGCTCGATTGCTGCATAATACAACAGCAGCTGATTCTTGTCGTCTTTTTCAAGACGTGGCTTGGGCTTGCCTGTCTTGTAGTCAATAATGATGCTACCTCCCCCCTCAGCCGAATCTATTCTATCAATGCGTCCTGTAAAAGTACAGCCGCCGATCGAAACACTAAACGACTGTTCCAGCGATCGCGGCACTGTTGCAAACGGCGCATACCGACCATAGAACTCACGCAAAATATCCTGTCCTTTCTTGAAGTACTCTTGCTTTTGTTCTGAGGACTCGTACCACTCATCAACCCACGATGCAGAGAATATCGCTAGCAGCGCATCAAGTGATGGCACAGCTTCTGCGTCTTGTGCTGTTGGTACACCGAAGAGATCTTGCTGCACACGTTCACGTGATTGTCGCAATGTCTCGTACCATTTTTGCAGTGTCGAGTGCATGGTTGTGCCGAAGCTCATCGCATGCGATCCAATCGTCGGAATTTTGATCACATATTTGTACTTGTACTGCAATGGACAACGCAAATAGGTCTGGAGATGTGAGAACGATAATCGCGTGATCGAGCTGGGTGTTGCTGCAGTCGTCGTTACTGTGGATGCGGGAGCGGTAGTCACGAGCGTATCAGTCCCATTGATCCAATGCTCTACTTCCATTTCAGCGAGAAATCGTGACGGTTTGCGCTCGGTCTTACCATCCCCATAATACTTGGCACGCGTGATATGAATTGCATCACGAGCTCGGGTAATGGCTACGTAACACAATCGACGCTCTTCACGCACATGCGCGTCATCATCCTCAGGCATGCGCGAGAGCAATGCCGCAGGGAGCGGGAGCGCTTCGCTGCGATCTGCACCCGGAAATCGAAGATGCACAAAACTAGGTAAGAAAACGTGACTGAATTCCAACCCTTTTGCTGCGTGAATTGTCATAAGATGGACTGCGTCTACACGCGTGCTCACTTCTTGCTCTCCCGAATCATCTCCCGAGAGCAATGCATCGGCGTAGAATTGAAGGAATGCATCTACCGTCGGCGTTGGATGTGATTGCGCAAACTGCTTCACAAACTCCAGGAATGTCTGCAGTGCCACAAACGGCTCATCTAACTCCCCTGCGTTGTTCTGGTCCTGCCAGTACTGCATCAAACCAGACAACTCGAAGTAGTGAACAAGCACTTCATGAATCGGACGATCACGCAGCAACTGATGCGCTGTTGCAAGCGCGGCAAGAAAGGACGCGATACGCGCTTGCTCATCAGCAGGAATCGCGACCAGTTGCGCCTTCTTGAGTGTCTCATAGAGCGTCGCTCCATCCTTGTGACTGGCAGCCAGCAATTGCGTACACGCATCGTGTGAGAGTGAGAGTGGAGGCAATGACAAGAGACCATACAGCGACACCGAATCTTGCGCGTTATGCAGTGCACGCAAAATCTGGATGCATTGCTGTGCCACACGATGCTGTAGTGTGCCACTGCGCCCATGCACGACCAGTGGAATGCCGCGACGAAGACACTGCTCACGAATGGCAGCGCCGTGTCCATGTGCACGCACGAGAATTGCCATATCACTCCACGGAGTTCCCTGCTCATGACAGCGGATAATTTCTGTAGCAATCGTCGCTGCCTCATCGTGTTCTTGTTCCAAAATGGTGTACTGGATAGATCCTACACCTTCGCGAGCCGCGTGCAGCTTCTTCGAAATGCCCAATCGTGACTCCAGCGTATGTGGCGCATTGCGAGTAATGAGTGCATAGCTCATGTCCAAAATATTTTGCCGTGTGCGAAAATTCTCATTGAGCACGATGGATGTCGCACTCGGAAAATCATTTTTGAAATCCAAAATATTATCCATGACTGCACCACGAAATCCGTACACACTCTGGTTGTCATCCCCCACGACTGTCAGTACAGGTCCATCTTCACGACACAACTGCCGCACAATCTCATACTGCGCGCGGTTGGTATCCTGGAATTCATCCACAAGCACATGCTTGAATCGCTTGCGTAGCTGTGCAGTGATGTTGGGTCGTTCGACAAGCAGGGCGTGCACGTAGAACAACAGCGATCCGAAATCGAGCTTGGATGCCTTCATGAGCTCCTGCTCGTACTGCACATAGATACGTGCCAACTCCGCGTCCGCAGATGCAGCCAACGCCACATCAGTATCACTCGAGAGCTGTACCTGCGTAGCGTACTCGAGATATCGCTCAGGAGTAATGAGCTCATCTTTGCATCGCGAAATGTGAGACAAAATTGCACGAATGAATCGCGTCGCATTCCCCTTCTGGGCAAAATACGAGAGATCAAACATTGAGAGACGATTGCGCACGAACATCCATGCACCTGCATCATTGAGCACTTGGAAACCAATCGGCAACCCAATATGATGACCGAACTCACGCAAAAGACGCTCACAGATACTGTGAAACGTTCCAATCTGCAGTGTCAGCGCTGCATCTGGGTTGACCGCTTCAATGCGGGCCAGAATTTCACTCGCTGCCTTTTCAGTAAATGTCACAGCCATGATTTCTCTTGGCGCAACACCTGAGGCCAACAAAAACAAAATACGACGCGTCAGCACCGTTGTCTTGCCGGTTCCTGCGCCTGCCACGATCATGAGCGGCCCACCAGTGTGTGTAACTGCTGCTTTTTGCGCTTCTGTGAGTCCTTCAAGTAATTCCATACTTCCCCATCATAAACGAAAACACGCCGGGAAGCCAGCGTGTTTCGGTTTAGTTATTGGGGGCGAAATTGCCCCTGGAATCGCTCAGTGACAGGCGTCCCGCACGGTGATCTCACCGACGAAGTGGAACGTCTGTTGGAAGACAGGCGAAGTCGAGACCTTGGCGCCGTTGCGCTTGAGATTGATCACGACTGTGCCACTCGTGCCTACAGCAAGTGGTGATTGCGTCCCACCGGACTGCTGCCGCGAGTATTTCTCGCTCGGCCCATCGAAGACATTGCTATCGATGACAGCGCTTCCTTTCTTCACCTCCATGGTTGGGAAGGCGTCGCCGACGATGTCGTAGTGATGCTGCAGCGCGAACTCCAGCACCTTTGGCACTCCGCTCGTATCGCCCAGAGCATCCAAGTCGATCGTGATGCTCGCAGAGTCGCTACTCAGGAGAATACCGATTTCCTTGTTGCACGTACTGCCAACTGCGCACCACGGGCCGACGTGAAATCCAGAGCCTGCTGTGAACCAAGGTTGGAAGTTCCCAGCATCTCCTGCTTTGCCAGCGCTTTCGCTGACAATGAACGCGGGGTAGCCTGAGTGTACGCATCCCACCGATGGCTCGCACGAGTCGAGTGTGCAGACATCGCTGTCCGAACAATCTGTCGGCGTCGGTGTGACGCATTCGCCAGCAGCGCAGCCTTCGTTCTGGGTGCACGGATCGATATCCGAGCAGTCCAGCGCTTTGCCCACGCAGCTTCCATTGAAGCATGTGTCAGAATGCGTGCACGGCTCACCGTCGTCGCACTCTGCAATATCTCCCGAGATGCATATACCTTCGGTGACGCTACAGTGGTCTCCCACAGTGCAGACATCCCCATCGTCACACACGACGTCGAGATTCTTGCTGAAGCACATGTTCTGATCCGGTCCTGGCGTGAGCTCGCACCAATTCTGTGTGCAGGCGTTGCTGTCGTCACATTCTTCGTTTTGACGACAGCACGCGGGGACTTCTGGGAACGAGCAGAGCCCGCTCTGTGCAACGCACAGGTCATACGAGCACGGATTCCCGTCCTCGCAGTGAACCAGCGTCCCCAACACACAGACGTTCGCGACGCATGTGACCGGCTTGGTGCACAGCGTAGCGTCCTCGAGATGCGCGCAGTCTGACGTTACCGTACACTGACACACCTGCGCGTCCACTGCTCCACTCAGACATACTCCCGCATCGCAGACATCAGCAACCGTGCAGAAGTCGCCATCTTCGCACGCCACTTCATCAGCGAGAACCACCGACTTGATGATGCATTCCCCTGTTGTTGGGTCACACATCTCGGGAGCGCACGGATCACTCGTATCGCAGATAATGCCGAGGCATTTGTCCACGACAGGGACGTCGTTGTCGATCGTGGTATCAGGCGGATCAACGATGTCGCCATCGATGCCGTCTGTTGTACCCACGTCTTGTTGTCCAACGTCGTCGATGCCATCTGTGGCATCAGCGAGATCCGTCGAATCGGTAGTGCCTACGTCCTCGAGTACATCCTCCGGCGGATTCACGATCACATCGCTGGCGTCAGTGCCATCCACACCGTCTACGTCAGTCAGGACCGCATCACTGCTGTCCGTTCCATCGGTGTCGGGCGCGTCTACACTGTCGTCACCAACGCTGCCATCGGTGTCGGGGATGTCCGCTGGGTCTTCGACATCAGGCACGTCCTCGAATGAGTCCGCGTCATCAGTCTCAACATCATCGGAATCCACTTCGACACTGCCGTCAGTGTCTGCGTCGGGCGTCTCCACCTCTGGGGTGTCTTCGCCGTCAGCTGCCACATCGGCGTCGTCTGTCGAGTCTGCATCAGCGTCGGCTAGGACTTCTGTGTCCTTGCCGTCGACCGACACTTCCTCGCCCGCGACATCAGCGCTGTCAGCATCCTCGCTGTCTGCGACTTCTTCGCCCACGCCGTCGGATGCATCAATGTCTTCGTCGAGCGCGATCGCGTCAGCGTCGGCGCTCGAATCTGACGCGTGGATGTCCGTGCTGTCGCTGACACTGTCAGCTCCAGCATCGTCCGCAACGAGACCGTCGCCAGTCCCGAATGTGAGCTGCGCCGGATCCGACGCGGTGAAAGGATTGCATGCGGCCGTAGCCGCGAAAAGTAGTGCTACTGCGATCCGCATGAGTGACCTCCCAGTCGTGTGCGGTGAATGGTCTTGGAGCGCCAATCCTAAAAAAGAAAAGGCTGCCCTCCAAGTGAGGCAGCATACGCCTTTTCTTCGTTTTTGTCAACTGGTAGCTAGACTACGCGCGGCGACGGCGGGCAACGCGAATACGGACCAAGGATCGCTCGAGTGCTGCCTGAAGTGCAGCGAACTCAATATCATTAGCAAACTGACGCTTTGTGATGAGTTCATGGGCACGCGCGCGAGCTGCTTCGGCACGCACAACGTCAATCTCGTCAGCACGCTCTGCAGCGTCTGCGAGAAGAATTACTTCATTGCCTCCACGAACCTGGACGTACCCTGCAGCAGTTGCAACATGGTGCTCGCTTGCTCCTTCGCGAATGCGCACCTCACCTGCCTTCACAATACCTACAACAGGCATGTGGTGTGGCAAAATCGTGATCTCACCCATCTCCGTCATGAGCGATACAGAATCAACCGGTGCACGAAACACGACACGCTCTGGAGTGATGACTACAAATTGGAGTGTCGTGGTTGCCATACGTTACGCTGTTACTTCATCAATACCACCCTTCATATAGAAGGCCTGCTCAGGCTTGTCATCGTGCTTGCCCTCGATAATCTCCTTGAATGCGCGTACCGTGTCTTCACGCTTTACGTACTTACCTGGAATACCGGTGAACATTTCAGCAACGAAGAATGGCTGTGAGAGGAAACGCTGGATCTTGCGTGCGCGAGATACGGTGAGCTTGTCCTCATCAGACAATTCTTCCATACCGAGAATTGCAATAATGTCCTGAAGATCTTTGTAGCGCTGCAATACCTTCTGCATGCGACGAGCCACATCATAGTGCTCCTCGCCCACAATAGCAGGATCAAGAAGTGTGGAGCTGGAGTCGAGTGGATCTACCGCAGGATAAATACCAAGCTCAGCAAGTGATCGCGCGAGTACAACCGTGGAATCAAGGTGAGCAAATGTTGTAGCTGGAGCTGGGTCAGTGTTGTCATCAGCTGGAACATACACTGCCTGGATCGACGTGATCGAACCGTTGTTGGTAGAAGTAATACGCTCCTGGAGTGCACCCATTTCTGTAGCAAGTGTTGGCTGGTAGCCTACTGCTGATGGAATACGACCAAGAAGTGCAGATACCTCAGATCCAGCCTGCGTGAAGCGGAAAATATTATCCACGAAGAGCAACATGTCCTTGCCCTGATCACGATAGTGCTCAGCAAGTGCAAGACCTGTGAGAGCAACACGAGCGCGAGCACCTGGTGGTTCGTTCATTTGACCGAAGACCAACATGGTCTTGTCGAGTACACCACCTTCTTGCATTTCGAGATACAAGTCATTTCCTTCACGAGTTCGCTCACCTACTCCAGCAAATACGGAGAGACCTGCGTGTTCTGCTGCGATGTTACGAATGAGCTCTTTCACGATAACAGTCTTACCTACACCTGCTCCACCGAAGAGTCCTACCTTACCACCCTTCATGAACGGACAGATGAGGTCGATAACCTTGATACCTGTCTCAAAGATCTCGGTCTTTGGTGACTGATCTGTGAACTCAGGAGCTTCTTGGTGGATAGCGCGACGTTCCTTGGTCTTGATAGGTCCGAGGTTGTCGATTGGCTCACCAACTACGTTCAACATGCGGCCAAGTGTTGCGTCACCTACTGGAACGCTGATCGCAGCGCCAGTATCAACAACTTCTTGTCCACGAACCAATCCATCAGTAGCACCCATCGCAACTGCGCGCACAAGTGAGCCGCCCATGTGGGAAGCTACCTCGAGCACGAGTGTTGGCTGGCCCTTGCCCATGTCAACCGTGAGTGCGTTGAGAATCTGTGGGATGTCTCCGTCAAAGCTGACGTCAACAACCGGACCAATAACTTGAGCAATAATTCCTTTTTGCATAGTGAGTTTAGGTTAGCGCTGTCATGCCAGAGCTAATCTCGGCAATTTCTTTTGTAATAGAAGCTTGGCGCGCGCGATTCCACGAGAACACCAAGTCATCAAGCATATCCTTCGCCGCATCGGTTGCATTACGCATCGCAACCATGCGCGCGCTGTGCTCTGATGCTGCTGCCTCGAGCATTCCCTGATAGAGCTGCACCTCGACAAGGCGTGGAATCATTGTCTCCAATACTGCGTCAGCTGACGGCTCAAACAAGAATTCTTCCTCAGCTTCAACTGCTGCAGACGCTTCAGCAGCAACGGTCAGCGGCAAGATTTGGCGAACCGTCGGCTTTTGCGCAATCGCGCTGACGAACTCGGAGTACACCATGAGCACTTTGTTGTACGTACCCTTCACAAATCCATCCATCGCAAGTCGCGCAATCGGTGCAATAAAGAGATATGTCGGAGTATCCCCAATGTCGACGAAGCTTGCAACAAGTGTTGAACCAGTCTTGCTGAGTGCTCGGTCGCCCTTCTTGCCCACAGACATGAAGTCCGGAGTAGTGAGTGTTGCCATGAGTTCGTTCGTGCGACGCAAGATGTTGCTGTTGAGTCCGCCACACAATCCTCGGTTACTCGTCACAACAATGACAAGAGTCTTGCCTTCTTCGCGAGTCTCGAGGAGTGGATGTGCAACCTGCTCCGTCGTAGCGCGAAGCATACGCGTGAGCATATCCCACGCATACTGCGAATACGGACGCGAAGCCACAGCCGCTTCCACAGCGCGGCGCATTTTGCTCGCAGCCACGAGCTCCATTGCCTTCGTGATCTTGCGAGTGCTTTTGACCGACGAAATGCGTCGTTTGATTGCCTTAGTTGGCAGCGGCATAGCGCGTAATAATCTCCTTAAGTGCTGGTTCGGTTACTGCCCAGTCCTCCTTGGTCATCGCAGTAAGCCAATCCTCATGTTCAGTCTCGATGAATGTGTGCAGTCCTTCTTCCCATGCAGCGACCTTCTCGACTGGTACAGCATCAAGGAAACCGTTGGTTGCGGCATAGATAATGGCAACCTGTTGTGCCATGGACATCGGAGCATACTGTCCCTGTTTAAGCACTTCCACAAGGCGCTTACCTCGTTCGATCTGACGACGTGTGTTCTCATCAAGGTCAGACGCAAACTGTGCAAATGCTTCCATTTCGCGGAACTGCGCCATTTCCAGACGAAGTCGTCCTGCGATTTTCTTCATTGGCTTGGTCTGTGCTGCAGAACCTACACGTGACACGGAGATTCCCACGTTGAGCGCAGGACGAATACCACGGTAGAAGAGATCGGACTCGAGATAAATCTGACCATCAGTGATCGAAATCACGTTGGTTGGAATGTATGCCGAAACGTCGCCGCCTTGTGTCTCGATAATAGGAAGTGCTGTCATCGAGCCGCCGCCATTCTCCTTGTTGAGACGCGCTGCACGTTCGAGAAGTCGTGAGTGGAGATAGAACACGTCACCAGGATATGCTTCACGGCCTGGTGGTCGGCGAAGCAAGAGAGAAATTTCGCGGTATGCCCAAGCTTGCTTGGTGAGATCATCGTACACTACGAGTACGTCTTTTCCTTGCTCCATGAAGAATTCTCCCATTGCGCAACCAGAGTATGGAGCAATGAACGAGAGTGCTGCAGGATCAGACGCGCCAGCAACTACCACAATCGTGTTCTTCATCGCACCAGCAGCTTCGAGCTTTGCGACAATGCGCGCAATCTTGGATTCCTTCTGACCAATTGCTACGTAGATACAGATAACGCCGGTATCACGCTGGTTGATGATCGTGTCAATTGCAATTGCGGTCTTACCAACCTGACGATCGCCGATGATGAGCTGACGCTGTCCGCGACCTACTGGAATCATGGAGTCAATCGCCTTGATACCTGTTTGGAGTGGAACTCCTACTGGTTCACGGGTCATCACGCCTGGAGCAATTTTTTCAACAGGGTTGAGCTTCTTAGTCTTGATAGCGCCTTTGCCATCTACTGCTTCGCCCAATGGGTTCACCACACGGCCCAGGAGTTCCTCACCAACTGGTACGGAGAGAATACGACCAGTGCGGCGCGCCGTCATTCCTTCTTTGATCGCAGTGTACTGGCCCAGAATTACTGCACCAACTGTCTCCTCCTCGAGGTTGAGCGCAACGCCCATGACCTTGCCTGGGAACTCGATCATTTCCATGGACGCACACTTGGTGAGTCCGGACATGCGAGCAATACCATCACCTACTTCTACTACCGTGCCTGTTTCTTCAACATGAGCGGTAGGCGCAAAGTCTGCGATTTGCTTTTTGAGTGAGTCAACGAGTGTGTGATTCGACATACAACTGAAATTATGAAATTCGTGAAAGCATCCCCGCAACACTGGCGTCTACACGCGTATAGCCCTGTGTAATCACCGCACCACCGACAAGAGTCGGATCCACATGCAACCCCACAGCTTCGGTCTTGAAATATCCTTGCAAAACCAGGATGAGTTCTGCGCGTGCACGTGGAGACAATTCATGCGCAATCGCAACGGTTACCTGCTCGCGCTTCTCCCGTTCTGCAATAATACGTTCGAACTGCTTTACGATCGCACCAGCCAAATGCAGTTTGCCCTTGGTCTTGAGGTGTGTTGCAAAACGCGCAATAACACCTTCGGCCTGATTGCGGGACAAGTCCTTCGTCAGATCGAAGAGTGCGCGAGCGTATTTGGATGGAAGCGTTGCTCGGCTCATACCTATTTTGTCTTCACTTCCTTCATCCCTTGCTGAAGCAGCTGCAAGTCTTCTTTGCTTGTCATCTTCTCCCCAAGGAATTTCTCAGCAATGCGTGCAGCGAGTTGCACGACTTCTTTCTCAACTTCCTCACGCATGAGCGCACGCTCCCCCACGATTTGCTGACGAGCTTGCATCACAATTCCAGCAACTTCTTCTTGTGCGCGAGCCGTTGCTGTTGCAATCATGGCAGCAGACTTTTCTTTTGCTTCAGTAAGGACCGCAGTCGCGTCACGGCGTGCGGCAAGAATAGCTGCGTCGCGCTCTACTTCCATTGCCTTCTTCGCCTCCTCAATGAGTGTTGCGTCCTTGAGTGACTGCTCAATGCGGTTGGTACGCTCGTCCATGACACGCAAAAGTGGCTTGTACACCCACTTAGCCAGAACAATCAATACAATGATGAAGTTGATGAGCTGCGCAAGAAAAAGTTTGCCATTGAGGCCAAAGGTTCCCAAAGGGCCAACAGCTTCGTGAGCTGCGGCAGCGGTATTGGTTACTTCAGCGGCAAATACTGGATCGATCATACACAAGAGATTAAGTGAAGCGCCCAGCGTCGATTCGCATCGTTCCCGAGCACCTCAAGAATCCCTCGATTACAAGGTGAAAGCGATAACAAGCGCGTAAATCGCGATAGCTTCTGCAAACGCAGCACCGAGAAGCATCGGGACAAACAACTTGCCTGCAGCTTCTGGATTGCGTCCGATAGACTCCATAGCGCGTGAAACGATCCAACCGATAGCAATTGCTGGTGCAATACCACCTGCGGCGATCGTCATACCCTTGGCCATGAGACGAATGCTCTCTGCATCCATAGTGTTATTCCTAATGAATTAGACGCGACAACCCATTCCTAAGAATGCGATGCCTCGTGCGATCCATTATGTGCCTCATCATGTCCTTCCTCACCATGTGGCGGCTCCGTTGCAACGGTGAGGTACACAAGCGTAAGCATCGAGAACACAGTCGCCTGCACCACACCCACAATCAACTCAAGGAAGATGAAAGGCAATGGCGCTGCGTACGCAATAAGTCCAGCAATAACTGTGAGCAATACTTCGCCCGCAAATACGTTACCGAACAATCGCAGTGAGAGCGACAACATCTTTGCAACTTCGCCGATCAATTCGAGGATTCCTACGAAGAATTCGATAAGAGCTGCAAAAATAGCTACTGGCCCCTTGCGCAAGCTCTTCCAAATACCACCCAGCTGAATGAACTTCCCTGCGTGGCGGAAGAATCCAATAGCCATGATACCGAGAATGTGCGAACTCACAACCGCAAGCACCGCAAGCGCAAGTGTCGTGTTGAGATCACTCGTTGCTGCGCGGAAAAGCGGAATGAGCATCACATGTCCTTCGTGCAATCCCCACACACCGATGGTTCCTACTCCAGGAATCAGTCCCATCCAGTTACTCACGAGAATGAACACGAAGAGTGAACCAACAATAGGAAGGAATCGACGCGCACGCGCACGGTCATTGGTCACCTTCTCGATCTGATCAATGAGCACCTCGAGAATTGTCTCCACGAAATTCTGAATTCCGCGTGGAACAAGCGCACGTCGCGATCGCAATACCAGCGCAAGAATGATGAACAACCCGAGGGCAATCCACGTGTTGAGCATCGAATTGGTGATCACGAATGATCCAATGTGTGCTACTGGTTCTGCTGCGAGTGGTACGATCATAGTTCTTGAAATTCCTTACCGAACTTCTTTGCCTTGCGAGCAATCAGCACGGCGGAAATAGTGGCGGCGAGTGCAAATCCTCCAATGAGGAGCCATGGGCGCGTGCCCCAACGAGTATCCAAATAGTTGCCGAGATTCGCGAGAAGAACGACAGGTACGGCGATTGTGGCGCCGAAATCTCCTGCGATTCTCAGGGCAAATATCCAATATTTTCGTTCAGGTGCAGTGCTCATGAAATACGGCGCTATTGTACCTATCTATGAGCCATTCGTCAAGGGATTTCAAACTTCGATCCCAAAGAGTCTGCGGGCATTGGCTCGTGTAGTGTCCAGGACTTCGGCGAGAGTACAACCCTTGAGTGTCGCCACACATTGCGCGACGTCTAATACATACAGCGGCTCATTGCGTTTGCCGCGATGTGGAATAGGTGTGAGATACGGAGCATCTGTTTCTACGAGGATCCATTCAAGCGGAAGTTCACGAACGACTTTCTGGAGATCAGTCAGTGTCTCGCCACTTGATTTCTTGGGTGGGAACGTAATCACTCCAGTGAGCGATGTGTAGAACCCGAGAGCGTGATAGCGCTTCGCCTCCTCGAGAGATCCCGTGAAGCAGTGAATAACACCTCGGCGCGCGAGCTTCCCCGCAGCAATGTACTCCTCGAGAATGTCAGCACAGTCCTGGTGTGCGTCGCGACAATGGATCATGACTGGCTTGTCCACTATCTCGCACAAATCAAGATGCTGTCGAAATACTTCCTTTTGTCGCGTCTGCACTTCCTCGATCGATCGTTCGGGTGGAATGCGATACCAGTCCAGCCCACACTCCCCGATCGCAACGACTTTTGGATCCTGCGCCAACGAGAGATAATATTCGAAATCAAACGATTCCTCACGCGTCATGAACGGTGACTCATCTTCGTCAATCATCACGGGGAAAAGATGGTTAGGATGCAGTCCGACAGTTGCCCAGAGTCCTTCAGTTGCCCGCGCAACTTCTACACCCTTCTTGCTCGTGTCGCGCTGCGTTCCGACCGTGATCATCGCAACACCTCCTGCAACCGTACGATCAAGAACCGCGGCCATATCGTCGCGGTAACTGTTGAAGTGAATGTGACAATGACTATCGAGTGCAACGTAGCTCATGGCTTGTGTTCAAAAAGATGTTCAACATGTTCCCACGCTTCCGGCAACAACGGGAATAGGACTGCTGCCATATCCACGAGCCACGGCGCAACAGTCGAACCTTCGAAGAAGTGCTTCATCCCTTCACCAAACGGAAACGCGGACAAATACGCGATACCAAGTCCCAATACAAGTGCGCCTTCCAGAAATCCAGCGAGTCCACCAAGGAAATGATTGATCGAGTTCAAAAAAGGAATCGAGCGCATGATGTTGAGACTCTTGTCCAACATCCAGAACACCATTCCCACCAATCGATTGACGATAAAGAACGTACTAAAGAACACCAGCACATGCGCAGTCCCCACTGGGAAGTTAACCTGCGTCAGGAGCCACTCTGTAATTCCATTATTGTAATGTGTTGCAACATACGCTCCTGCAACCGTACCCACCACAGATCCCACCGCATGAATCGCGCCAGCCATCCACCCAAACGATGTGAACCCGAGCATTGCCAGGAACAAAAAAACATCTGGGTTGAAGACTTCTGCGATTTTCATACCGTACGAATATTATTCGCCGATCTTTGGGAAAAGGATCTGCGACTGGCCCACCCGCTGTCCGGCGGTAATATGGGAGAGCTCAATGCCAGGTGCCCACACCGCTCCAGGCGCCTCACATCCGAGTTGCGACAACATTTTTGTTGCCGTCTCGGGCATGATCGGAAGGAGCATGTATGCAACATGCATGAGCTTGTCTGCGAGCAAGTATAACACAGTGCCCAAGCTCGCGTCGTTGTTCTTCGCCAACTCCCAAGGCTTCTCCTCTGTAATAACGCGGTTAGCATCGCGCACATGATCCCAGATCACCGTGAGCGCACTCGTGAAATCAAATCGCTCCATCGCGTCTGCATAGTGCTTCCACGTTGCATCATACGTTGGCGGGATGACGCCACACGCAGGTATCACACTGTTGCTGAACTTGTGATGCATCACCACAACGCGCGAGACGAGATTGCCCAGCGCATTTCCCAACTCATCGTTGTATCGAGTCTCTAACTTCTCGAGCGAAAAATCTCCATCTTCTCCAAATGTAATCTCACGCAATAGGAAGAAGCGCAGCGCATCCTTCGTATATTTCTGCGCTGTTGTTACAGGATCGATGACATTACCCAGCGATTTGCTCATCTTCTGTCCATCGATGGTGAAGAATCCATGAGCAAAGACCTGTTCTGGAATGGCGATATCCGCTGCCATGAGCATGGCAGGCCAGAGTGCGCAGTGGAATTTGATGATGTCTTTGCCGACCAGTTGTACTTGCGCTGGCCAGAACTTCTCGAATTGCGCCTGATCAGTCCCAAATCCAATAACCGACAGATAATTAATCAATGCATCGAACCAGACATACAACACTTGTGATGGATCCGTCGGTACTGGAATGCCCCAAGTCTGCGTCTGTCGAGAAATACTTACGTCCTCGAGATGATCCTTGATATAGTTGACGATCTCATTGCGACGAGATGTTGGCTGCACGAACTCTGGATGTGACTCAATGTGTGCCAAAAGCGCATCACGATATTTGGTGAGTCGGAAGAAATAATTTTTTTCCTTGATCGTCTCTGGCTTGCGACGGTGCAGCGGACACTCACCTGCCTCATTGAGATCCGTTGCGCGATAGAACGCTTCGCACCCCGTGCAATAGAGCCCTTGGTATTCGCCTTCGTAGATATCTCCCTTGGCTTCGACTCTGCGGAAAAATTCACGAACTGCTGCGAGGTGTCGTGGCTGCGTTGTGCGAATAAAATCTGTGAACGTGAGATCCATCTCCTTCCACGTAGATTCCCACTGTGCAGCCATTTCATCAATGTACCCATGAATCGTTGCGGCTCCAGCTTTTTGCGCAGCGTCAACACTTTTTTGACTATTCTCGTCTGTGCCTGTGGCAAAAAATACATCCTTACCTGTCAGCCGATGATACCGTGCAATAACATCTGCAACGATCGTGGTGTACGCATGCCCAATATGCGGCCGATCGTTAATATAGTAAATCGGCGTGGTCAAGAAATAGGTTTTGGACATATTTGACATGGAAACATCTATAGTATACTATTGCACATCCACATGTCTCTCACTTCATGTGGACAAGGTCCGTTAGGTGCTGCACTGGCCCGTTTGGGGCTCTGGCAACGCAGAGGTTCTATGCTGTGTCATCCCGCCCACACCATCACCCTCGCGCCGAGCCATCGATTGAAGTACGTGTCATGTCACGCACAGGGAGGGCGATACTCTCAGGTGCGTGGCTGAGTGGCCACTCACACCTACAACAACTTTCCAGCACACAACGGATCGAGACCCCTAGACTTTGCTAACGCATTGGCTGGGGGTTTCATTTTTTATTGTGGAGCCAAGACAAGGACAAATTCACCCTTTTCAACAATCTGTGGCAACACCTGCGCAATAGTCCCACGATATACGGTCTCGAACTGTTTCGTCAATTCACGACAGACGACCACACGTCGATCTCCCATGGCGCTCTCGAGCTCCGTGAGTGTTTTCTTGATGCGGTGCACAGACTCGTAGAGCACAATACATCCGCGTTCTTGTGCGAGCTCTGCAATGCGCGTCTGTCTTCCTTTTTTTACAGGCAAGAATCCTGCGAACACCACACGATCAAATGCAAACCCGGCGACCGAAAGCGCTGCAGCAAGCGCACTAGGGCCCGGAATAGCGACAATGGAGACTTCTGGAAGATGCGCGCTCACGTACGCCACAACTGCCGCACCTGGATCAGACACACCTGGCGTACCAGCGTCGCTGACCACAGCCACATCACTTCCCTTCTCCAGGAGACTACGAATCTCATGCATGGTCTTCGCAGTTGCATGTTCATCGAGTCGTAACGTATGTGCAGCACTCTCAATATGTGAAAGGAGTTTCTTAGTCACGCGCGTATCCTCACAACAGACCATGGGCACAGCGCAAAGAATCTCACGCGCACGCGCAGTGAGATCTCCGAGATTTCCGATAGGTGTTGCGACAATATAGAGTGTTCCAGCAGGCATGTTATTGTGGATACCCAACACCGCTAGTTCTCTGGAAAAATCTGATTTCCTTCCTCATCAAACAGCTTGATAGCAAGCACGGGGCAGCTCTGGGCTGCGAGTAACAACGTGTCATCATCTGCACCTTCAGGATCAACAATGTACGCCTTTTGCTCGTCATTCATCTGGAATACTCCTGGCGCTACAACAACGCAACTCACCGCACCAATACACGCGTCCTGGTCAACGATAATTTTGTGAATGCGACCAGTTTTGCGTTCTCGATTATCTTCCATAGCATTGTTAGAATAAATCCTCGCGATCGATAATAAGATTGATTGCGGCATCAGTCACCATCCCTTGGTTGTGCGGCAACGTGCGCGCGTTCTCCACATTCTCATGCACGCTGCGTGGCGTGTTGTGGTGCACCACATTCCCATTCACATCAACGTTGGGTCCGATACTACAATACCCCGTGCAGTTGCGCGTTGCAACTGACACGGTTGTGTCATCTTTGTACGCTTCTTCGAGCACGGTCACGAGTTGCACAGCGTTGCGCGCCATACAATCTCCACCGCAACAGACACGCACATCATCTGGCTCGCGCGGCGACTCACTAGACGCAACAGGCTCGTTAGTTACCATAATATTTCTCCGCGTAGAAACGGATCAACTCCTCAACCTGCTGACGAACTTCAGCGCTTGCACCAACGCCCACCTTCAACTTCTTCTGTACTTCCTCAAGCGTCGTTGCGCCTTCGAGTACTGCTTCCTCGATATCATGATCTGTAGTATTCGTTGCAGGATCAATAACACGCTTGCCTTCTACTTGCACGCGCTGATGCTGCTCTGTTGCATGGAAATACGTGTTCACTGCTTTGCGAAATGCTTTGTCTGCAAGGACTGAGCAGT
Source organism: Patescibacteria group bacterium (assembly GCA_038065555.1). Taxonomy (GTDB): domain Bacteria; phylum Patescibacteriota; class Patescibacteriia; order Magasanikbacterales; family JBBTQS01; genus JBBTQS01. The sequence goes on from JBBTQS010000001.1 coordinate 211,274, forward strand.
GAATCTTGCGATTAGGCAGTCCGCCGAGGCGTACCATGATGTCTTGTGGCTTGATCTTGAGCGCGTCGTCAACACGCAGCCCGCCATCCTCTGTAATCATCACAGAGAACATCGACGTAGCAGCGATAGCAGATCCACACCCGAATGTCTTCCACTTGAGATCTGTAATGCGCTCTGTCTCCTTGTCTACCTTGATCCAAATATCCATGACGTCCCCACACGCAGGTGAACCTACGGTTCCACGCGCATCGAACTGCGCTTCCATCTCTGGCGTCGGCTCATCGAGCAACAAATTGCGTGGATGAAAAAAATGATCCTTTACAATTGGTGAATACACCCAGCGCTGACCGGTGTGCTCGTTCACGACATCTGATCCTTGTGCTTTGACTGGTTCCATAGTGTTTTATTTCTTAGTAACAAAGTGTGGCAAACCATCTTCGACAAATGCCGAAGCCATGCTCACTGATTTCTCATCTCCCATCGCAATACGCACAGGCGAAACCTGACGCAAGAATGCAACCGTTGGCACAAGTACCGTGAGCACATACTCGAGATCCTCGCGTGTCGTTGTCTTGCCGAGCGTGAATCGCATGCTGCTGTGCGCGTACTCATACGGACGGCCAATGCCAGTGATCACATGCGAAGGATCAAGTGACTCACTCGTGCACGCACTTCCGGTGCTCATACTAATACCATACTCATCGAGATACAGAATGAGCGCCTCACCCTCAATATCTAGAATCGAAACGTTGATGTTATTAGGCAATCGCTCTGTCGGATGACCGTTGAGCACGATCTTCGGCATACGCGCATGCAATTCCTTGATGAACCAGTCGCGCAATTCGAGAAGTCGCGCATTCTCTGCGTCCTTCTCCGCCTGCATATTTGCGATCGCTGTTGCGAGTCCTACAATGTACGCAACGTTCTCCGTACCTGCGCGCTTGCGGAATTCCTGTCCGCCGCCCATCACAATAGGCTTGATCGACACGCCCTTGCGAATGAAGAGCGCGCCAACACCTTTCGGCCCATAAATCTTCGAGCCATTGATCGTCATGAGATCAACATGGAGCTTGTCCACATTCATCTCAAGCGCACCTGCTGCCTGACATGCATCGGTGTGCAAAAATGGCGGCTCTGTTGGTCCGCGACCATGCTCCTTCTTCCACTTCGTGATCGCGTTACCAATTTCACCAATAGGATTGATGGTTCCAATTTCATTATTTGCGTACATGATCGTGACAAGCGTCGTGTCCTCACGCAGCGCAGCCATTACCGACTCCACGCTCACACGTCCCGTCTCATCCACTGCAACATACGTAGTCTCAAACCCTTCCTTCTCGAGCGCTTCGAGCGGATGCAATACTGCGTGATGCTCAATAGCCAACGAGATCAGATGCTTGCCCTTTGCAGCATACTGACGTGCAATGCCAAATACCGCCATGTTGTCGCTCTCTGTACCACTTCCTGTAAAAATAATATTTCCAGGATTGCAACCAAAAATAGTTGCAATCGTTGTTCGCGCTTGCGTCACAGCGTAGAGCGCCTCGCGTCCTGCATCATACAACCCACCTGGATTACCGTAGATGGTTGTGAAGTATGGTGTCATGGCTGCAAGCACACGTGGATCCATGGGTGTTGCTGCTGCATGATCCAAGTAGACGTTGCGCTTTGCAACTTGCGGTGGCTGGAATTGTGACATAGAGGATTAGGTGAGTTCTGTAAGTGGGACGTTGCGCAGAAGTTGCGCGATTTGATAATTGATTTTGCTGACGACTTTCTTCGTGCGACATTTGTGTTCGAATGCGCAAGCGCCTGGCTTGCTCACACACAACGTCACAGACACTGGACCTTCGATTGCTTCCACAACATCTTGTACCGTGAACTCTGCTGCAGGACGAGCCAATCGATATCCTCCCGTACTCCCCTTCGTCGCACTCACGATTCCTGACCGCTTGAGCCGAATCGCAATACGTTGCAAGAAGAGCGAAGAAAGCGTAGACTGACGAGCAAATTCCCTGATCGACAAACTCGCGCCCTCAGGCACACGCGTGAGTGCGGCTACAAATTGCAGCGCGTAGTCAGTTTGTCGAGATAGCGTAAGCATTGCGCAATGTATACTAAATCAGTATGATATGCGCATCGTACGCGAAACTCTCCTCTGTGTCAAGACCCTATGCCCAACCTATTTCGCGCAAAACTTGTAGAGAAAAAAGCACTAACATCATCTATTTTTTGGTGCGTTTTTGAGGTAATTGAGCCCGCGAATTTCACCTACACCCCAGGCCAATTCGTGCACATCGACATTCCAACTGCAGAAGGCAAAATCGTTCGCCGCTCATACTCCATTTGTTCTGGCAACGTAGAGACTGGAAGATTTGAACTCTGCGTCAAGCTTGTTGAAGGTGGTACTGGTTCTGTGTATCTCAACGCCCTCACTGCTGGTGATGAGATCAATGGCGAAGCTCCACTTGGACACTTTGTTGTGAAGGACAAAACGGTTCCTATCGTATTCATTGCAACAGGCACTGGTATTGCGCCGTTTCGCGCGATGCTTGCTGACGCACCGCACGCAACCGTGTGGTTCGGCAACCGCTGTGAAGAAGATGTATTCTGGATGGAAGACCTCGAATCTCGCGCAGCGCAATTCCATGTCACACTCTCCCAACCAAGCGATACGTGGACAGGGCTGCGCGGTCGCGTCACTGCACACACCAACGTCATCGTGCACGAGAATCCGTCCACGCACTATTACTTGTGCGGCACCCCGCCCATGGTACTTGAGATGCGCAAAGCACTCATCGCATCTGACATCAGTCCAACAAATATCTTCTTCGAACTTTTCACCTAGACTATGCCTACGAAATCCGTTGTTGTTTGTGCATCGAAGCGCTAAGCAAAAGAAGTTGCCGCGTTTTGTGACGAGCTGGAATCACTCGGCGTGACAGTCTTCCGACCCAACATCTCCGAACCTATTTTTGAAAATGAAATGCACGTGACGCCGCACATCACTCGCATGCTCTTCAAGGGTCTCACGCTCGAACACTTCGACATGATCCGCAAGGCCGACGCATGTTATGTGCACAATATTGATAGCTACGCAGGCGTAAGTGTCTCCATGGAAATGGGCTACGCCACTGCACTTGGCAAACCTCTCTACGCACTCAATCCAACAACAGGAGATCCTTGCCGCGACAGTCTCATCGATCGCGTGACACCAACAGCCGCATCACTCGCTGCGTTGCTCTAAATAAAAAAGCACCCCTCGACCTTCACACCGCGTTGTGCGATGAGATGGTCGAGGGGGCTAAATCGCCCAGGAGCAAAGTCCTTGCGATCACGCGCGTACTACAGGTCGATCTTGACCAGGTAGCCGCCGTTGTTGGAGTTGAAGACAGTGGAACTGAGGACGTTACCGTACGAATCGGTGAACCGCAGGGTCACGTCGTCGGCACCGGACGGCTTCTCCGGATACCAGACCGTTCGGTTACCCACGGCCACGACACTGCCGATCAGGAACCCATCATTCGTGCGAGCACCAGTCGGCACAGTGAGCTGAAACTTGATCACGCGACGGTTCCAAGTGTTCTCAGAGTACCACGCCGACGCGTAGAAGTAGGTCCAGCTACGGTTGAAGCCGCTCTGTGCGCAGGTGGGTGTTGCGTAGTTGCTCATCCCGCCCCAGCTACAGAACTGCCCGTAGAAGTCAGCGCCCGAGAGATTGAACGAGGGTGCGGTGATCACCTCGACGTTCACGATCGCCACTGGGTTGCCGCTCCCTCCGCTTCCGCCGCCGTATCCTACCCAGACGCACTGATTGCTGCTGCACCCGTAGCCGCTGGCGCAATCACTGGAGGATCGGCAACAGTTGCTGATCTGCGTGTGCTGACACGAGCCGCCGGAGCTGCACCAGTCGTTGGTGCACACGTTGTTGTCCGCACACGACGCCGATGTGTTGCGGCAGTACGCTGCGCCGCCACTCACGTAGCACTCGTCCGTCGTACATCCATTGACATCGTTGCATGTGTACCGCGTTCCCTTGCAGACCCCGTTGCTCTGGTAGGTGTCGTTGTACGTGCACAGGTCCTGGTCGTTGCACGAGCCTGAGTACAGGTCCGTGCATGTGCCTGCGTAGCATCGCCGGTTCGCGCCGCACTGCGAGTCGTACATGCAGCCGTCGTCAGACCCGGAGCACGTGAAGTCGATCGTGACGTTGCCCTTACAGCGGCCGTACGCGCACCACGACGACTCGAGGCTGACGCAGTTTGCCGAAAGGTCGGACTCATAGAGCCAGGCGTTGAACTCAGAGTACCCGCACTGACTACTCGAGTTGCAGGTCCCGAGCTCTGCCTCAATGACCCCCGTGCGCCCGCTCTCAGGAGCCGGGAGCGAAGCGATCTCCTGAGGAAGTGACGTGAACCCACCCGTCGCCATCGGATCTGTCCCGCATGCCACCATGGCTGCTGCGGCGCAGATCGCGAACATCAATTTTCTCATCGAACTCTCCTTGCTTGCGTTGCACCGCAACGCGCAAAACGACCAAGATTGCTCTCTTGGAAGTCCTGTGGGATTTAAGCACGTTTTGTAGTTTTTGTCAATAGAAAAAGCCTGCACATGGCAGGCTTTCCCTTATTTAACCGTGATATTAGAACGGGAGCGAGAGGTTGACGTTCACCGGAGTTGTTGATGCCGCAGGCATTTCGAAGTTCACGGGGAATGGTCGCAGCTGTCCTGTGAGAATGTCGTTGTAGAACAACTGCTTGTTCTTCTTGCCGAATTCGTACACGTCTCGTGTGATCTTCACATCATCCATGCAGTACTTGATCAGATCGTCCCAATTTCCTTCCTTGAACCACTGTACTGCTTGCAATCCTTCGCCACTCTTCTCGATTTTGAGCGTCGCCTTTGCTACGTCGTTGAGCTTGAGTCGTGTGCCGAGATTCTTCTTGATCTCCACGAGCATGTCGAGTTGTGGGAGCTTGAGCAAGTCGCCCGCATAGTAGTTGTTGAGCACTGGGATGTCGAAGAAGATCGAGTTGTACCCAATGATGCGATCTGCCTGCTCAAGGAGCGGCCACATATTCTTCAACTCATCTTCACGAAATGACTGGAACGTGTCTGTCGCATAGTCATACAAACAGACAACAGAGACCTTGAGGCCTCTGATGTCATTGTTGACGTCTGCGAAAATGTTTTGGGTTTCGATGTCAAGAACAATTTCACGGGACATACCTCCTTTGGATTGATTACTTACCGAGTGTTCCTGAACCTGGCTCCCATTCAATAGGGCAGAGTTCACCGGTTTGCAATGCTTCGAGAACGCGCAAGGTCTCCTTCACCGAGCGACCGACGTTGTTGTCAGAAACAACCATGTACTTGAGCTCACCATCTGGATCAACAATGAATGTTCCGCGAAGTGCGATACCTTTGTCTTCCAGAAGCACTCCGTAGCTGCGTGCAACGCGATGCGCGGTGTCAGCAAGCACAGGGAACTTCACACCAGGGAGATCACGCTCGAACCATGCTTTGTGGCTGTGCTCAGAGTCTGTGGATGCACCAACGATCACTGCATTCTTTGCATTGAACTCAGCTTCGTGTGATGCGAACCCCTTGATCTCTGTTGGACACACGAATGTGAAATCCAATGGGTAGAAGAAGAGCACTACCCACTTGCCTGCATAATCTGCAAGGCGAACGCGCTTGAATTCACCTGCAACATACGCCATCTCATCGAAATGTGGCGCTGGGTGACCCACCTGCAACGGTGATCCTGCTCCGCCCATTTCTTCGAAAAGTCCTTCATCTTCACCGCATCCGCCGCCGTTTTCTTTACAACATGACATAGCCTAAATCATTACAGAATTACAATGTGCACTTGCGTGCCTTCTCATAGTACTCGTTCGCTACGCTCCAATCAAGGTTCTTGAAGAAATCATCAATGTACGCGCCACGATTCGCTCCATAATCCATGAAATACGCATGCTCATAGACATCAAGGACGATGAGTGGAATACAGCCCCAGACACCACCCTGATTGTGCGCGTCTGCGGTATAGACCTTCACCGTCTGTGCGCGCATATCCCAGCACAGCACCGCCCAGCCACGCGCAGCCATGCCGCACGCCTTGAAATAGCCATAGAAATTCTCGAGTGATCCCATTTTTTCCACCAGCGCGTCAACGAGCGTCCCTGTTGGCTCCCCAGAACCACCAAGAACGGAGAAATACCATTCGTGGAGGTACACACCATTACGCGCAAATGTCTCGCCTTCCTTGAGTCCGCGAATGTGGCTGTAGCTCTGATTGGGCGCATCGAAGTTCGCCTGATTCATGCAGAACTCGTTGAGCTTCTGCGAAATCTCGTTGGCTTTCTTCACGTACCCTTGATAGAGCGTGTCTTGATGGATCTGAAGTGTCTTTTCGGAAATGCCTGTAAGAGGCTTTTCCCATGTGTATTTGCGGGGTTCGATGGCCATAGTGTTATGCGAAAAACTGAGTGAAGAATGCTGCGGGAGACTGAGCGCCGCGTAGCACACCCACTATACCAGACAACAGTGGGTAGCGCGCAATCGCCTCGTCGCCCCCAAGAAGAACAACCAGGGACTGGTATGATGCTGCACCTTCAGCAGTCGCGAGCGCTTCTGGGGCCTGAACAAATTGCATCCCATAGGTGAAGTTGCGCGAATACGTGCCTGCAGACGTTGCTACAAAATCTCCAATGCCTGCAATGCCATACACCGTCTCACGTTTGCCACCAAGCGCCTCACACTGCGCCGCCATTTCGCCAATCGCAGTTGCAACACAGGTGCCGCGTGCGTTGTCGCCCAGCTCAAGCGCAACAAGCATACCGATCCCAATCGTGTACACATTCTTGAGTACACCACAGAGCACCACACCGCGCACATCATCTGTTGTGGTGGTGCGTAGTCCTGTTTGTGCAAAGAGTGCTTGTACGCGAGCGAGCGCTGCTGCATCAGTGGACGCGAGCACTGCGCCTGCTGGTTTGCTCTCCATCAATTCTTCAGCAAGCATCGGTCCAGAGAGAAATACCACCGGCATTTGATCTCCGATACTCTCTGCACAGATCACATCTGTTGTTGCGTGCGTGTCACGCTCAACGCCTTTTGCGATTGAGATGAAAATCGCGTGGGGCGGCATATGCGGAAGTGCACGAGTAATCGCATCTCGCAGACACCATGATGGCACTGCTGCGACAATGAATTCTGCTTGTGCAAGTGCAGATTCGAGCGTGTGCTGCACAGGCATCTTGGCCGCATCAACGTCCCACAGCGTACACGTGTGTCCAACGCGAGTAAGTACGGTTGCAAGCGCCTGTCCGAACTCCCCTGCACCCAACATGGTAATACGAGCCATAGAAGTGATTAGTTATCCACATTGACTGAGTCAAAATATCATAGATAGTGTAGCCGCACCCCCGTACTCCTACAAGGAGAGCTCATGAACTGTCCGCTACTGATTGTACTCGTTGTCGCATCCTGCGGCTACGAGATGGCTGCCCCGACTGACATCAATTACGAGGTGCAAAATCCTGAAACAACCAATACGCACGTGTCCGAAGAGCCGCTCATTCCTACCGGACAGCTCCTTCTGCAGACACTGTGTGTGAGCGACAATCCCTGTGTAGTGGCAACGATCGACGCTGCGGCTGGAGTCTGCGAATTCCAGACCACTGATCTACAAGGCGAGGTGTTCTGTGACGACCACAACCCCTGTACTCGCGACGACATGTGCTACGAGGATTACTGTCTGGGTGAAGTGATCGAAGGGTGTGACCTCGATGATACCTATTACTACTAGGAGGTGACGATGCGACGCACATTTTGCATCGCCCATCCCATCGAACTCAGCGAAGATCCCATTCCAGTACTCATGACCGAGCCCAACTCCCCGTGTGGTGTTGTTCGGCCACTCTGGCTGTGGCCTGACCACGACGAATACTTCCTCTACCACATCGACGACGACTCGCTCGAGCAACTCGTGCACTATATCCGCGTGCAGACACACGTGGATGAGTACGCACGCATTCTCGCGCCATACTACGACAGCATCACCCGATTTTTGCGTGACATGCAGGTCCGCATCGATCGTGCTGCTATCATCGACGAACTCCACAAACATCCAGAGCTGATGCCAGCGCTTGCGGGAATTTTCGCAACGCGTGAGGTGCTGCGTCGCAAATCGCTGCCATCAGCATAACAGCACCCGCAACACACACGACTCCTCCGAGCGTGTGTGTTCTCTTTTGTTAATCAATGAATCCGCCGGCTTGGAGTTGCCACAGACGTGCGTAGATTCCGCGCTTCTTGGTGATAAGTTCGTTGTGGGTCCCCTGCTCTGCTACCTGACCATTCTTGATGACCACAATGCGATCCATCTGCATGATGGTTGAGAGTCGATGCGCGATGACAATAACCGTTCGGTTCTCCATGAGCGTCTGCAATGCCTCCTGGATATAGACTTCTGATTGTGAGTCGAGACTTGCCGTTGCTTCGTCGAGTACGAGGATCGGTGCATTCTTCACGACGGCTCGTGCTATGGCGATGCGTTGACGCTCACCTCCTGAGAGCTTCACACCACGCTCACCTACTTGTGTCTGATACTTTTGCGGAAGTCCCATGATGAATTCTTCGCAGTGTGCGATGCGCGCTGCTGTCTTTGCTTGTGCAATGGTGGCGTCCTCGCGTCCGTATCGAATATTCTCGAGCACAGATCGATGGAAGAGAACAGGATCCTGCGGAACGAGCGCAATGTGTCTGCGCACGCTGTCCTGCGTTACGGTGGTGATATCTGTTCCGTCGATGCTAATGGTGCCTTTTTGTACATCGTAGAGGCGCAGAAGTAACTTGAGAAGCGTACTCTTGCCGGCGCCAGATGGTCCGACGATTGCTACGCGTTCGCCAGGTTTGATCGAGAGCGAGAATGCATCGAGAATCTTGCGTCGTTTGCGACCTTTCGGCTGATACGAGAACGTGACATTGCGCAATTCGACGCCACCGCCGCGTACTTCGAGCTGGCCAGCGCGTGCTGCGTCTTTGACTTCAAGCGGTTCTGTGAGCACTTCTACCATTTCTTTTGCATCTGCAAACGACTCGTAGACTTTTTCTATCACGCGTCCGAAGTCATACATGTGATAGAACATTTCGAATACGTAGGTCTGGATGAGCACAAAGTCACCGATGCTCAGGAGCCCCTGTGACCAGTACGTAACGCCGAAGTAGATCACTGCGAACTCCAGAAGTACCGAGAGCGTGTTGCGAACAATATCTGCAAATGTGTCGAGATCCAGCGTGAGCTTGCGAAGACGGAAATAGCGCTCGACCATGGCCGTGAATCCAGAGCGCTCGTGCCGATAGCCATTGAAGAGCTTGATCGTTGCATTGTTGGTGATTGTATCTGCGAGATACCCCGTGGTCTTGGATTCTACTTCTGCGCGATCAATCTCGTACTGCTGCTTCCACATGGAGAATCCGTACTGCGCCGTAATGAATACGACCAACCAAACGAGCATCGCGTACCCGATCGCCGGATTCACGAAGAACAACACAATGAGCGTGAATGTAATACGCAACGCGAGGCGCAGCACATCCCAGATAGCTACCTCGAACAATACTTCGAACCCTCGAGTGAATCGTCGCAATCGAGTAACGAGTGATCCAACAAAATTTGTTGCAAAAAAGCGATGTGAGTGGAGATGAATGCGAGCAAATCCCATGAGCAGCAGATTCGCACTCATGCGCGAGCTCAAATAATTATCAAATAATGCCGCTCCACGGTTGAAGAGCATGCTCACTGCATTCCAGACTGCGATGATTATTACGAGCGTTGTCAACGAATCAAGCGCAGCAGCACGGTCGTCAGCACTGGCAAGAATATCAAACACCTGTTTGTACAGATACGGAACGTACAGTTCGGCACACACGGACGCGAGAATACACAACAAGAGGAGCGCCACCAGGAATCCATGGCGGCGCACCTCTCCCCAATACAATGAAATGGTTTGTGTTGTAATTCTTCGCATAGCGTAAGGAACGAGACAAGATCAGCACCGAGGCACGATCGTGATTAGCGAATGGAGTAGCGAAGGGTTACAAAGACTTGAATCTCTTGGCTACCAGCTTCGATCACTGGTGCTGGAGCACCTTCTTGCTTTGCGTCAGCTGACACCGCATTCATTGTTCGTACTCCGCCACCATATCCCATTTCTGGATATGCAGCTGGCATTGGTGATGCACCTTCGTCAATGGAAATCAGTTTGCCAATGCGAACGTCTCCTGCTTTTGCGATTGACTTTGCTTTTTCGCGAGCCTTGCTAATGGCTTCGATGCGAGCCTGATTGCGGATGGTCTCTAGATCGTCCACGGTGAATGTGAGTTGGCTCACATCATTTGCTCCACGCTCGACAACACCCGCGAGAATATCGCTTGCTGCCGCGAAGTCACGCACCTTCACTGTCACACGCTGCGTCACGGTGTATCCAACGATCTCTGGTGGAGGGCACACTCCTGCAGCACAGCTTGAGTACTGGTAGCGTGGCTCTACTTGGTACTGTGCAGTTGTAATATCTTTTGCGTCGACATTTTTGCTCTTCACGAAGGAGATCGCTTCGTTTACTTTTTGTGTATTCTGCTTTTGCAATGTTGCGAGATCGCGACCTCCTTGGGTTGTGACACCAAAGGTGAACTGCGCGACATTTGGCACGACAACTACTTTGCTCTCCCCTTGCACCGTGAAGCTACGCGCTGTTGCTGGATCGCTCGCGCGCGAATAGGCGCTGCTCATGCGCAGCAAGCCAGCAGTTCCTGCAAGACACAGGACAATCAGCATGACTCCGAGGATATTCTTGATCGTTGGATGCATCATATTTTGGATTAAATATGAACCAAGTATAGCACAATAATAAGCAACGCGCCCACAGGGTTCTGTAGGCGCGCACTCGAAGGCGGCGGACGGATCACATGCTCGGCTGGAGCATCATGTTGATGTCATGAGGCGTCGCGTCGCCGGGAACGTAGACCGTTCCGTATCCGTGGATGAACACCGCGGTGTGGCCAGGCGGAGCGCCTGATCCAGACTTCACACCCTGCGGTTCAGGCGGAATGATCACGATTTGCTGTATTTGCATCACGTTGCTCCTCCGAGCGGTTGGTACATCGTATGTACCACGAATGTGGTGTCTTTGTCAACCTGCTACTTCCACATGCCGAGGATCAAACCAAATACAATGAACAATACGAGCTGATATCCTGCCTGAATCAAGAATCGCGACCACGCAATCTGACGTGAGTCATTGGTCCACATGCACGCACCAGCAACGGTTGGCATAACGAACGCTGCCCAAATCCACAGAGCATTAACCACGCCCGATGCATCTGACCACCCAGCAATGTACTGCGCAAGAACATACGCCTGGAAAAGGGTGAGCAAGAATTGGACCAGGTAGAGCGGACCTGCAGCCTTCTGCATTTTTTTGCGTGTTTCGATGTCCTGGTTCGTTGCGCCGATAATGCGCATCCACATTTTGCCAAAAAGTGGTCCGTACCAGATCGAACCAATGATCATCGAAACCACACCACACACGAGCACTGCCCAATAATTAATTTCCAACATAAAAATCGGTTAATAGTTACAATAGTATACGCGCCGAAGTACAGGGAGCACAAATGAAAAACGCGACCTCGTTGAGAGATCGCGTGCCGGACACACGAGCGTGTGACAGAAGTTCATGCACTCGGCTGTGCAACATCAACGCGGGTCACCACGTCGACGACACGAACGAGTACGTCGGAGTCCGAACCTGCGTATGAAACATCCTCGGGGATCGGTTCTCCGCACGACGTACGATCATCGACAAGCACCTGGATGGCGTCTTGCCCTTGGCTGATCGCATGCGCTTCGTCGGTGCCGAAGGTGATACACTCGTCAGGGAATGCTGGCGCGCGCACATGGAAGAGCTCTTCATGAGCGTCCCACGTGAGCACTAGTGTAAATCGATGCATGGTTGCACCTCCTACGTGAGAACCTACACTCTTGGCTGTGGAGTGTCAATCTGTGCTGCGTACCATCGCACCAGCGGCAAGCCCGCGATCGTTCCTGCTGCAACACACATGACATCAACCTGCGTATCCCATGCGATAACCGTTCGATACATACCTGAGAGACTCGTTCCAAAAAACAGATCCACGGTCAGCTCATACACTTCCCAAACCACCCCCGTTACAAGCAACCCACCAAACGTATACCAGGTTGCACGGCGCAGTGTGAGATCAAATCGAACCATCATGAGGAGCGGAAGCACCACCATGGTTACAAATGGAATGGCAAAATGCAGCACTTTGTCGTATTGAAAACCAACACGATACAACTGATACAGCCCCAGATCACCAATCACCGAAACAAAAATAAAAAGTGTCAGCAAATATTGTGCTCGATGCACTGCGGCGTTCTTTGCATCAGCATGTATCTCAGTCTCCTCAACTGCAAATGCCCAATACAGCCAGTACACCATCGCGATACCGGCCAACGAAATCAGCCCCATGTACCGCGTGTCATAGAAAGATGGAAACCACGAAAGTGGTGAAAACGTAAGTACAACAAAGAGCGCAATCAGAAATGCGTAGAAGGCGCGAATGGTGCGCGCTCGATGGCGCTGGCCGTGCATGAGGTTCTGAGGCATACGTTGGTCAAGCAGAATCGACACTTGGTTATACCCCGAACTCAAGAATAAGTCAATGGACGCGCTGCGTTACTTCTTTTTCTTGAATCGCACGGAGAACTTGGGCTCGTAGGTATTCTCGTACTCGTCCTTGAGCTCTACTGTCTCACCTTTGGTGTACTGCGTGATAGCAATATCCGTGAGTAACTCCGCATCAGTCTTGGTATCAAGAGCGAGCGACTCAATTTGCTCGAACTCTTTTCCGAAGTCTTCCATCGTTGCGTTCTCAATCTGCTTTTTCTTTGCACGCAAATTTGCGATCTTCTCGTTGATGTCTTCGTACTCTTTGTTGCTATGGAGTGCTTCCTTGTACATGGAGACGAGCTGTCGGCGCTTCTTCGTTGCTCCTTGCATCCGGTCAAAAACTTCTTGTAACTGTGGCATAGTAGTGATCTAAAACAAAGAAGTGGCTTGCGCCTACTTCTTTGTTGCTGCCTTTGGCTTCTTCTTATTTTTGTTCTTCTCACGCGCGTTGTTACCTTTGGCCATAAAGATGTGATTACGTTGTGAACAGTATACCACACTGCGGGCAAGATTTTCACCCCCCTTTAGTCACCCATCCCAACCGCTCCAACAACTCATAGAATCCGTGAATGAGATCCGGCAATGCGTAGCACTCCTCTGGCGTAACCCATGCGTACTCAATATGCTCTTCGGGGTTGAGTACCACGTCAATTGGCGCCGCAAGCTGAATCCTGAATGCAGGAAAGTGGAGGATGAACTCCTGAACATCAAATACAAATTCACCCAATGACTCCAACTGTTCTTCGATTGCTTGGTAGCCAGTTTCTTCTTGAATTTCACGTAACACTGCTTTGACATCGGACTCACCAGGAACAACTTTGCCAGATGCAAGGCACCACGTCCTTGGCTGATCCTTCGCAGGATTCCGGCGCAAAATCAAAAACCTGCCTTGATACGTGAGAAAGCAACCAACCGTACGAACCGTCTTCATACTATTTGTACAACGTACGCAATGCTTCTTTCTGTGCCTTCCCAAACTGTTTGTCCACGGACACGACAGCATACCCGCGCGACACAGCTTCCTTTGCTGTCGTTGCACTGTAGTGCGCAACCATCTTTCCAACACACTCGAATGTCACACCTTTCTTGTCCACCAACTTCAACCAATCATTCGGGCCTGAGTGTACACTGACATCACGGACGAATTGCGCTACATCATGCTTTACGAGGAAGACAGCACGAATATGTTTTGCGCCAAATTTCTTTTGTAGTTTTTCTACAGTCGTTGGTTCGATGTGATAGCCTTCGATACAATAGTCCACACCATCTTGCAGCGAGCATTCGACAAGCATGCTGATTGCCGCGAATGTCGCGCGCGCCTGTGTGCGTAGCAGTGCTACAATCTTCACCGACGACAGCTGGTCATAGAACTGTGCATGCGAGAGCTTGCGACGCGCAACGGAATACGGATGTGTTCTATTCCACGTGCTCTGGGACATGTACTCCCCTGCAATAGTCTCAAGTGTGTCACACGAAATCCACGGAACTCGATGCGTACGTGAGAAGGTTTGTGCCAGGATTGTTTTACCAACGCGTGGTGGGCCTCCAATAAGATAGATCATACCTACACCGTAAAATCTCCATTCTCGAAAATTACGCGGTCATCCACGGTAATACGCTTGATATCGACAAAAATGTCGATGTGATAGCGGCCTTTTTTGCGATGCATGTTTTCCTTCTTGTAGATCGTGTGCTTGGCGCCGAGGGATAGATGCAATCCTTTTTGACGTTCAAATGCAGTGATGTCACTCACGAGCGCGTGCTTGCCCATGCCACGCGAAAGTCCGAGACCGAATTCACGCACATACACTTCCTCGTCAGACTTGATGAGCTCGAGAATATGTTGGAATTCCGCTGGAGCCTCAGGTGCCGTCATGATACCGTCAGTAACTTGCACGAGAAACGGTTCTACAATTCTCACACGGTGATCATCCCCTGCATAGCCGAAGATCCGGGCAGTTCCATTCACTTTGGTGAGGTCCTTGGGTTCGCTGAACACTTCGCCGATTGGGAACGTGCCTCCCTTGTTCTTCATCTTCGTGTAATCACCGATGTTGAGCTTGCTATCCTCCATTGGGCTCTTGTACTCCAACCGAGTGTCTTCACATTCCACGACAATCTCTTGTGCAGGGTCGAGTATCGCCTTGAGCGCATGCCCCCGTCGATGGTAATACTCCTTGTCGTATGACAGCGCCTCGATGTATCGCGCCCACTGGTCCTCAGGAATACGAGTCAAATGCACATGCTCAATATTCTTGAGCCCACGCGCAAAGAGCTCAATGCGCAATCGAAATTCGTTGAGACGAAAATTCGTAGACTGCACGAGCACAATCAAGTCCCCTTGTGTCCGCGCATTGAGAGCCTCTCGCACTTGTTCTGGCGTAACCGTTGCGAAATCGACGAACGTCGCAGTTGGCGCAGCAATGCGATACGCATCAACCATAATTTGCGCGAGTCCTGCTTGCGTATCATAAATCACCAGAATGTGCTCCGTTGGCTGCATGAGCAACGCGTCCTGGAGAATATCTGCAAGGTGTTTTGCGGCAGCAGCAACAAGTTCTGGATGGGTGCTCATACAATGTCTTTATGTACTGCAAAGAGTGCCACATTGGAGCAGATTTGGCCAGTGGCACTCGATGCGCGTTGACGCACTTACTTCTTTGCCGAATCGCCTCTCATCCCCTCGAAAGCACGCAGTACCTCAAGCGGAACAGCAAAGACCACAGTGTTGCTCTTGTCCGAGCTGATATCGTTGATTGAATTGAGTGTACGCAGATGCAACGCGCCTGGGGATCCTGCAAGCATTGCTGCTGCGCGACTCAAATTCTCCGCAGCCAATACTTCACCGCTGCTTTCGATGATCACCGCGCGCTTTTGACGTTCTGCTTCTGCTTGTTTGGCAATGACGCGCTGCATTTCTTCAGGGAGGAGAATGTCTTTGAGCTCCACAGACCCTACTTCGATCCCCCAGCTTGTTGCTGTTGCATAGACGTGTGTCTTGATTCGCTCTGCAGCCACTTCGCGCTTTGCGAGCAACTCGTCGAGCTCCAACTCACCAATCACATTGCGCATGGTTGTCTGCGCCAACTGCATCATTGCGTTCCAGAAGTTCTCCACTTCAAGTACCGCCTTGCTCGCATCATTGAGACGATAATAAATCACGGCATTCACCTTTGCCGACACATTATCTTTCGTAATCGCATCCTGATATGGCACATCGACCGCCTTCACACGCATGTCCACTTTGCGCATGCTCTGGAAAATCGGAATAATGATGCGCCATCCTGGCTCAACCACACGAGTGAATCGTCCCATCGTGAACTTCACACCACGCTCATACTGATCAACCTGACGAATGCTCGCAAGCAATACGATCACGATGATACCGAGAATAATCCACGTCATATACGATTAATTACGGTTGAAAAAGCTCCTCAGGCATGAACCGAACGGATTGCACTGTCGGAAATTGCATTGCAGTGCCCGCGATCTGCTGCCATAACACTCCAACACGACACGCACCTCCTATTGTTTTGTTCTGCGGGTCAGTGAATGAGAGCGTTGCTACACCATCAGTAATGGTAGCGCTCGACAATGCAAAACCAGCAAGTGGAAACTCAGTCGTAATTCCCTGCTTCTTCTCTGCATCAGTTAGCTTCCCTTGTAACAGCAACTCAATAGCATTCTTGAGCGGCGTTGGTGACTTGGGAATCGTGCGCGTAACTGCAACAAGTCCTTTGGCGCTGCACTGCACGCCACCTGGGCCCTGATCCATCGCTGGGTTGTAGTAGAACAGTTTGACTGACGTGGAATTACTCGCATCTGGAGTACTTGTGACAGCAAATCGAATCGGAATGCGCAACGCATTATCGTGCTCTGGAAGTCCAGATGGATTGTCCTTCTCCAACACGAGTGTTCCCGTCTCAGTTGTCGATGTAGCAAATGGAAGCGTCAATGAGAATGGAACAAACGATGTTGTCATCCAATCACTCTGCGCAGTCGCTGGAGCAACTGCCAACTCGTTCCCATGTGCATCGAGAATTCTCACAGGGAAGGAGGCTTCGAAATACCAATTACCACGCGCCTTACCAGTAATCATCAATGGGCTCGTGACTACCGCGTTGATCACTGGCGCATCCACAACAATCAAATCATCCAATCCACTTGGCGTTGTCGTCACAACCTGTCCTGGCTGCTGTTCTCGAGGCTCGACTACGAACCACGATACCAACGCCGCTCCAATCAACACCACGAGTACTCCTGCCACTATGAGTGGAGTTCTGTTCATACGAATAAGTATTACAGAGACTAATACATCTACTCTAGCAGAATACAGGAAATAAGGAACCTTATACCTCGACCTTGAATCCGCCGTACGTGAGACGCTTCATATCAAAAGGCATGTCGATTTTCTCTTTGCTGTACTTTTTATCGAAGTGCGCCATGACTTTTTTGTTCACAGCGTCGCGATGCGCGCGCGACTTGAACGTGATGAAGGAGAACCAGACTGTCTCCCCCTCCTTGAGCTTCGTCAATTTGGAAAAATCCGATGGACCTCTACCTGGCGTAATATCGTCGCCAATACACTCCTTGTAATCAAGCGCGCCGAATTTCAACCATGCAGCTCTGCCTTCGCGTGCCATTTTCTTGTACGCTTCAACGTTCTTTGCTGGAATCACAATGACGAAACCGTCGACGTATTTTCCTTTTGTCATACAGATTTACTTTGTTAATTTATTATTCTTTTTTGCTCGTCTCTCGAGGATACCGCGCACTGATGGACTTACCGCCTTATCCGTACGATGAATGCATCCAATCCAACAACATGGGCGGCGCTTCCCTTTCTTGAGGTCCTCGACAAGACGGTCGATGTGCTCCTTTCTTGTTTCGACTTTCTTCACGGACGTGACCCAACAAATCCACTCGTTACGCGCGAGGGGTGTGAGGTTCTCCCATACTGCATGCACGATCCGATCGGCAGCAAGAGCCTCGCGAATATCAGATGTCGCAGCATGTGCGGTTCCGTTGGAAATTTTTTGTTTGTCCATACGTTAACTTTCATCTTAGCAAATGGCGGTTTGTGAGGATAGCGAAGTCACAAATAGGTACTACTCCTCACCAACATTAATCTGTGTCGCAGACAACTCCCAGAGATAATAGTACTCCCTGACCTTGTGTTCTCCCCACGGATTGATGCGCAACCTATGGGAAACAGTTCGTTCATTTGCATCCCAGATAATTGGCATCATCGCACGATACATTCTGCCCCACTCTATCGTTGCCAACCTTCTGTCGCCATGCTGCCAATGCGCATCTTCGGTATTATTTTTCCACCAGAACTGATGCAGCGGCTTGGGCAACTCGAAGACCACGAGAAAATTTTCAGGCTTCACCAATTCGTACCCCAATGGATCAAGGAGCGAATTACCCTCGACACTATCGTATAGGTCATACACTGGCAGCTCCATTCGATGTTCCTTGAGGTACTCACGAATCCGCGGTGACACGGCGGGATCACTCAACAGTATGTCCATTGCGTCACTCCATTTTTGGAGCGTCTCAAGCGTCTCATCTTGCCACAGCTCAACACACGCACGCTGTGTAGGCTCGAGAGAATCCAAATCTACATGCATGCGAATTGACTTCGCAAGATATTCGCGCTGCGCTTCTGCCTCCGACTGCTCCCACGTTGTCGTGTCGTGGACGTCACTGGGGTTGCGAAATCTCTCTGGATTGTGATGCTTGGGCATAGCACAATTATGGCAATGTTCCGACAGGATAATTTGATCATCTATTACTGTACCATTATTCTGTTTTGAAAACAGCAGACATCAACACATTATTTTGCTCGCCCAGCTGTCCACAGCAAACGTTTGACTTTGATATCATCCATGCTAAAGTCTACTTGTCGCTTCCGAAACTAGCGTAGGTGAGGTATACGCTAATAGGTCCGGAAGCGATTACTGAGTGGGCACTTCTCAGGATTCACCTCAGTCCTGAGCCTACTCGTCGAGCCTCGGCCACAAGCCTTGGCTCTTCTTTTTATTACAATAGGAAAAGCACCAACGACGAATCGTTGGTGCCTGTTGAGAGGATCTCTCTCCCGTCACATGAAGAGGTGCACGATCCACCCGAAGAAAAGTGTGATCAGCGGCTTCAGAACAGCCTCCAAGACCATCTTCAGAATGCGCGCGCTGTTGCTCATCTCCTCTTTCTTGCAGCGGTGCGCATGGTAGGTTAGAAGGTGCACCACCATGGTGAAGCCGATTGCAGGAATGATGTCGAGGGAGGGCACGCCGAAGGTCGGGACAAAGAACCACGACCACAGCATGCTCAGAGCGAAGCCATTGAAGATGGAGCCGATGAACGCCAGAATCCAAACGCCGACGTATTCAACGACAACAGAGAACATGGTCATTTGCTATCTCCGCAAGATATTGTGTTATCACGATTCTCTCGTGGTGGACTACTGGATACTACTTCCAATAGTCGTCTAACCTAGCACAATTTGGTGTGAATGTCAAGAGTTGACCACTCAAATTTGCTTGCTCCACATAGTGGACGACATTAAAACTTATTTTATCACTTCAAATATCTACTTTCATGTCCCCAACCTTCAGAAAGCCAGCGAGTGATTCACAATTTAGAAAGTTTTGCTACGGTTTCCCATACTAAGTTACTATATTTCAGTGTGCACCGATAGCAGTTTTCATATCAAAATTAATGCCCTTAATTAAGTTTTAAGGGCATTAAAGATGTCCATAAATTTAACGTTACCGCTTTTTAGTAGTTCCTCCTGTTTCTCCACATCCTCTACCTTAAAGAGATTTTCCATTGTAACCGTAACACTGAGATTCAACGGTGGACGATTTAACACCTCGTTTAACTTATTGATGAGGTGGCTACGAACCGCCGCTTCTACCTTTTTCTGTTTCAAAAAACGAAGTATTTGATAATACTCGGTAATGTACTTATTGGAACGTGAGCGCTGATTCCAACCAAAATCCTTCGTCAGTCTCGCAATTTCCAAAAACTTCGCCTTTTCAAACTCACTTTGGTCAAACCCAACATTTTCATTCACTTTCATTGCGTCCATCTGGAATTGCGGTATCAACTCTTTACTAAGCTGATACAGACGTTTTAGAAGATAAAATGCCTTACGTCGGCCACCGTAGCCCTTCGGCATATCAATTCGGAGAATCTTTTCCGCAGGAATTTTTATTATTTGAACGCGTGTATGTGACTCTCTAGCCTCCCACCAATGGACTAGCTGGTAGTAATTCTTGCCTAGGCGGTAAAGGTAGTAAGGTTGAAGATGTTCAAACTCAAAACTCTCAATTTCACCCGCGTCATTTTTCTTATAAATTATCTCGTAAAATGCTACTCCGTCAGAAAAAAGAGAATGTGCGGCTAACCTGACAAACTCACAGATTGCATCTTCAAGAAAATATGTGTGGTCTCTTTGAGAAATACCACTGGCAATCATTCGCTTTTTTGGAGTTGAAACCGCTGGCTCAATACGTGCTGGATACTTTTCTCTTTCACCGCGATAAATCATAAAAGGCATAATGCCTGTATACATATCCTCTACAAACATATGTGAATCCCCGTGATCGGGATATACTTTCCTGCGATACCGTCCTGTTATCCGAGCGGACAGTTGGTTACTGTCGCGTGGGCGTAAATACCACGGTTGCACCCAATGATTCAGAAAAAGCGGGTCTTTCAAAAAAGACCCGAGGAACTCTTTTCCTTTCTTAATATAGTTATTCATTGTCTTGTATTTCCTGATTAGGATTCTGTTGCTCCTCTTGGATTGAGATCTTGAAATTATGTCTGTCTGGGAGCTCAATTCCTGCAGCAGATGGAAGGTTAGACAGGTAAGTAGCGAAGAAAATGTCCCGTGCGGAAGCCATCAATCTCAAACCACCCAACCTTTCAAGTACCCTTACGATTGGGCTTGTATGGGTTGGCTGTCTACGACCATTTACAGTGTCGTAGCTCCTGTCATCAGGGAATACTGGTATACCTTGCTCGCGTAGTTCGTGTTCAAAGTTGATTTGCCAATTAGTTCGCAGTGTCGCTTGAGGCATTATGGTTAGCAGGCTATCTCGGTAAGCACTTACCCCCGCAATAAATTCTATGACTTTCTTGGCGTCAACAGCACCAAAATACTTGTTCCATAAATCTTCAAAAACACTCCAAATCTCTGGCTTCTGATAGAGCTCTGCATATAGCTTTGCGTATCCGCTGATTTCAAAAAGATTTTCAAGGGGTTCGCTTGCAAACACTATTTTGCTATCAAGCTGACTCCAATCTTTTACTTTTTCACGTAGTCTTTCGTAAGCGGTAAGAGATGCATCAAATACGGCTGGCAAGATTTTCTTGAGTCTTTCAGGGTCTTTTTCTTCGCAAGCCTCATAGCAGGCTTCAACTCCTTCGGAAAGAGCCTGTCCGAAATAGTCTGGCAAACCATCACCTGTTGCAAGAGATTTGAGTTGAGGGAGCAATTGAATCATCCTGTCGGTCACTTCCTTTTCGCGGTCTAGAGCTGTTTGCTTCTCCTTCTCAAAATCAAAGTCTGTCCAAGGCAAGTCTCCCAACAAGCGACGAGAGTTGGTGCATTCAACGTGTTTATTCATCTCAAAAACAAGTCTGCGGCACTTGGCAGAAAACTCCTTCCATTTCTGGATAAGGTGAACAGCCAAAGGCAATTGTTGTGAGGCAAGTAAGGCATCAAGGGCTGACTGAAAATGTTCGGTATGCAACGACTTAATAAAATTGAAATAGCTATGCAATGAGAAGACATATTGCTGGAAGCAAAACGTATCTATATACCAATCTTCGGTTACGAGTTCTCCTTCAATGATTTTTTCATTCTCCAAGTCATTTTGAAGAGACTCCAAACGTGGGAGCATTGCTCCTGGCAACCCCGTGAGATAAATATGTTTTTTACCTGACAGCCACTTTATATCCGCTATGCGTTTTGCTATCGTTTCGCAAGAGTTTGCAGCAAGGTATTTTGTTAAACCTAGCAATGCTGCGATAGCGAGTCTGCTGTGCGCGTCCACAAAAGCAAGTTGTTCTTTGATTACCGGTTGCTGAACATTCGTTGCTTGTATTGCAAATAAGGAGTCCCTGATAGATTTTGTTTTTTTGAAAAGAAGCTCTGCACTTTTAACATCAAGATCTTGCGCGTACACATCTGCAATCTCAACGAATATATCTAAGGCGCGTGCACTGGAAATAATCCTTGTGCCTTCAGAAAAAGATTTAAATACCTCTCCCGCAATGCCCAAGACTTCATCCTCGTACCAGGTGTAATTCTTTACATTTTTTGGCTGCAATGTTGTTCCAGTACTTAGCGCGATTGCAATTTCTGAAGAATTGGCAAGACCCCAATCTTGATACTCGTTTTTAGTTTCAAACCAGTAACTGTTTGTTGGGGTTTTGCTTTTAAAGCCTGCGTACGAGACAAGAATTCCACAGATATAGCCTATCGTTGTAACCAGTTGGTCGTCAGAGATTTTCATCTCGTCCTTCCCAAATCGCAGGAGGTTTTTGATTAAAGAAAATTTTGATGCGACCAGCCCTCTGTGATGATTTTGTATGGCTGGATTAGCCCACTGAAACCCTGGAGGTGCGATGCTTTTCATTGAAAAAAGGATGTCTCGCGTAATCCACGTTAGAGCGGACTGCGGCTCCAAGGAGTAAAAAACGTTCGTCCCTACCTGCCAAAATCTGATGACGATGTACGCAACCAATAGCGAGAGGAAGGCTAGACCTGCTGGATGAATTGTTTGGTCAAAGGATTTAAAAACGATGTAAAAGACACTCACTATACCTGTAATAGCTATTGTTCTTACGTACTGTCGTCCGCGTGGCTCTTTCAAGAAAAACTGCTTCACATTTTGAGGTGCACGCAAGAGATAACTGCTAGCAATACCAGATATTGCAGTGAAATACAGACCGAGGAAAACACCAGAGATACTGGCAACAACAGAAAGAAAAGTATCAACAGCTTCTTTCTGATAGCGGAGATTTAAAGGGTAGTAAGCACTAAGCAGCTCTAAAATGAAAATTATAAATACGGAGTATGTTACTGCCCCGACAAATGATTTTAGCGTCGGAAAGAGAATGTCTTTATCGATTTTGAATTGGTTTTTTGTGTAGCTACCACGATACATGCCTTTCCAAAAATAAAAGACTGGCTTATCAGTAAGCCACTTTTTTGTAAGCCAGAAACCTTTCTTTCTGTATAGTTTGTTTCTAAAAGAAGTCATTGCTTATTTTGGTATTTCTTCAAAAAGGCATGGTTTCGTCCAAACCTCTGAAAAAGGCTCTCCTAAAAGACAAAAAGGCACCTTCGTGCCTTCTCGTCCTACTGGGCTCCGAGGGCGGGGCTCGAACCCGCGACCAATTGGTTAACAGCCAACTGCTCTACCACTGAGCTACCTCGGAATTCTGGGATCCGGCACTAGTGTACCGAATCCCGTGTGCTATTGTCAATTACTCTTTTACTTCCATTTCCGAACCAGCTCCTGCCAACAATCCCATGAATACCGGGATCATTTCATAGACGCTCTTCGATGGGGTTGGGCGCTCGATGCGCAACCCAGAGTTGAGCTTCGAGAATGTCATCTCCATGGGCTTGGTACCACGCAAATCCTTGCCGCTTGCGCTGGTCACTGCCTGCAACGTAATACGCTCCATTGCGCCAGTCTTTGCGTTGAGTGTGACGAAGATATCACCCTTCTCCTTAGTCTGCGCCGCTGGCACATCCTCTGGCTCCGTACCTGCGCTGAGAATTTGCTCAACGATCTTGCTACCATCTTCGCCCGCCTCAGTTACCAATTCCTTGCGATACGACTCGAGCTGCGTGGTACCCTCGGTATCCCCCGCTTTTTTGGTTTTCGCAAGCGCAGCGTCAATATCGCGCAAATACTGCTGCACAAATGTCTTCACCATGTCTGCAACGAATGCATCGCCTTGCGCATCAGTCACTTCACCCTTTTCCTCCATGCGATACTTGCCTTCGCTCACGAGCGAAAATGCAATGAGATCGTGGCGGCGCATCACGTCACCAAACAACGATGCATACGTTGCGCGATCAGAAACAATGAATCGTGTTGGCTGTTCCTGAATCAGCTTCAAAAATTCTGGATTATCTTGCGCCGCTGCGCCAAGTCCTGCGCCAAAGTCATTCAACATCTGGCGAACATTGATGTTGATCCAGACTCCCTTGACTGCTGTCAGATCAATGGGCATCTCCGGCATCTCAAATTTCGCAAGCTGCAAATACAACTCGTCACTATTGAACGCCCGCATCATCATCGCTACCTTGAGTGTGTCCGAAGTAAGATCAAAATCAAACCGACCCTGCGTAGAAGTAGCACCAGTCTGCGCCCATGCGCCTGACATCGTAATCACCATGTTCTTGTACTGGTCAGCATAAGACTCCTCGGGTGGAACCACGATAACTTTGCCATTTTCTATGATTGTCAGTGACTCAACAGGAGCATCATCCACAGCACCAAAACTGTCCAGAGGGAACAGCAACGAGAATTCTCCGTCCTTTGCTGCAATAACCTTACTGATTCCCTGAATCACTGCCTCGCGAGGATCAGCACTAACCGCTACCGACTCCTCAGTAGCGCGACTGTTCCACCAGAATGCGAATCCAATGGCAATACCTGCGACAAGCACAAGTGATACCAATGGCCAGAGCATCTTCTGCGCCATCGACCGCTCACCTACTGGTGGCATCATTGGTTGTGTCGGCTGCTGTGGAGCCGGCGTCTGTGGCATGGAGTTTTCCATAATAAAGGTACGATTTAGTAGTCTTTTAGTTTGTCGATAATTGGCATGGACTGGATCTTCTCCAGTGCCTTGGCTTCGATCTGACGAATACGCTCACGAGTGACATCGAATTCCTTACCCACTTCTTCGAGCGTGTGCGCAATACCGTCTGCAAGTCCGAATCGCATCTCGAGAATCTTTTGCTCACGCGGCGAGAGATCCTTGATTGCTTGCAGCACATAATCCTTGAGGAGCATGAGTCCTGCTACGCGATCTGGCGCAGGATTCTTCGTGTCCTCAATGAAATCCTGGAGGCTCGAATCATCGTCATCCTCACCAACAGACACTTCGAGTGACACCGTGTCCTGAGAAATCTTGATAATGTGACGAACCTTGCGCACGTCTTCGCCCATTTCAGCAGCGACTTCTTCTGGTGTTGGATCACGTCCCAAGTCCTGCAACAGCTGACGCTGAATTTGCTGGAACTTGTTGATCGTCTCCACCATGTGCACTGGAATACGAATCGTACGAGATTGATCTGCAAGCGCACGCGTGATCGCCTGGCGAATCCACCACGTTGCGTACGTTGAGAATTTGAACCCCTTGCGGTGCTCGAACTTCTTCACAGCGCGGAAGAGTCCGATGTTGCCTTCCTGGATCAAGTCGAGCAACGTGAGGTTCTTGCCAACGAACTTCTTTGCAATGGACACCACAAGACGAAGGTTGGCCACGATGAGCGCCTTCTCTGCTTCGCGATCCAATCGCTCTTTTCGTTTTGCAAGTGCTACCTCGTCCTCGGCATTCAAGAGTGGAATCTTGCCGATTTCGCGCAAGTACATCTGAATCGAATCTGCGGAAATGTCCGAGAAATCGAATTCGCGTGTGAGGCGTGTAATCTCATCGATCTTGCTCTCGCTCTTACTCTTCACGTGCTCCTCCGGAGCTTCTTCTGTCTCGTTGTATGAATTGTCCACGTCGCTATCGGTGCGCACCACGCGCGCTGGCGCTGCCTTCTTCTTGGTTGCCTTGCCCTTCACAGGCGCAACGCGATTGCCCAAGAGTGACGTGCGTCCTGCATTGAGGAATCCATCCTGCGTCTCCACTACAGTCAGGCCCTGGCGCTCGAGTTCGGCGACAAACCCTTCGTAATGTTCAACATAGTCTTCCAGACATGGAAATGCATGCAGCACTTCAGTCTCTGTAATAAATCCACGAACGCGCGCCTTGCGCAACAACAATTCAATCATCTCGCGCGAAGGCGGCATGGTTGATGGTTCTTTGCGTACTGCGGCTGTTCGTTCTTCGACAACGACGCGAGGTTTCGCGACGATCTTGGCGCTTCCTCCCTTTCGAGGAGGAGCGAGCTTTGCGGCGGTGGGCTTGGCTGCGCGGGTTCTCGTGCGCGCTGCCAGAGTCTTGGTGGACGTCACACGCTTCGGTTTGGAAGCTTGTGTAGGTTTCTTCTTCTGAATTGTACGAGCGACTTTCTTTTTCATAGGCTATTAACCTGGTGAAATTCCTGACTCAATGTTGCTACCGCGTCGGCATCTGCGCGCTCCTGTGCCATCTGAATCTCGCGCCCAAGCCGTTCGCGCTCCATGTTCTGCCATTCTCTGTGCAATCGCTCCACAGCTGCGTCATACTCCTCAGCGAGCTCCCGTGCCGAAAAAGCAAACAACTTCTCCTCGGAGAGAAGCTGCAGAACATCTAGTCGGTGAGCAAACGCGCTGTCATGTCGATCGTGAGTATACCCGCCGGCAATCGCCTTGTAAAGCGCGCGGTCTTCCTCACCACAAAACCACATTCCATTGAGTGGAACACGCGCATGCAACGCCGGTGTATGCACCAACAAACACAGCACATATTCAGAAATAAGTGCATATCGATTGCGCGGCGCCGCTGGCGGGGCCATGACCGCCGGTGAGGCTGATTGTGGAGCGCGAGACGCGGGCGCAGGAGCTGTGCGCAGCTGCTTGACCTTGTTGGCGATCGCATCGCCACTCACTCCAAGTGCTGTGGCAATACGCTGGGACCAGAAATCGTACACGATCGGATCACGCACGCGCGCCAACTCCCGCGCGAGGAGTTCGCCTGCATCACGCAATTTCGTCGGGTCCTTGCGCACCTCATCCGTAACATACCGATCAATATAGTATGCGAAGACGGGTTGTGAATCTGCGACTGCTTGTTCCCACACCGCAGGATCTTGCTTGATGCACTCATCGGGATCCTTGCCAGCGCCCTCAGGAATGCGAATCACACGCACATCGAGTCCTGCTTCGATCGCCGTATCAATACCACGCTTGGCAGCGCGCTCCCCTGCTGCATCTGCATCAAATGCCATGCGCACTTGCGGCGCAAATCGCTTGAGCAGTGCAACGTGCGCTGCCGTGAGCGCAGTACCTGACGCTGCAACCACGTTGCGCATTCCTGACTGGTGACAACTAATCACATCCATCTGCCCCTCGACCACCACGAAGAACCCCGCGTCCTTTGCTGCTTGCTTTGCGAGATTGAGTCCATACACGAGGTGCCCCTTATCAAAGAGCACGGTCTCAGGAGTATTGAGATATTTGCCTACGCCTTCTTGCTCTTGCAGCAGTCTCCCAGTGAATCCAACAATACCCCCTTGCATATCCCAGATTGGGAACATCACGCGCCCACGAAAGACATCATAGTATCGACCAGAGTCCGGATGCTTCTTGGTCACACCTGCTGCAACACATTCCTCCAGTGTATAGTCGCGCTTCTTGGTCAAGAAATCCGTCAGCGTTGTCCACACCGACCCTTCCGGGATATATCCCAAATGAAAATGCGTTGCAGTCTCAGGCGTCACACCGCGCCGCTCAATATATTCGCGAGCGACAGCTGCAGCCTTCGACTCATGCAATACTTTTTCAAAAAAATGTTGCGACAACGTGAGGATCTCACGCAACCGCGAGCGTTCATCCTTGTCCGCGCCGCGCGCCTGCAATGTCTGCCGCGTGAGTGTCACGCCTGCGCGCTCTGCGAGCACGCGCAACGCCTCACCGAAGCTCATGCTCTCCGCCTCCTGCAAAAATGAAAAAATATCGCCCCCCTTACCGCACCCAAAACAGTGCCACATCTGCTTCTCGCGATGCGCCATGAATGACGGCGACTTCTCGCGATGGAACGGGCATACGCCCTTCCAATTGGCGCCTGCGGGTTTGAGCGGAACGTACTCACTAATCAAGGTGACCACATCCACGCGGTCTTTGATGAGCTGTACATCGTCCATATGCACCCACCCTACTCTACCGAGGCGCGTGGCGCAAGAACACCTCAGTTCCCGAAATCACCGCAGCTGGAATAAAGCACAGATTCAAACCAGGAATCAACAAAAACACCATCAACCCAAGCCCATAGACTGCACAAGGCAGAGCGTTGCGACGAATGAAATCAATCTTCTGCCGAAACGAGAAATCGTGTCGAGCCATCGAATAATCCAGGAACTCAAACACAAGGAAAAAGAGTGACACAACGCCATTGAGCACCAAAAACACCAACCCACCGCTCCACCAGGAGCCGAGGAAAAGCAACAAACTCACGAATCCAAAGAGCGCTAATCGCACAATCTCCGTGCGAATTGCATACGCATACACGCGCAACAACAACCGCACTCGCCCACCGCGAATACGACGATTGCGACGCTCCTCTGATGTCAGTGTTGGACCAGTCGTTGGGCGCAAGAACTCCTCAGTCTGCTCCGACAACAGCTCATTGAATGGTCCAGAAACAATAACCAGCAACACAATAAACAAATATGCTAGCGTCACAACTAACATGATCGTGAGAATCGTCGCTGCAACAATTGCCCACACACCAGACAATTTCACCACATCGTGCACCAACTGCATGATCTCTCCAATACCAAATCGCAAGGAGAACCCAATCAGCACGAGGCTCAACACCCACGGAATAATAGCCACGCGCCGCAGTCCCCGCTCACGAACCAGCGGCGACAGCGCACGAAATGGGGCGGTGAAATACCACAACATACCGCTATCTACAACCCAATTTTGTCACGAAGTGTACGTGCAGGCTGCGTGTGCGTCGATGGGGCTTCTGCGGTCGTAGAAATATGCAACGATGCCTTTGTCGGCGTAACAACTTCCGCAAGGATACGATCTCGCTCTGCGTCAAGAAGTGGTCCAACGTATTCGCCACTGTGTGCCGCACTTCCCTCGTACGAGACATGCTTCTGATCAATATGCATATCAATGGACAACTGCCCATCATTCGTCTCTACATACGCATGGAACCGAGGATAGAATCCTGTGCCCAGACGTCGGATATAGCTGACCTTCCCAGTGTTCGGGTCAACGAACTCGTGATACCCGACGCGCGTGAGGAGCTGCTTACTCGTGAACCGAACTTCTGCTGGAATGGTGAACTGCATAGAGCGTAGCGATACCGATGCCAAGCATCGAGAATTGAATAAATGCGGATAACATACAATAGGTGCACACAGCCTGAATCACCACGAGCATCAAATACACCAGATATACTGAGGCAGCAGCACCCAAGAACGTCGAACAGGCCATGAGTATAGTCCAAATCCTATTCTCCCATTCACGCGCCACGAACCAGCCGATGATGAGCACGAGATACCAACACGCACCAATGAGTGCGATAGGAATCCCCGCGATCTCTGCGTACGCACTGCGTGTAACCACATCACACCCCTGTCCAATTCCACACGGAACCACGGTGCCCGAAATATACTTGGCCGCAAGATAGGACGCATCGGCCAATCCAACAGCAGCAAGGGCGACAGCGATGGTGCTGAGCTGCCTAGTTCGACTGCTGCGCAAGGAGACTGTCGATGGTTGCTCGGAGTGTTGCATAGTTGCTAGACAATTGTGCTACTTCACCATTGATGAAGAATGTCGGTGTACCTGTCACTCCTGCGCGTCTGCTCAGAGACATGTCACGCGTCACGCGCGAAGTGATTTCGTTAGACAACACATCTCTGCGAAACTGCTCTTCATTGATCCCCAACTCACGAGCGAATGATGCGAATCGATTTGTCGCTTCACTCCCAGAGAGTTGCGTCCAACTTCCTTGTGTGGTGAAGAGTTTGTCCTGCATCTCCCAGAACTTGCCCTGCGTGTGTGCTGCCTCAGAAGCACGCGCGGCGAGATCTGCCAACGGATGCATATCATAGAGCGGATGATGGCGATACACGAATCGAACCTTGTCCGCGTGCGTCGCCTGCAACTGCTTGATCGCCGGATGATACGAAGCACATGCAGGACACTGGAAATCACTATACTCAACGATCGTGATCTTCGCGTCTGCTGGTCCCCATGTATGATCCACAGACTCGACCGAGCTTGTGTCACGCTTGCCTGTCTCGCCAGCAGAATTACGACTGCCCAACCACACCATGAGCCCAATAACGACCACAACTCCAGCAAGTAACCACGCACCATGCACCAACGATGACGATTTTTGCATAACCGAAAAAAATACTACGCCTCTAGCGTAGCATTCTTTGCCTCTTATTGCCACCGCTTGAGCGGTGGAATGAACTCATTGGCTATTTCCTTTGCTTTCTCATCCGTGAACTGCATCACGCGGACTAGATGCGACTCCATCTTCTCGATCATTGCCGCCTTGGTGAGCTCTGGCTCTATGAACGCGCCCTCTTTGTAGCAGCAACGACAATATTCGCGACTTTCGGACCCATCAGCATTGGATCCGAAGAACCCCGGATCCATGGGCATACTGCAACTCTGACAACGAACTGATTCTTGAGCCATACTTATAAGAAATACTTTTGCAAAAGCGCACGCGTCTCAGGATGCACCAACTCCTGCTCATTCAGGAGCATAGCACGAATCTCCTCAACCGATCGGTACTCCACATATTGCACTTCGTGAGGATCACAGACGAACAGTCCTTCGTATTGTGCTGTGTACACACCGAGCAATTTGTCATGTGACGTTCCAGGCTTCACAAACGGCGTCACACCGACAAACGTAAGTGGCACCGTAACACCAATCTCTTCCTGCATTTCGCGCAGTGCTGCATCTTCGTACGATTCGCCTGCAGCTACGTGTCCTGCTGCTGTTGAGCACCAGTGGTCAGGGCAGTACGAGATCTCCTTCCCTCTTCGCGCCAACGCTATGCGCCCCTGCGCATCAAGGAGAAATACATGAGCAATGCGATGACGCAACTTTCGCGAATAGATTTCCGATCGAGGGAACGTCCCCACAACTTCGTCGTGTTCATTGACGTGATCCATCATTTCTTCGCTCATACTTCTTGTGTTGAGGATGCTTCGGTGTTCGCCAATTGCCCGCACGCTGCATCAATATCATCACCCATGGTTTTGCGAACAGTAACCTCAACACCAGCACCACGCAAAATACCAACGAACTGTTCGATGCGATCAGTGGTCGAACGTTCAAAAGAAATTTTGTCTACCGGATTCCACGGAATGAGATTCACTTTGCTCACGCCTGTGGTGCGAATGTACTGCGCCAACTCCTGTGCGAGCTCCGGTGTATCATTCACGCCTTCGAGCAACACATACTCGTATGTCACATGGTGCTTGCGCGTACCATGATGTTCTTGATAGCGATGCGACCACGCAGAGAGCTTCTTGAGGAAGTCTGGCACCGTTGTCGGTACAATCTCCTCGCGTCGCTGCTGATTGGCGCTGTGCAACGAAATCGCGATGCGCACTGGTGGCCACTCAGGATCATCAATAAGTCGCTCGAGTTGCGCGAGCACTCCTACACTCGACACTGTGATATGAGTTGGGCCAATATCAGTCTCCCGCAACCACAAATTGACTGTTTCCTTCACAGCATCGTAGTTGGCGAGTGGCTCACCCATTCCCATGAACACGACATTGCTGATGCGCTGCGGCAAATGCGGTTTGTTCGCGAGGAACTGTCTCCAGAATCGCATTTGATCAACGATCTCATCCGCTAATAGGCTTCGCTTGAGTCCCATCTTACCCGTCGCGCAAAATGTGCAACGCATCGCACACCCAATCTGTGAAGAAACACAAATCGTCCACTGATCGCGCACATTCTCCATGAGCACTGTCTCAAACGGTCGATCATCGGCTCCCACGAGCACTGCTTTGTACGTGTCGCCACGCTTGCTCTTATAAATATGTTGTGGTCGCACGCTCCACCATGGCATCTCACGCACCAACGTCTCACGCACATCCTTGGGAAGCGCAGTTACATCGGCCCACGACTTCATTCCAGCTGTGAA
This sequence comes from Patescibacteria group bacterium, assembly GCA_038065555.1. Classification (GTDB taxonomy): domain Bacteria; phylum Patescibacteriota; class Patescibacteriia; order Magasanikbacterales; family JBBTQS01; genus JBBTQS01. The sequence continues at coordinate 243,082 of JBBTQS010000001.1, forward strand.
CAATGCTTTTTCGCACTGCAAGAACCGGTACGCAGGTGCGTCCGGAAAAAGCCGATCCCACGTGTGACGGCGTGACTCAGTCATACTCCGTATTACTCCCCGATCTTTACGAGCTCGAGATCAAAAATCAAATCCTTGCCTGCAAGATGATGGTTCGCATCAATCGTAATCATGTCATCTGCGATTTCCTTCACCGTGACACGCAACACACCGCCTTCTGGGTGCGAGAGCTGGAACTGGTGACCGATCGCAACGTCTGCTGGGAATTGTGCCTTTGGCAATGTCGCAATCATATCTTCGCGTGCTGCACCATAGGCCTCTGCTGCTGGAATGCGCACTTCACGCTTTTCACCTACTTCCATGCTCACAATTGCATGTTCAAATCCTGGAATAACCTGGCCAGATCCGATCACAAAAAGCAATGGATCACGCTCACGCGATGAGTCAAAAATCGTACCGTCATCGAGTCGACCAGTATAGTGTACGTGTACCGAATCTCCTGCTGCTGGTTTTGCCATAGTTCACAGATTATAAAGTAAGCTCCATGCTACCGCGCCGCGCGCATGCTGGCAAGTATTGCTCAGTGTTCTCCCAAATGCTACCATGCGTCGCATCCTATGCCTAGAACCATTGCGATCATCGGTGCAGGCGCTGCAGGCATGATGGCTGCAGCAACGATTCTCGAATCACATCCCGACCATGTGATTCATTTGTTCGACAAAAATCCGTCACTCGGGCGCAAAGTTGTCATCAGCGGCGGCGGTCGCTGCAATGTGACCACAGGAATCACCGACCGCAAAGTGCTCATGACCAAATACACGCGCGGTGCGCAATTCTTGTCGCACGCACTCACCGCATTCACTCCAGCGCGCGTTCGTTCTTGGTTCGAACAGCACGGCGTACCGCTCAAATGCGAAGAGGATCTGCGCGTGTTCCCCGTGTCAGATGATGGCAACGATGTAGTGCGTGCATTTGAACGTGTTTTTCGCGCGCATGATGTGCGTACGCATTTGCGCGACAGCGTCACCACTCTCACCCATGATGGAGCGAACTTCGTCGTCACCGCATCATCAGGAATCTACTCCTGCGATGCCGTCATCGTCACCACAGGCGGCAACGCATATCGCCATACTGGTTCTACTGGAGACGGCTATGATTTCGCACGCGCATTTGGCCACACCATCACACCACTTGGTCCATCACTCAACAGCTTTGAGACGGCGCAGTCATGGTGCAAGGAATTATCAGGACTGAGTATGCCTGATGCGCAGTGGAGCGTGACAGTAGATGGCACCAAGCATCGCGTACATGGTCCCATGCTCTTCACACACTTCGGCGTCAGCGGTCCTAGCACGTTCGCACTCTCGTCACGCATTGCATTTGCGCCTATCAGCAAGCAACAACCACTCACTGTTGCATGGAGTCCCATTGCAGATCGCGATTTCCAATCCTGGGACGAGCAATTCTTGAGCGCCACACAAGAGAACGGTCGCAAGCACGTGCTCACATTCCTTGCACAAACACTCCCGCGCAGACTCGCAAGTACACTCCTCACACTCGCAGCTATCCACGAGGACACCACACTCGCCAATCTCACAAAAGAACTTCGCAAACGTCTCATACATCTCCTATCCGGCGAACTCTCTCTGACATTTTTGTCGCGCCGCGCTGGTGATGAATTTGTCACCGCTGGTGGAGTAGTGCTCGATGAAGTCGACCCTACAACAATGCAATCACGTCTTCGACCAGGGCTCTTCTTCGCAGGTGAGGTACTCGATGTTGACGGAGTCACCGGTGGATTCAACCTCCAAGCATCCTGGGCCACCGGACGCCTCGCAGGCACGCACGCTGCACAATAAATAAAAGCGCTGCTCCACTGTTGCGTTGCAACAATAGAACAGCGCAGTTGCGGCACACGTCTCGTGCCGCAGTCTCTCTCAGACACTGAGCCACGTCACGAGCTCTGCTCCGAGTAACCGATCGTTGAGCGCTTCGACGCCCTGACTCACGAGCACCTTGAGCTCATGCAGATCGATGATCACGAGCCCGGTGTTGTCGAACTCCTTCGCGATCTGATGAAGGAACTCGAATGCCTCCTTACCACGACGCACCGCGATGAAGAGGAAGTAGATCTGCTCACCTCGTTGTTGTGCATCTCGAAGCGTCATACGCGTTGCAACCTTGTCGTTGTTGACCCCGTCGGTGACAACAAGCGCCAGAGCCGGATACTTGGGTGGTGCGATCGTCAGAAAATGCTCACACAGCTTCGGCCCGTTCCACTGCTTTGGTTCAGGGACCTGACCGAAGATCTTGCGAAGATGAGACAGGACTGGTGCGAAGTCTGTCCCTCCTCCATACCCTTGGCAGTTGATGATGTGCCTTTTGACGTAACCATCGCTACTGGCCACGGTGAGCGGGTGCGTTTTGTGATGCACCATGTTGCGTTCTTCGTTGCTGAATGTGCACACGTCCATCTTGTGATCTGGATCGAACACCTCGCCCCACGGAACCAGCGCGTCCACGAGGAGTTGCGTTGTTCCATCCTGATGTTCGTCCATGTAGCTGCGGGAGACATCGAGCGCGAACCCAATCTCCATCGGCTTGATCTTCTTCACTCCTTTTTTGATCAGCGAGAGCTGCAGCTTCTGGCCTGCCTCAGACAATTGTTGCATCGTCATGATCACCTCCTTGCGCTTCGCGCATGCTCGTGCACACGTATGTGCAACGATAGAATATACACGACGTATCTCTGTGTGTCAATAAGAAAACGCCGCTCCCACAGATGTGTAGAGCGGCGTCATGATCGCATCGCGTTCGCGAATTGATCAGGCAGCCAGCGCCGTTGGCGGCTGGCTCAGTGCAGTCTCGTCCCTGATGAATGCGGACGGGCGAAGCACCACGATGTTGACGACGAGAGGAGCCTCACCCAGCGACCCAACAATGCTGACGTTGTCGAAGTGAACACCATCTGCATTGATCCTTGCGCGCTTGAAGTGCTGTTCCGTAATTGCTTCATCACAGATCAGCCGCATCGCATGTCTGATGCTGAGCTCGATGCTCTTCACACCAGGGCGGAGGGTAGTGGCCTTACGCACCTCTTTTCCAGTCTCAGGGAGATGGCGTGGCTCCAGACTTTCGAAGCCTGTCATTCCCACTGGTTTACGCACCTCCCACTCTGGGAAGCCACGCCGAACCCTGTGCCAGATCACCCATCCGAAAAGGTGAATCTCGATCACTTCTCGATACTCACCCCACCCAGCAACAGGAGGTTTCGGAATTTCCTCGCGCTTCTCCCGTTTCTCATCACGACGCATCAGTTCCCCCATGGTGTGGTGTCACGACTGCGCACCACTGTCGTTCCCTGCCAGACTACACCGTCGAACTGTCCAGCGTCAACATTACACTTTGGGCTTGCGAGCGACGTATCCGCGATCCGATCGCTGGAACTCCGAGATGATCCGCACTGGCAGCGGAATCACGTTGCCCGACAGCAGGAAATCGATCTGATCGATCACGACGTCGTTGCCCACGTCACGCGCCGTCTCGAACGTCGCCTGCGTGATGAAGTTGCGTGGCACCCCTTCGGCGATCATGCGCAGCGCCTCGAGAGGCGACAGCACAACGTGCGCGATGAGGCTAATGTCCCAGTCATGCTCCTGCAGGAACGGGGCAAGGATGTGGTAGTCCACATCCTGCACGAACTTGCGGTCGACCACCGTGATGAGGCGTGGGTCGTACACCCAACTACCGACTTCGGGGTCCGTGAGCTCGAGGTACGGGCCCGGGAACATCCCCTCACGCACGTCCACGATCTTGCCGCTGCGGTCGAAGACCTGCCACTCTTTGTCACTCACCCACTTGAAGTTGTTCGATGGCATGATGCCCTCCGATTGTGTTCTGCAACGCACTTCGCGTGCAGGGAATGAGTGTAAGCACATTTGGTGGTTTTGTCAAGTTGAGGAATACAAAACACGCCCCGTATTGGGCGTGTTCGTGCTGCGGAGGATGAGGGATTCGAACCCTCGATGACCTTTCGGTCAAACCAACTTTCCAGGCTGGCGCCATAGACCACTAGGCGAATCCTCCAGCGTTGCTACTTTTTGCGAACTTGGGTTCCTTTCTTATACCAGAAGACCCCGACCAACACAAGAGCTGCGATCGTTCCATATTGTGCAGGCGTGAGCCCTGCATACCGCACATCAGCTCCAGCAATATCAGTCGCCCGCAGGAAGTCCAAGAAGAACCTCGCTACCGCGTACACTGCGACCACAACCAGCATATGCCACCCACGCAGCCATCCCTGTGCGCGCAGGAACACGACGATCACTGCGATGCCCGCAGCAACAATCGCATCATAGAGTCCTAGGTCGTGCCTGCCCCACCCAGCGTCACCCCAATCCCCAGGTTCGCGCACGGCAAGTGCAAAATGCGTCAGCGTTCCTGGATGATCATGGATGAGAAAACATCCAATGCGTCCAACCATCCAACCCAGTGGCAACGCCAGGGCTCCTGCTTCGGCAAATGCATGCACATCCACGCGCGCTCTGCGCAATCTCCATATCCCGTAGCCCGCAGCTACAACAAATCCACCAAGGGACGACATGCCACCATGCCACACACGCAACACTTCAAGTGGATCAACGAGATACTGCGCAGGCTCATAGAACAATACATGTCCTAATCGTGCACCGACAAACCCTGCGATAATGATCGCAATTGCATGATCCACCCATGATGACGCATCTTTGCCCAGACGCTTTGCATCCCACCGTAATACGAGAAGTGACACAACGACACCCAGTGCAACGAGCAGTCCCCACACATGCAACGTCAGTGGCCCCAACGCAATCGTGTGCCACGCAAAGTACGGAATCATACCTTCTTCGTCTTTGGTTTTTTCACTGTCTTTTTTGCAAGTGCAGCAAACACTTCTTCTACCGTGTCTACGACAGTAATCAACTTGAGATCAGACACAGAAATCGTCTGGAATTTCTCTGCGAGCACATCGCGCATGAACGCCACCATTGGACCCCAATATGCCGTGTCATAGAGAATAATAGGAACGCGCGCCATTTTGTTGTTCTGTTGCAACGTGAGGAGCTCGAACAACTCATGCAGCGTTCCAAGCGCACCAGGGAAGAAAACAAATGCTTGACTAGGCGCCGTCAGAATCACCTTGCGAGTAAATGGGAATTCGAAGCTCACACTCTTGTGAATATACTGATTCACACGCTCCTCGCCGTTGAATTTGATTGTGATCCCCACAGGATTACCACCCACATCTCGAGAACCCTTGCTCACTGCTTCCATGACTCCCATCCCTCCCGTGCTCACCACTGTATATTTTTTGGACGACAACTCCCGACCGAGATGATACGCAGCTTCGTAGTACGGAGATGCGGTAGACACTTCCCCACTTCCGAGCACTGTTACATCATTGGAGAGTGTGGTGAGGAACTCGAACCCGTCCACAAGTTCTGCCATGATCCGGAAAATGCGCCAGTTAATATTGCTCCCGCAATCAAAGAGGTTGTGTGACAGCTCGCAAAGCGGCGCACTTACATTCTGCTTCTTGATAATCTCAATCGCTTCCTTTGCACTATCCACTACTTGCAGCTGTGCCAGAATCTTGGGCGTTATTGCATGGATCTTGCCCTTCGCTTGTTGCGTAAGAAACCGAACAATTGGTTCCCAATACTCACGACCAATGAGAATCAGCGGTGCAGCTGGCATCTTGCCAATGTTCATGTTGTCATACGCCTCGAACAACTCATCGAGCGTACCGAACCCTCCCGGGAAATACACAAATGCGCGTGACGGTGCTGTGAGCATCACCTTGCGCGTGAAGAAATAATGAAACGCCGTGGACTTGCCCACGTACGGATTGATGCGCTGCTCGTGCGGCAACTCAATGTTGAGTCCCACTGATTCACCACGGGCCTCTTTTGCTCCGCGATTGGCAGCTTCCATAATACCGGGACCACCACCTGTCACCGTTACAAATTTGTTCTTGGCAAGGAGCTTGCCCAGCTCTCGTGCTTCACGATACCAGCGATGATGTGGATCGTGGAGTCGTGCAGAACCAAGTACTGTGACCGCACGATCAAACGAGTTCAAGAACTGATACCCTTCAATGAACTCGGACATGATACGGAATATCCGCCACGTATCTCGGTATTGCGAGAAGGGATGCTGATACGCAAAAGACAACGCATCTTGTGGCGGTGGCAACGGCGGGAGGGAAGGAGCTGATTTGCGGGGCATAAGAACTTAGTCGAGATTCGGAACACGCGTGTGCCAATCAGTCACGCGCTGATACTGATGGCCCAATTGTAATACTCGCGACTCTGCCATACGCGGCCCAATGAGCTGCATACCAATAGGCAACCCATCACGATCGAATCCGCAAGGAACCGACAGCGCAGGAACACCAGCCAACGACGAAGGAGCAACAAAAATATCTGCGAGATAGAGCTGGAGCGGATCTGCAGCCTTCTCTCCAATCTTGAAAGCCGTAATCGGTGCCGTTGGTGTGAGAATCATGTCTACAGATTTCCACGCGTGCGTGAAGTCTTCGATAATGCGTGTGCGCACTTGTTGCGCCTTGCGATAGTACGCTTCGTAATGTCCCGCAGATAAAGCATAGGTTCCAATCATGATGCGACGCTTCACCTCATCCGGGAATCCTGCGTTACGCGCGCTAATATAGGTATCATTGAGCGATCCAGTTCCACGTGTGCCATAACGCATCCCATCGAGTCTCGCGAGGTTGCTGCTATCTTCACATGGCACCAACACATAGTACGTCGCGATGGCGTAGTTGGTATGCGGCAACGAAATTTCGTGCACTGTACAGCCGAGTTGCTCCATTTCTTTGATCGCACCTTGCACCGCTGCTGCAACATCAGGCGCAATACCATCACCGAAGTACTCCTTCGGAATACCAATACGCATTCCAGCAACAGGTCCATCGAGTTCCTTCGCATACGCAGGAACAACATCAGGCACAGATGTTGCATCGTGTGGATCCAGTCCCGCCATTGTCTCCATGAGAATCGCGATATCCTCAACCGTGTGCGCCATCGGCCCAACTACATCGAGCGATGACGCCATCGGCATAATGCCGTAGCGCGAATTGCGACCATAGCTTGGACGAAATCCGACAATGCCGCTGAGCGACGCTGGATAGCGAATCGATCCACCCGTGTCCTCTGCAATCGCGTAGACGCACAAATCCGCAGCAACTGCTGCTGCAGAACCACCAGAGCTTCCACCAGGAACGCGTGTGAGGTCCCACGGATTCTTCACAGGCCCAAAATGCGAATTTTCGTTACTTGCCCCGTGACCAAATCCATCGCAATTATGTTTGCTCACTAGTACTCCATGACGCCCACGCAATCGCGCAATAACTGTGGCGTCATACGGAGCAACATATGAGTCGAGCATGTGCGCAGAACCAGTGCTCAGAATATCTCGCGTACAAATCGCATCTTTCACACCAAATGGTACACCGGTGAGCGGATGCGCATCCCCGCTAGCGATCGCCGCATCAGCCGCACGCGCCATTGCAAGCGCCGCCTCATCAGCAACCGTAATATTTGCATTGAGTACTGGCCCGAGCTTCGCGTTACGCGCCAAATACTCTGTCGTGAGTTCGACAGAGGAAATTTTTTTGTCCTGCAAGAGTTGGCTTACTTCTCGGATCGTTCGCATACTTACAAAACAGGTGGCACAACAAGCGCATCTCCTGCACGCTCTGGGAAGAGCGCGATGAGTGCCGCACGCGTTGTTGCGTCGGTTTCTACAACTCGGTCGGGGCGCAAGACATCAGCAAGTCCGGAGACTTGGCCTGTTGGCTCAACCCCCTCAGTATCCACTTCATTGAGCACTTCCATATACGCAAAAACTCCCGCAAGCTGCTCGCGGTATTTCTCGACTTCTGCGTCCGTGAGCGACAACCGCGCAAGCGCAGCGATCGAACGGATGTGATCAGGCGTCAATTCCATGGCTCCAGTGTAGCACAGGAATCCCGTTGACAAAAGAGCCAGAACGAAGAATTATGCAGAGCAAATTTATTGAGCCATTTTTGTAAATTCTTCTTCAGTGAGCACGCGAACACCGAGCTTTTGCGCTTTCTCCAACTTACTTCCTGCTGCATCACCTGCTACGACAAAGTCCGTCTTTTTGCTCACTGACTCGCTCACGGTTGCGCCGAGTTCACGTGCTCGGACCTTCGCCTCATCACGCGTAATTGTCGTAAGTGTTCCAGTGAATACGATCACCTTGCCGACGAGGGGTCCTGTGGTCTGTCGCGTCTGCGCAGTTGCAGATTCCACCACAACACCAGCTGCGAGCAACGCGTCTACACGTGCGCTCTCCTGTGAATCGTTGAAGTACGCAACTAACGCATCAGCAACCTTCTCACCAATACCATCAATCGCGAGAAATTGTTCGAGTGTTCCCACACGCAGTGCATCGAGTGTTCGGAATTCCTGCGCCAACAAATACGCTGTCTCCTCCCCCACATGACGAATCCCCAGCGCGATAATGAACCGCGCGAGTGACACACGTCGATGCGATGCGATTGATGCAATGAGTTTGTTCGCAGAAGTATCAGCGAACCGTTCGAGACCGATCAGATCACCCACTTCGAGCGTGAACACATCTGCAAGCTCACTCACAAGTCCTTCATCAATCAATTGCAAAACAATTTTCTCGCCAAGCCCTTCGATATTGAATGCACTACGGCCCACAGCGTGGAGCAACTTCTCTGAGTGTTTTGCAAAACATGATGCATTTGGACACACAATCGCAACTTCGCCTTCACGACGAATGAGCGGTGTTGCGCACGCAGGACACACAACAGGCTCGTCGATCACTCGCTCACTCCCCGAGCGCAAATTCGTGAGCACTGATAATACTTTCGGAATAATATCACCGGCTTTTTCGATCACAACTGTGTCACCGATGCGCACATCGAGTCGTCGAATCTCATCCATGTTGTGGAGTGTCGCGTGTGTGACGGTAGTTCCTGCAACCGCGACAGGTTCGAACGTCGCAACAGGAGTCACCGCTCCTGTGCGTCCAACCTGCCAGTGGACTTCCTTGAGCTGTGTTGTGACTTGTTCTGCAGCGAACTTGATGGCCACTGCCCAACGCGGCGCCTTACCTGTGTAGCCGAGCAGTTCTTGATACTTGCGCTCATTCACCTTGATCACCACGCCATCAATCCAATATGCCTCGGCATGCTTTTGCTGCTCCCACGTGCGCCAATACGCAAGCACTTCATCAATCGTAGTGCAACGCTGACGATGTGGATTGACTTTGAATCCCAATTCCTCGAGCACAGAGAGCTCTTCCTCCTGTGATGCAGGCAACACCTCACCTGCCGAAATATCATAAATATACGCATCCAGCTTGCGCGAGCGAGCAATTGCAGGATCGAGTTGCCGAATCGCCCCTGCTGCCGCATTACGCGGATTTGCAAATGGCACCTCACCAGCAGCAACCCGCTCCTCATTAATACGAGTGAGCTCATGCGCGGGCAACCACACCTCGCCCTCAACCGTGAGATCAAGTGGTCGTCGCAACTGGAATGGGAGACTCGCGATCGTGCGAATATTATTTGTTACATCCTCACCGATAGTTCCATCTCCTCGCGTTGCCGCCGTCACCAATTGCCCCTTCTCATACGTGAAAACAATATGCAAGCCATCAATCTTGAGCTCCGCCACATACGACAAATCACTCGGCTTCTCACCGAGCTCCTTCGTGAGCATGCGCACAATGCGCTCTTCCCAATCGCGAACCTGCGACTCGTCAAATGCATCATTGAACGACCACTGTGTCACGCTGTGTTGCACTTTGCGAAATGCATCCAGTGGCTTGCCTGCAATACGCAGTGTCGGCGACTGCGCATCGTGCACACTTGGGAATTGTGATTCGAGATCGTGTAATTCGCGCAACAACGACTCGTACATCGTATCCGTTACCGCCGGATCATTGAGTACGTGATACCGATGACGCAAATCCTCAATCGTTGCTCGCAACTTTGCTGCTCGTTCGTGTGCTTCCTTCTCTGACATATTCGCAACGCATTAGCGCATCACTGTACCGTGCCTGCTGGCGTAATGGTGACCACACCAGAGATCCCATTGACCTCACCTTCGAGCTCTGCACGCACCGTATACGACGTGTATGGCTCCTTGGATTCATACTGATACTCACGCGTGCCTGTTGGCGCCATTGGAATGCGCATCTTGAGATCTTGATTAGTACACTGTGTCGCCTCCTTTGCAAATCCATCTTCGCCATCGTCACAAATATAGAGTACTTCACCAGAACCGATCGTAATCGGCGCATCGGCGTGTGGATATTCCTTCTTCTTATTGAAGTACAACTCCAGGCCCGCGTGCACTACCTGCAAATCTGCAAGTCGCGCCTTGTCGCGAGATGTTTCGCGCGCCATTCCGAGTGCAACCACTGCCAGAGTGCTCAGCACGCCGATAATTGCCACAACCACGAGCAGTTCAATCAATGTAAACCCTTGTTGATTTCGCATACGCATATCCATTAAAGAAATTTTCGCAGAAATGACACGACGCCATCTGGCGTGCAGTGAGTAGTAATCATAATCGCATCCGCTCCCGCTGCGGTGAGCTCCTGCACGTCTGCTGGTGACGCACCTGGCGTTGTCACCACAGCAGCTGCACCATGAGACTTAATAGCAGCTATGGCTGTTGCAACATTGAGACTCATATCAGCGACCACGAGTCGATACTGACGACGACTGAGCTGCTCGTGCATTCGCCGCACCGTAAGTACTGTATCAACCGTCACACCAAACACTTCAGTGAGTCGACGTTTGAACAATGCTGCAAGCATGGCGTCAGGCTCTACCAACAACACACGGCGAGATGCCGGTGGTTCTGCACTGACTGGAGCCTTGGAAATACGTGGTTGCCGGGGCATACCACTCCATTACAGCGCAAGCCGCAGCGCAAGTCCAGTTGCAACACTCATACGCGGACCAAAAGAGTCGAGCACTGGCTTGAGCGCAGACGGCGTGAGCACACGCGCCCACGGGTCCCCAATTGACGTCTTAATCGAGAAATGATCTTCCAACATCTCACTGAGCTGCGCCACACCACATGATCCACCCGTGAGAATAATACGTTCTGGCTTGGCATTCTCGCGTTGTACTTGTTCGGAGAAAAGCAAGAATCCATACTGCATTTCTTTCACAATCGGCTGAACCGTTCGCTCGAGCAGTTCGCGCATCACGCGCTGTGTCTCAGGCGACGACGAATGACTCATATCTTTCTTGACCTGCTCTGCGTCTTCTTGACTGAGCGAGAGCATATCCTGAATCACTGTTGTGAACGTGAGTCCACCGATCTCAATACTGCGTTGTGTACGTGGCACTCCGCGCTCCACCATGAAGAAATTTGTTCGCTTCGATCCAATATCCACAATCATTGTTGTCGCAGGGTCAGTCCCAACAAGCGATCGAATGAGACCAAACGCCTCAGTCTCGAGACTCTCCAGCGCAATATTCGCTTGATAAAAAATCTTGCTATAGCGCTCAACAATCGACTTGAGTGTTGCAATCACAAGCACTTCACGAGATTTGGATTTCTTGCCCGGCGTTCCCTCGGCTGTCATATCTGCAATGCGCTCATCCATGAGACGCGTATCGAGCACAATATCCTTCGGATCGTATTGTAATAATTTGGTTGCCTGTGCTTGCGCTGCTGCACGCATGGATTCTGGATCAGACTCGGCCACACGCACGACAACACTGAACACCTGTGACACAGGGAGACTCGCACTTGCGATTGTTGCACGCGCGCCGCACGCGTCATACACCTTGCGCAGACGCTGCGCATAGAGCGCAACCGAACGCGCTTCTTCCTCTGCAGTTCCTGCACGCTGATGCACGGCAGCATCAAAGACGTCGCCAATACCGTACGTAGCCAGTCGTGGTCGCGTCCCAGATTTGATGAGCTCAACCATCTTGACGCCGCGAGCGCCAATATCCACACCGAGCACGTTGGTATTTGTTTTGGCAAAAAGTCCCATACGCGAAAGAGTATACCACACTTTGCGCCTGCGCCGCGAGATGCTAGGATGGCGCATATGCCCATCAGACTTTGGAACACCCTCACACACAAGAAGCAGCTCTTCCGTCCACAGCGCTCCGGCGTTGCTACGCTCTACACCTGCGGTCCGACGGTGTACAACTACATGCACATCGGCAATTTGCGCACGTTCGTGTTCGAAGATCTGCTCAAGCGCACACTTCTTGCGAGCGATCTTCGCGTGCGCCACATCATGAATATCACCGATGTTGGACATCTCACCAACGACTCCGATGATGGTGATGACAAGATGGAACGCGCAGCACTCACCACTGGCAAAAGCATCTGGGAACTCGCCGCATTCTACACCGAGGCATTTCAGCAAGACGTTGCCGCGCTCAACATATTGCCGCCAATGCGTTACACGCTGGCAACAGACCACATCAAGGAACAGATTGCGCTGGTCAAGAAGCTCGAAAAGAAGGGACACACCTATCGCACGAGCGACGGTATTTATTTCGACACTGCGACATGGAAGAAGTATGGCGTGCTCATGAGCAAGAAGCACCTCGCAGGACTCCACAAAGGAGCACGTGTGAGTGCAAGCGAAGAGAAACGCAACGCGACTGATTTCGCACTCTGGAAATTTTCACCATCCGATGGTGGCGCCAAGCGTCAAATGGAGTGGGACTCGCCATGGGGCGTCGGATTCCCTGGTTGGCACATTGAGTGTTCTGCTATGGCGATGAAATATCTCGGCACAACACTTGATATCCACTGTGGCGGCGTGGATCACATCACCATCCATCACACCAACGAGATTGCGCAAAGCGAAGCAGTCACAGGCAAGCCGTTCGCTCGGTTTTGGATGCACGGCGAATTCCTCCAAATCAATAGTGCGAAGATGGCAAAGTCGCAAGGCAACTTCTTGCGCATCGCCGACGTACGCGATCACGGGTTGGACCCGATTGACTATCGCTACTTCTTGTTGCAGACCCACTATCGCAAGCAACTACAATTCTCTTGGGAAGCAGTCGAAGCTGCAGCAACAGGACTACGCAATCTCGTCGAACGACTTGCACAGGCTCCAGCGAGCAACCGCGCAGAGAGCAAACTCTCCAAGGCGATCACCGCAGCAATGCAAGATGATCTCAACGCACCCAAGGCCATCGCACTGCTCTGGAAAGCGATTGGCAAGAAGGGCGCTGTTGATGCGCGTATTGCAGAGGCTATTTTTGCCGCTGACGACGCATACTTCGGTCTCAACTTGCGCACGCGCGTTGCAACACATCTGAGCAAGCCTACAAGCACACAAGAACTCCCCGCAGATATCCAAGGCATCCTCGACGCACGTGCGCTCGCACGATCGAGCCGCGACTTCGCAGCATCAGACCGCCTACGCGACGAGCTCCTCGCTCGCGGATATGTGGTCAAGGACACTCCTACTGGCCAAGAAGTGAGCACACGCTAGTACTGGCCCAAAACGCGATATACTTGACATACCCCACAAAACGTGGTATGTATTGTTGTCCCTGTCCCGTGCAACAACAACTAACTCACGGAGTTACACATGGAAAGCGAGACCAGCCGCATCCCTCTCATTTTGTTTCTGACTCTAGTGCTCCTCATCGGCCTGAGGGCGTACGACCAGTCTTCTAGTTCTGACAAGGTGCCGCTCGCACAGCAGCAGCCAGCACCTGTTCGAGAGAACAAGCCTGGCGGCTTGCCACTGGCTGCACCGGAATGCGAGAACGCGAACGACTGCGAAGAGCAGTACAAGCGCGCGAACTCGTCGACCGATTTGGGCACGATCCCAACATTCCAGTGCAAGGAGGGCGAGAACGGCAGGAAGGCCTGCTTCGCCACGCACCGGCTGATCAACAACGCGCCATAGACGCCGCACACTGCGACGTCTGCCGCAACCGAACCCGCATATCATACGATGTGCGGGTTTCGTCTTTTTTGTGCTATACTTGTCCTTGTATGCCATCCATGCAAGACGTACTCAATACATTGCCAAAGCACGAAACAACGCTGGGTGCTGAACCTATTCCACCAGAGCGCATCGGCGAACCACCTGAGAATTTGGGTTCTGAACTCCATCCGCACCAAGAATCAGAATCGCTTACTGAGGAATTGAGTTCTGAACATATTGATGCAATCCCCGACCACACTATTGCAGCGCCCACCGTTGCGCCAACAGCGCCACAAGCACCATCCGCAACCGACGTTCGTGCTTCCAAGGACCCGCTCACACGTGACATCGAGAAAATCCTCGAAGAAAATCTCGCTGAATCATTCACCATGATGACGCCTGAGCAGCAAAACAAATTCAAAACTGCTGGAGAACGCGTGACTGCTGCCATCCGCCAAATCATCAAGTCAGGAATCGTGCAAATGAAGAAGGTACTGAGTTTGATTAGTGATTGGCTCCGCATGATCCCCGGTGTGAATCGATTTTTCCTCGAAAAAGAATCCAAGATCAAGGCCGAGAAAATCCTGCTTCTTGGTGGACAATTCTAACGCTCCTTTTGCATGGACACTTCCCAGACACTCACGGCTGCTGACCTGCTCATCAACGTCCTTATTGCTGTAGCATCACTGCTCATGGCAGCTGGTGCGCTCTTTTTGCTCCGCATCTTCTTGCGCACACGACATCACCGCACGGTGAGTCTCACCATGAGCACTCTACTCATTCGCGTACCGAAGGAGAAGAAGGATCAGCAGCAACAATCCACCACCATGCAATCCGTGGAGTATCTGCGCCAAGATATTGCTGTGATGGAAACCATTTTCGCAACCATCGGCGGACTGCGTGCGCAGCGCGGCATCATGGCGTGGCTTCGAGGCCGCGAAGATCACGTGAGTTTCGAAATTGTTTCGCGCGGTGGCAATATTTATTTCTACTGCGTCGTGCCGCGCACATTAGAATCGTTCCTCATCCAACAAATCCACGCGCAGTTCCCATCAGCGCAGATTGATCGCGAAGAGGATTACAATTTCTTTTCGCCCAAGAGCTCGATTCTCGGCGCGTACATCACGATGACACGCGAGTTCCCCTTTGCCATCAAATCATTCAAGGAGCAAGATAGCGACCCTCTCTCAGGCCTCACCAACCCACTGGCAAAAATCGACAAGACCGACGGCGCTGCTATTCAATTTGTGGTCCGCTCCAGCAAGAAGCAATGGCGCAAGCGTGCGAAGTCCATCATCACCCAACTCCAAAAAGGCAAATACCTCACGCAGCACAATGACGGCGTTGGCGCACTCACCCATATGGCAGGTGCGATGATCAGTGGCAGCAAGCAAGAACAAACACCACAGCAATACCACATGACCGCGTCTGAAGACGAGATGGTCAAGCGCATTGACCACAAGATGTCCAAGGCCGGACTCGATGTGAACATTCGTGTAGTTGTTGCTGCACAAAACGACGAACGCGCGCGACAATACCTCGACCAAATCGTGAGCGCCTTTGGGCAGTTCAACAACTACTCGTACGGCAACTCATTCAAAGCGCTCGTGCCCCGCATTCAGTCCATGGCGATCGAGGATTTTATTTATCGAGCGTTCACCGAACGTCGCAGACTCGTACTCAACACTGAGGAAATGGCGTCGCTCTGGCACCCACCACTTCCTACTATTGAGACACCGAACATTGTTTGGCTGGGCGCACGCAAGGCACCACCACCACAGAACATGCCGAAGGAAGGAATCACGCTGGGCAAGGTTGTGTATCGCGGCGTAGAGAGCGAAGTGCGCATCAAGCGATCAGATCGACGTCGCCACCTCTACACCATCGGTAAATCCGGTTCTGGTAAATCCGTGTTCCTCGAGAACATGGCGATTCAGGATATCAACAATGGCGAAGGTGTGTGTGTCGTAGATCCACACGGAGATCTCGTGCAACACATTCTCGCCAACATCCCAGAGCATCGCATCGATGATGTGGTGTACTTCTGTCCGTCAGATCTCGACCGCCCTATTGGACTCAACATGCTCGAAGCAAAGACCGAGGACCAGAAGGACTTCCTTGTACAAGAAATGATCGCGATCTTCTACAAGCTGTTCCCACCTGAGATGATCGGACCAATGTTCGAGCACCAGATGCGCAACGTCATGCTCACGCTCATGGCCGACATTGAGAATCCAGGAACCATTGCCGAGATCCCCCGCATGTTCTCTGACGAAGCGTATTCGAAGACCTGGGTTGCAAAGCTCAAGGACCCAGTCGTGCGCGCATTCTGGGAAAAGGAAATGGCAAAGACATCAGACTTCCACAAGTCCGAAATGCTTGGCTATCTCGTATCCAAGGTCGGACGATTCGTGGAGAACGAAATGTTGCGCAACATCATTGGTCAACCACACTCAGGATTTGATTTCCGCGAAGTAATGGACAACAAAAAGATTTTACTTGTGAACCTTTCCAAGGGAACTACAGGTGAAATGAATGCCAAACTCCTCGGACTCATCATTGTTGCGAAGTTACAGATGGCTGCACTCTCGCGCGCAGACCTGCCTGAGAATGAGCGTCATGACTTCTATCTCTACATCGACGAATTCCAGAACTTCATCACTGATTCGATCTCCACGATCCTGTCTGAAGCACGCAAATACCGACTCAATCTCACCATTGCTCACCAATACATGGGACAGCTCGTCGAGAGTGGCAAGAATGACACGTCGATTCGCGATGCGGTGCTTGGTAACGTCGGAACCATGGCGGCCTTTCGTATTGGTCCAGAAGATGCTGACCTATTACAAAAGGAGTTTGCACCTGTTTTCTCAGCGTATGACCTCATTAACGTGGAGCAGTACACTGCATACGTGAAACTGTTGATTGACAACACCGCTGCAAAGCCATTTAATATGGCTACGACCGCACCGCTCCCAGAGAACAACGAATACGCGGATATGCTCAAGCAGCTCTCCCGTCTCAAATACGGCAAGGACCGCGCGATGGTTGAGGAAGATATCATGGAACGCAGCCAGTTGGGCTCCATGACCATGCCACCTCAACCGCTCACTGAATCGAAACTCTAGTTGTACTTCTTTTAACTCAACGCTATGGATTCGCTTGGCAACTTGTTGCACAGCCGTTCTTCGGACTTCTTTCCTCCACAACTTCCCAACGCTCCCGTGCCGCAATCTGCGCCCGAAGTTACTGCACCCACGCCAGCTCCTGCGCCAGAGCCGCAGCAGCCAGACAGACTCACACAACTGCACACGCTCGTTCACGAAATCGAAGAGCGCCTCGCTCGCGTTCGAGAAATTCTTGCCAGCGATCAGACACGAGACAATCATCCACACTCCCCTGTGGGTCTACCAACTGTGACAACCCACGGTCGGCCACCAACCATGTCGCCAGTCCACGAGGCACCGAAGTCGACACTAGAGCTCACCGTCCACGAAGGAGTATTCAATGGCGAAGAAATGATCGGCGCTGACGGACAGAACTACCCAGTCCCTACCAATTACGCGTCCAAATCCAAGCTCGTAGAAGGCGATCTCCTCAAGGTCACTATTCTCCCTACCGGCGAGCTCATGTACAAGCAGACCGGTCCAGTAGAGCGCGATCGCAAAATGGGCAAACTCGTGAAGCACGATGACGGATCCTTCACGGTTATCACTGACAACGTAGAATATCGCGTCCTAACTGCTGCAGTGACGTATCATCGTGGCGCGCATGGACACACCGCTGTAGTACTCGTGCCGCGCGACAGCTTTAGCACGTGGGCTGCTGTTGAATGTATCTTTCATCAACCGTAATACTTCCTCCTATGGCACAGACACTCTACCGCAAATACCGTCCACTGCGCTGGTCTGATGTTGTAGGTCAGGATCATGTGGTGAAGACCCTCACCAATGAATTGCGCCGCAACGCACTCGTGCACGCCTATCTCTTCACTGGTCCTCGTGGTGTGGGCAAGACCACATCAGCTCGCCTGCTGGCCAAGGCTGCCAACTGCACAGGACGCGCTGACGCTGCAGAGCCATGTGAGACGTGCCCACAGTGCGTTGCATTTGCTGGTGGACAAGCAATCGACATTATCGAAATCGACGCAGCAAGCCACACAGGCGTAGACATGGTGCGCGAACATATTATTGAGAATGCTCGGTTCCTCCCCACGCAATCTCGGTACAAAGTTTTCATTATTGATGAAGTGCACATGCTCTCGACGAGCGCATTCAACGCACTTCTGAAGACGCTCGAGGAGCCGCCAGCACACGCGCTCTTCATTCTTGCGACCACAGAGATCGACAAATTGCTCGCCACGATCCGTTCGCGCTGCGAAGAATATGTATTTCGCCGCGTACCACACGCACTCATCGTAGAGAAATTGCGCACGATCACCACGAGTGAATCACGCGAAGTCGCCGATGATGTCATCGCACAAATTGCCAGCAACGCTGATGGCTGCCTTCGTGATGCAGAGAGCCTCCTCGGCCAAGTACTCTCGCTCACCGATGGCCCTATCACCATGGCCGAGTGTGAACATATTTTGCCACGCGTTGCATACAAAGAAGCCATTGCTATTCTTGAGGCCATCGGCAGCCACAATGCTATGGCTGGACTTGCCGTTGTTGATTCACTTGCTGACAACGCAACAGAATTCCACGGGTTCGCCAACCAACTCATTGATGTGGCACGTCTGGTGCTCCTCGCAATGCACCGTGCTGTCATGGAAGAAGAGCGTGCGCGGTTCGACGAAGAATCACTCGCGCGACTTGGTGCACTTGCAAAGACATTCACACCAACGCGCATCACTACTGCGCTCACCACATTACTTCAGGCTCGCATTGCTATTAACACCGCACCACTGCCGCAATTGCCTATTGAGATTGCCATTGTGGAGCTTTGCAACGATGCACCTCAGGCTGCTCCTGTAGTGCATCAGACCTCCTCTGTATCCCCAACCCAGTTCACAACGGCTCCTGCTGCGTCTGTAGCGTCTACCAGCGACGCTGGATCATCTCGCGCGCTTCCACCAGCACCACAACCACCTGCTCCAGCAGCGTCCACGAGCACCACATCCTCCACAGCACGAACACCGTTATCCAACGCGCCGCTCACGCTCACACTCGACAACATCAAATCTCGTTGGAATAAGTTCTTGGAATTCGTGGGTGAGAAGAACCCTTCGACAATGCTGCTCCTACGCATGGCCGTTCCCACAACGATCGAAGGGAACAAATTGCGTCTCGAATGTGGCTTCGCACTGCACGCAGACAAACTCCGCGAACCGAAGATCAAATTCGTTGCTGAGGAGTTTTTTGCTACGTTCTTTGCAGAGCGCGCTGACCTTGACTGCTCGTCTGTCACTATGGTACAACAGAGTACGCCTGACGTAGTCAGCCCCGAAGCAGCGGCTCTTGCCGCTGAGTTCGAAGGTCAGGTTGTAGGCTGACAATTCCGGGATCGTCTAATGGTAGGACTCATGCCTCTGGAGCATGCTATCTTGGTTCGAATCCAGGTCCCGGAGCCAAAACAAAAACACACCTTGCGGTGTGTTTTTGTGCGGATAGCTATTTAGAATCCACTAGTGTCCACTTCTGATTGCATAGCAGCTTTCTTACCAAATCGATAGAAAACTGCCGGAGTCAAGAATAGCGAAATCGCCGTAGAAGATACTAGGCCACCGAATATAACGACAGCTAACGGGTGCAATAATTCCTTGCCAGGCTCACCACCGGCTAGCATAAGAGGAATTAATGCAAGAGCAGTAACAAGAGAAGTCATCAGAACCGGAACAACTCTATCCAGTGTTGCTTTAAGGATTGTTTCAGGGCTGAATGGTTCCTGATCCTTTTGCACCAACTGTAAGCACTTACCCAGCAACATGATTCCGTTTCTAGAAACGATACCAGCAAGAGATATGAACCCGACTAAATGAGCAAGATTAATTACACCGCCAGTAATCCACACTCCCACAATACCACCGATAAACACCGTTGGTATATTAAGCATTATCTGCAACACCAATGGTGTGGACCTAAATGCCTTGTAAAGAATACCGAAAATCAACAGCAGCCCCAGCCCAAATAGGACGGTCAATCTTCTACTGTTTTCCTTCTGGCTTTTATATGTCCCTTCGTAAGAGATTGTTTGCCCAGTCGGTAATTTTTTAGAGCTCATTACCGTTCTTACGTTTTCGACAGCTCCTACAATGTCCGAACCTTGATAGTTGGCGCTAACCACCAGAATACGTTTACCACCCTCGTGACTAAATCGGTTGCGACCAGCATCGAGCCTGATATCTGCCGCACCTCCCAAGGATTCAGCACCGGTAAATGGGAGTGACAGATCGCGCAAAGCATCCGAGTTCCCACGGGAAGAAAGGTCATACCGGGCTACAACATCAATACGTGCCGGTCCCTGCTGAACTTGCCCGATTCTCTGACCCAGTAATCCCTGTTCCAACTCTTCAGCTACTTCACCACTGGACACACCGTATTCGGCTAATCTATTTCGATCAGGATAGATACGGAATTCTGGAACCATAACTTCTTTTTGCACCTGTGGATTTTTGACACCTGGCTGTTTTGCAAGCTCGCTCTGTATCTGCTCTGCTGTTTGTCGCAACGTGACCAAATCATCACCAAAAACTTTCATGACGATTGGTGCACGGACACCGGACAATAATTCTTCAACTCGGTGAGTAATCGGTTGTCCCAAGCTATAGTCAGCTCCGGGAAATCTATCAAGAACTTTCTGCAACTCCTTAAATAATATCTCTGATTCTCCCTCTAGGCCTGGTTCAAATACAACTTGAATTTCGCTTGTATTTGCACCGCTGTCATGAGGATCAGCACCGGCACGTCCGGTGATATGGCTGACGCGTCTAACCCCCTCAACCTCACGCATAGCATCTTCAACTTTGGAAGCAAACTCATTGGAGGTATTGAGATCGGTGCCTACTGGCATGACTACTGAAATTGTTGCCGAGCCCTCATTGAATGGCGGTATTCCTTCTTTGCCAGCCAAGAAATAGAGAACTCCTGCAATGCCCATAGTCGCAACTGTTCCAATCAACACGAACTTTACATTATGAATGCTCCAGAGAATCATCGGTCCAATCTTCTGCTTGATAGCTCTCACCAGTCGCGTTTCTTCTTCATGGCCCCTGCTTGAGCCCTTGGCCAATAAGTAAGAAGATAGTACCGGAGTTACACTAAGAGAGACCACTAATGACGCGATTAGTGAAATCAGGTATGCAGCTCCCAAGGACGAAAGTAAGCGACCCTCGACGCCCGGGATAAAGAAAATTGGCAAGAACACGACCGCCACTAACACTGTCGCATAGACAATTGAGTTACGAACCTCACTGGAAGCTTTAAACACTACTTCCATGATGGATGCGCCGGTAGAACCTTTTCGTCGCCATTCTCTAAGTCTCTTGGAAACATTTTCTACATCGACGATAGCATCATCTACCAGTTCTCCGATAGCAACTGTGATACCTCCAAGCGTCATCACGTTTACCGACAAGTCAAGGAAACGAAATACAATAACCGTAACGAGAATGCTTAGTGGAATTGCCGTGAGCGTGATAAAGGTAATCCTTACATTCATCAAGAACAGAATGAGGATAATAATCACGAGGATCGTCCCATCACGCAGAGCCTCCAAGACATTGCTCAACCCTGCATTAATGAACCACTCCTGACGGAAAAGGTCATTTTTGAGTTCTACTCCTTGAGGCAAGCCGGTATTGAGAGACTCCAAAGCTTCATCTACTGCTTCGGTTACCTTTAATGTTTCTGCTTCTGGTTGTTTGGCAATACGCAGAATGACGCCAGGATTACCATCAATGGTTGCACTCCCACGAACAGGACTTGCTCCTTCCTGAAGAACGGCAACGTCTGCCAATCTAATGGGTCTACCTTCAAAATTGCCAATTGCGATATCTTGCAATTCAGCAATCTCATTCGGTGCTATGAGTATACGCAAAGGATATTCTTTGCCACCCTGCACAAGTAGTCCGCCACTTTTGTTGTTGAGGGCTGTGCCAATATTTTCAGCAATATCTTCTATACGCAAGTCATATCGACGCATTTGCTCGGCATTGGTATTTATTTGCCACTCTCGAACATCCCCACCGAGCACAATTACATCAGATACCCCGGGGACTCGTAGTAGTGCTGGTCTGATAGTCCAATCAGCGAGTGTTCGGAGTTGCATTCCATCCACCTTGCCATCTTCTGATGTTAATCCTGCCCACATAATCTCGCCCATGATCGAACCGACCGGTCCAAGTACAGGCTTCACACCTTCGGGGAGTTGCAAGCGTGAGATACGCTCTTGAATTATTTGACGATTGCGAAATATATCACTACCCCAACCAAATTCAGCATTAACGATGGCTAACCCGAAAGAAGCAGTACCCCTAACACGTTCAACGCCAGGAGCGCCCGAAACGGCAGATTCAAGTGGAGTAAGTACAAGGCGTTCCACTTCTTCGGGGGCCAGTCCTTCAGCTTCGGCGAATACCGCAACTGTAGGCTTGTTGATATCTGGGAGCACGTCCACTTTCATAGTCGACAAGCTCCAAACACCGAGAACGCTTATCAAGCCAGCCATGGCAAGAACAGCGACTCTATTTTTTAGAGACCATTGAATGATTTTGTTAAACATATAGGGTCTGTTTTATTCATCATGCGCATGGCCGTGACCATCGCCCTCTGGTTGTTCTTCTGTTTTATTTTCTGTGGTACTAGAAAGCTGATCAAGTTGCGTGCCTGTCTTGAGATCGCTTGTTGCTTTAGACACAATTCGACTACCTTGCGCCAAGCCCTCTAGAATTTCAATTTTGTCCCCAAGTGTTCGACCGGTTTTGACTTCTTGAGGGCGGATTCTATTTTCTTCTGTGACAAGCCACACAGTTGGGTGGCCAGTGTCATTCCACCAAACAGCAGAGAGCGATACTAGCGACTGATCGCCTTGAGTAGCTCCAGGTAATACCCGAACCGAAGCGTGTACCGGCCAATCAACTGATTCAATAAAATCAGCATCGGCCAAGAAAGATCCGTTACTATCCAGAGATACACCTATTCCGACCAACTTGATTTTTCTACCATCTTTGGGGAAGCCAGGACGAATAACAGTAAGAGTTTCTCCTGTTTGTGGTGGAGTAATGTTGCCTGGAATTCTAAATCGTGCGATGTGGTTTTTTTGAGTGCCGGAATTTATTGAAGCAACCGCCGTACCAGGACTCACAAAATCACCGTTCTTTTTCAGGATTATTGATACGATGCCTGCGCGAGGCGCGGTGATATTCAATCCACCAGTCAGCGCGCTAGAGATGGTGTAATAAGCGAAACCAGCACCCTCGGCTTCGGCACGCGCTAATTGTAATTGACGATCGAGATCAATTAGCTTTTCGTCAATATCCTTAATTTTTTCAGCAGTTTCTTTACTGGAATTAGCCGAACTAATGGAAAAGTCGGTTTTCTTGGCTGCCAACTCACTTTCAATTTTGGCAGTTTCAGTTTTGGCTTCTGTTAGATCTGTAATTTTTTCCGAGAGTTTAGCTCGTTCATCAGAAACAGCAACTCGCAATGGTGTAAGCCCCTCTGCGGATCCATTAACCCCGTAACTATTAGCCACGAGTGCATCCGCACTTTGGAGAAATTTGAGTGTTTTTTCTCCCGTTACATCAGCATCGTTTACGAAAGCTTTCACTGCCTCCGCCAAGTTGCGCATGAAGTCCGTTTGTGTGTTTCCATTCTGCTCTCCCAATCCGGACCTCACAGTAAAGGAGAAGTTTTGTGGATACTGCTTGTAGGTGATAATTGGATCAGCAGAAAAATTCATGAATAACGGGAATATTTTTCTGATGGCTTCACCGGAGTAATCTTTCACTGATTGCGTCTTGACTTGGATGTCTCTTTGCGAAGCGTCAAGAGAAGCTTGTACTGTTGCCAATGATTGGGACCTGTCAGAGCTAGCGTCATTGGATAAACTATCTGCTATCTGTTTGCTACTGTTTACTATCTGCGTTCGTAACGCCATCAGTTGTACTTTGCTCTTTTCTACATAAGTAGCTTGTGCTTCAGCTGTCGCTTTGGCTATTGTCAAATTTTTGGCTTGCTCTGCAAGAACTCTAGTGAGTTCGGGAGTAGCAGGTGGAGCAGAAAGTCGTGCCAATACCTGACCTTGCCGGACTTTTTGTCCGATTGTAACTCTCCACTCCACAATTGTACCTTCGCGCTGGGGTTGCACCTCTACATCACCGGAAGAAATAATTTCTCCAGGCCAAGAAGTACCAACCTGATCAATTTCAGTTGCTCCAGTCGATCCTATGGTTTCTAACGGGATATGCATCGCGCTCGCTACAGAAGTGACCTGGTTTGCGGCATCAGCACCACCACCTGACACCCGTAAGAAGATTCCAGTGGAGATTGCCGCAACAACAATAAGGCCAGCCCCTGCGTAAAGCAGTTTCGGTTTGTTCATAAATTTATTCAGTTATAGATTAGTGAGAGGATCCGCCGTGCTCATCAGTATTAGTTGTAGTTTCGTGATCTGCTGGAGCTTGTCCCTCACTGCCGACCGAAACGGTGATAGGGAAAGTTTTCACTTGTCCATTAATACTAAATTGAGCAAAGATCGTATAGGTTCCTTTAGTTGGGAATTCTGACTCAAATACGACTTTTCCGTCTATCGGCTTAGTTTCGGTAATTGGATGGCCGTGAATAAAGTCATCGGGATCTCCGTGACGAAGTACAACAACATGACCAAACGCACCCAAATATGGATCGATTTGAGTGATCAGCTTTCCATTCTGCGTCAACGAGAAAATTAAGTTTGCATGTTCTTTCGTTTTTAATTCAGACGCTGTTTGCAGAGTTGCTTGAATGCCGCTTACTGTTGCGGACATGTTTGCGCTTACACTCGGAAATTGTGGTTGCTGTGTTGTGCCACCAATGGTAAGCGGAACACGCAAGGTGATCGGACTTTCTTCTACAGGCTCGATATCTACGTACATCTGATACGCGCCCTGATTAGCTATAGTTGTCTTTACAGTCCATTGGCCGTCATTGTATTCGGGATGAACATGCTGGAAGCCGGTCATATCGTCACGCAACAGAATTAAGTGCATGCGTTTCTCGTGTACGACTTTTAAGTCAGCCAGTCCAAACTCGTGAGCGTCGGCTCCATACAATTTAAAGGCCAGCGTAACTTCGCCCGGCTTTAAGCCGTCTGCATTTTGCAGATCAATTCTTGTTCCAGCCAATTTTGCTCCATGCATCGCATCGTGAGCATGATCACCACGGGTGGTTACATCTTGCTTGGTCATGTGCGTGTTTTCAGCAACCGTTTTAGGAACATCCTGATCAGCAGTCTTCGCTCTCATAAACCCGTAACCTATTACAGCTGCGGCAATCATGACTATTGAGATGATGGGGATTAATTTTTTCATAGGAAGATTAATTGCGATGAATGAATACCAAAAAAAGCCAACAGGAGGGCCATTCACAAAAAGGTTTACCCTTTGGATGAATGAATGCTAGCAAGAAAAAGCTACGTTGTATTTTTTAGCGTTGAGTATCCCCCTTGAAAAGGCTAACCGTAAGTAACGGAGAGCAAAAATCTCTAAATTTTTTCGCATACAAAGCCGAACGAAAAAGGCGAGATATTGTTCAAAGTGTTCAAAAATTCGACGTCCTATAATTACCGATACGAAAATAAGCCCAGTTGCCAAAACCCTATATAAATCCTGCGAGTGATTTTTAGCAGTGAGAAGAGCTTCCACTAAAGTATGGTCCAATTTTAAAAGACTGGTTCCACAACACTCCTCGTTGCCCTGAGCGAGAAGGACAACCGATTTAGAAGTTGAACTGTGTGCCGACACCCCGGAATGATGGTTCAAAGCACAAAATAAACCCAAAAAAATCCCTGCAACAGAGAGGAGGACTAGAACAATCTTTATCTTTTGAGTAACCGCGAAAAACATACAATGATTATAGCTTTTTTCATAGATCTGTAAAGGACTCACAATGTGACGATGCATCTTTTTGCTCCGATCACATTTACAACATCAAAATCCTCTAAAGAAAAACCCGCACTCATGTTGAGCGCGGGGTTTGTCGTCACAGTGTCAGCGTCAGCCGATTTGCACCACGCTGATGCGGTGAGCCATGAGCACAAAGACCACTTCGAGCTCGAGCCCACCGAGTACCCGAATCTCCCAGGACACAGGCACATGACTCCCACTGTCCATCACGCCGACGAAGTTCGCCTGGAGCGCCTTGACAATGAGATCGAAGTCCTTCGGCGACTCGCTAGTGCAGCTTGCGAAACTCAAGGACAGGTAGTGACCGCCTCCGTCGTACTCGGCACGTTCGAACGTGGCTTCTTCCCCTTGAATCATGAATTTCATCCAGACACTCCTCTCTTGCGTGTTACATCAACAGGACAGCATACTCAGCGAGCATGCGAACCAGTGACGTGGGAGAGTAGCGCACTTAGCACATTCTGTCAATACTGTAAGGTCGTCCTGACCTCGTTGACGACCCAATACACTCCTGCTTACAAGTGGTACAATCTAAACACTCTATGAAGATCCATACTATCCTTCTCTGCTCCGTTCTTGTGTTCGTTGGCGCAGGATGTGCTCCCCAAAAACCAACCGAACAAATACCACTTCCCCAAGTGCCACATACTGCTGAGGTTATTCCACCAGGCGGTAAGCAAATATTTTGGTGCGGTGCGCGTCATCGCACACATATCGAATCAAGGACAGAAACCACATTGTGGATTTACCCCGAGAGCTTTAGTGGCATGCACCACGAACCAACGATTTACCACGTGTGCAACAACACTGATGAGCTGTTCTCGATTCAGATGCAGCAATCATCTGCAGACAATACGTACACTTGGAACTTTGTAGTTCCTGGAAGTAACTCTGCATTTGCGTTCACTGCCCTCTCGCGCGATCCCGAAGTTGACCTCATGGAAGAGGAGAGCACTGCAGATACTATACTGATTACTATCGACGGGCGCGTATACTTCTACGAGACTGCAACAAAGCAATTTTTTGCGCAAAAAAAATAGTCTGCGCACATGCGCAGACTATTTCACAACATACTCTTTGGAGACTCAAGCAAAAGTTGCGACGATCTTGACTTGAAATACTAGCACAAAAATCACCTTTTGTCAAGGACAATACCAAAACACCGCTTAATTGAGCGGTGTTTTGCATCTGTGCATTATCGTCCGCTATACTTCCGGAACAAGATTGCGGCAGTTGGAATCGCCACAATAGTAATCGCCACGCACCAGATCACCGTGATCCACCAGTGATTCCCCATCGGCGTTCCAATCATGAGCGAACGGATAGTCTCGATCACATGCGTGATCGGCTGGTTCTCTGCGAAGATGCGCAAATACTTCGCCATGGTCTCGGTTGGCGCAAATGCAGCGCTCGCAAACGTCAGCGGGAACACAAGGAAGAATCCCATCCACTGCACAGCCTCGATAGACTTCGCAAGCAACCCAAGAATTGCAGCAACCCACGACATCGCAAACGTGAAGAGCAAAATCACGCCGAGAATTGCCAACCACTCCACAGGCGTTGCCGTTGGACGAAATCCAACGAGCAGCCCCACGAGCACCATGATCACACACTGAATCACATTGCGAACAAGATCAGCTGTGACATGTCCCATGAGCACTCCCCATCCTGCAGCTGGCAATGTCTTGAATCGCTCAATAATACCGCGCTGCAAATCCACCGCAACACTCAACGAGGTCGTCATAGACCCAAAGGCAATACACTGCACGAGAATTCCCGCGAGCAAGAAGTCGATATAGCTCACGGAACCTGTCTGAATCGCACCACCAAATACGTAACGAAATAGCACCATGAACATGATCGGCTGAACTGTGAGGCCCAGGATCTGATCAGGATTCTTGAAAATGTGGGACAAGCTGCGCTTGATGAACACCCACAAATCACTACAGAGCCAGTACAGGGAAGAATGTGTAGTCATAGTATTATGCGGTTGTGTCATCGTTCTTTTGCTCTGCCTGGTGTCCTGTGAGCTGCAAAAATACATCATCGAGCGTCGGCTTGTGCAAGGACAGCGTCTCAATCTCGATCGATGCAGACTCCATACGATCGAGCACACGCTTGATCTCGCTCACCGTACCGCCCGTTGCAACACTGATAACACGCTTCTGCGCATCGTGCTGCATCGCCTCACCATCTATAACCTCAATCGCTTTTTCGAACGAACTTCCTTCCTTGATCGTGAGCTCGAGTCGCTCCTTGCCCACTCGATCCTTGAGCTCGCTCGCAGTTCCCTGCGCAATAATGCGACCACCATCGAGCACGGCAATGCGATCAGCGAGCTTGTCTGCTTCTTCGAGATACTGCGTTGTGAGCAAAATAGTCGTATCTGATGCGACGAGCTGCTCGATCACACTCCACATCGCCATGCGGCTACGCGGATCAAGCCCCGTTGTTGGTTCATCGAGAAAGACAATCGGTGGTGTGGCAATCAATGACAACGCGAGATCGAGTCTGCGTCGCATACCACCTGAGTAGGTCTTCACTACACGATTTGCTGCCTCGACCAGATCGAACTGCACGAGCAATTCATTGCCACGCTTAATACTTTCGGCTTTCGACAAATGATAGAGTCTGCCCATCATTTCGAGGTTTTCCATGGCAGTGAGATACTCGTCCACGGCAGCGTATTGACCTGTGAGGCCGATACTTGCACGAACACCGTCAGGATTCTCTACAACATTGTACCCGTTGACTACAACGTCACCACTGTCTGGTTGCAACAAGGTAGAAAGAATGCGGACAGTAGTTGTTTTGCCTGCACCGTTTGGCCCGAGCAGTGCGAGTACCTCACCACGCTTGACGGTGAGATCGAGCCCCTTCAATACTTCGAGGTTTTTGTACGACTTCTTGAGATTGCTGATGTGAATTGCGTGGTCTTGCATAGGGCAGTATATTAGCGGTTCTCGATGAAATTGGCAATGGCTGCAGGGAGAATCTGATGCTTGTGATCAGGAATCGTATTCTCTGGCAACGCGTCGATTGGGAACCACTGACCAGTATATGCAGCGTCAGACACTGCAGCTGGATCACCAGCCAGCTCCACTACATGCACACGAGACTCAATCCAGCCACGCGGCTCCTGCCAATACACATCTGTCACATACGTTGTGGAGACAATAGGTACCTGGAATTCCTTCGCAGCGATTCGCGCAAAGACGTCACGAGGTGTTTCGCCATTTCGCAAAATACTTCCTGGTGTGTGCCAGAGGCCCGCATACGACTCACCACGCGCACGCTGTGTAAGAAATATTTCTGCGTCCCCCGCCGCCGTGCGTCGCAATGCAACTGCTTCGATCGCAATACTTGGCAACACACGCATTGCTCGCTCAAAGAATGTGTGTTGGTAATACTTGGTATTGTCCACGAAGGGCAACAGTTTCGAAATAATCCACTGAGAAATCGTATTGAACATAGTGTGCGTATTGTAGCAGAGTGCTCTACAAAAATTGAAGACCCCGAGCTGCGTGATGCAACTCAGGGTCGTCGTTCAGTCTGCGGTCGTCACTCAGACGCCGGAGAGCTGGATGCTCATGTAGTCTCCAAGCTCGCCAGTGCGCCACGCAGCAACCGCCTTGTCGACGATGCCGCGAACCATGCCATGGTGGACGCAGAGCTTCGACCGATCGAGGTCTCGCACACGGTGCCAGTTGGTCCTGTCTTCGGGCAGTACGCCGACGTCACCGTAGTAGATGAGCCCGAGACACGAGCCCCGCGTGTCGTGGTTCATGTGAAGATCCACGAAACTCACGATGCTCGGGAGTGCGAACGGGAACTCCATGCTCTGCAGCCGCTTCGCAACGTCCCCGATGTCCTCTAGGGGTCGAAGGATCGATCCTGGAACGTGCAGCAGCCCTGCGTAGTGCGGATCGTCGCTCGAACGCTTCGTCATGTAGACCCATGCGTACCCCTCATCCGGATCACGCGCGATGAGAACCATCTCCAGGGCAACTGCAGCGCGCGCTCGCATGAGTGCCTCGAAGACTGCGGGTGGGAGCACGCGCCAGTCCTTGACCATTCGCAGCAACGCCGGCAGAACCTTGAATGCCTCTGTGTCGCTTGTGAGCGTCTGAATGACATTGACGAGGAGTGCGATCCGCTCAGCAGCTGGCAAGTTGCACGCCAGATTCTGCACGTACTCACGATGTTGCTGCATCGCGAGAGTCGTTCCTTGTCCTTGCACGTCAGTATCAGCCACGATTCACCTCTCAATTGTTGGTTGTTATACCACGTCATTCCAGCACACATGCGCTGGCTAACAATGGACACTACAACAAAATCAGCAGACTGTCAATACTACAGCCGCTGCAACTGATCCTCCTGTCCACCCGGAACCTCACCACGCTCGTGCTTGCCTCGACAGATTTCTGTACAAAATCCGCCTTCTTTTGCAACGCAAGATTCGCAGCAGAGGAAATGTCGCTTCTCACGACAGTGTAGATACGCACAATCTATATAATTTTCGGTGGCGTTGCCACACCATCCGCACTTCCCAACTACTACGTGCGCTGGGTCTGCAATATTGAACCCCATCGTAATGCGTCCATCAAAGACATACAGCTGCCCAAGAAAATCTTCGTTCGGATACTTCTCCATGTACGTGACGATTCCATTGTACAACTGATACACATCTGCAAATCCCTTCTTGATCAGGAATCCACTCGCCTTTTCGCACCGCACACCACCCGTACACACTGTTACGATAGTCTTGCCGCGCAAATGCTCGAGCTGCGGCAAGATCGACGGAAGATCACGAGAATTCTGCAGTGGTGGCAACACACTATTCTTGAAGAACCCAACGGCATGCTCGTAGTCATTGCGCATGTCAACAATATAGAACTCCTTGTCGGAGTGAATCCACTCATGGAGCTCTTCTGCAGTAATATATTTGCCTGTCATCTCTTGCGGGTTCACATCATCCTCTCCCAGTCGCCAGCCCACAATCTCATTGCGCACCTTCACTGCCAATTTTGGAAATGCATCGCCCGTACCCTCACTTCGCTTGAAATCTACGTCAGCAAATTGTGGCTGCTCCTGCATCCACTTCACGAACACCTCAACCTCATCTGGAGTACCCTCGAACGTTCCATTCACTCCTTCGTGCGCAACAAGCAGCCGCCCCTTGAGATGGAGCTGCTGTGCCAAGTTCCGCGCAGCGTCAGCCCATGATTGAGGGTCCACAACGTGCGTGTACTTGTAGAAAAGAATGATGGTTGTTGGAGTCATAGTCGTCACCATCCTACAGAAATCTACCTTTCTTGGCAAGCAAAACACCGCGCCAAGTGACGCGGTGCTGTTGCGCGATTTGTCTAGAATTGAACTGTATTTGGCGAATGTTCAACGGCCCAGAGTGGGAGACCAACAACCGATGGCGCTGTATATACACTCCACACAACTTTAGCAGGATTAATCTGTACCGAGAGCGTATCGCCAGATGTTGCTGCATGTGTGTCGAGCGTCACAATCAACGGGAAGGCATTTGAAATCGAATTCACCACAACATCTTTGAACTCAGCGTCGGTGAACACCACGTCGTCGTTCTTGCTCCCCAAATCCTTTGGTCCTGCAACATATGACTTCTGTGCAAGCAGATTAGCAGGGCTCACACTGTCCTTATACACCGAGAGAACATATGGTGTATGCGCCGCTGGTGACTTGATCGTTGTGTCAACGGTAAGACCGATGGACCGGAGGGTGTATGGTACTTCCTCAACGTTCATCCAGAGAGGGAGAATATGCTGAGGCGTGTGTCCAACTCGTGACTCCATTACACGTGTCTGCACTGGAGACGCACCAACACCAGTAAGCGGCGTAGAAGTCGGCACATACTTGATGGTTGGCATCGCTGGATACACCGTAATCGAAGGCACTGCACCACTCACTGCCACTCGACGTCGCGCATCGGTAAGGACGTCATTTGCCATAACGAGCTTGGGCGCGATTTGGAACGAATATGTACATGCTGCAGCTCCTGACTCGTGATAGGTATTTGTATGCGCAATCAACCAGAATCGCTTGGTCTGATTAGGGCCGATCATTGATTCAAACCCATCAATAACGACGGGGTTCTTGGGATCCTTGGAAACTGCCTTGTAGGACGCAATCGTGGTTGGCGTTGGACCTTCCCCCTCTTTGAGCGACACATACGGCACATTGCAGAGCGTTGATGTCGCCATCATCCCCTGCGTCGCTCCCAATTGTCGTGCTGCAAATGTAATTGACGAAATCGAAATCGGATTTACCGTGGTATTGGTGAAGTCATACGTGTACACATTGAGACTCGCCTCCTGTGGGACTAGTGCGGTTGGCGTATGCTCTGGAACAGTTTTGACCATGATATCAAATGCAGGCGCCGCAACCTTTTGCATCTTCTTCGCTGGCGCAGCATTGGTTACTCCACCCCAAATTCCAATGCCAGCAGTTCCCAACACCACGAGTGCTGCAACGAGCACGCGTGATCCAGATGTACTAGACCGCGGCATAGGATGTGGACAGCTGTCTCCTGAGCACTGGTGATTCGGGCGTCGTGTCGAAGGTGCGCGCATACGTGACTTGAAAAGTATATATGCACGAGTATAGCACAAATCAACTGATCGCGCCTATGGTGTATTGCACTTCGCGCTCACCGAGCTTCACTATCACAACATCACCAACACCACGACCAAGGAGCGCCGATCCGATCGGCGAAATATGTGAAATGATTCCAGCGCTTGGATCACTCTCTGTTGAACCAAGGATCTGGAACGTGCGTTCGCGACCACCAGTGGTTACCGTCACGGTGTTACCTACACGTACGACATCACTCTTCTTACCCGGTGCAATAATGACTGCCTGACGAAGTTGGTTCTCGATTACCAAGATGCGATTGTTAATGCCGCGTAGCCTCCCCTTCGCCGCTTGATACTCTGCGTTCTCCGAGAAATCTCCGAGCTCTGCAAATCGCGCAACATCTGCCGCAGCCTGACGTCGAGTGACATTCTTGAGTCGATCCAATGTCCGCTCCAACTCATCGCATTTTTCGCGCGTCAAGAACGCATCAGCTTGATGATGCGTCCATTTGCCTGGTTTGCGATGTGGAGTCTGCATGGAATCTAGCGCACGACCAAATACGCGATGGTTGCGACAACGCCTGTGAGCAATGCACCCCAGGCCATATCAACTACAGTGAGTGTGACAGGCCAGTGACGCAATGTTGCTTGGTTAGTGAGATCATACGTTGCGTACGCCAACAATCCCAAGAATGCTCCGCGCATGAATACCGTGCTCACAGCCGATCCCGCAGCAACCGCTGGTTGCACCACAAAATAACTAATACCAATGGCGTAGAGAACATAGAAAAGCGCAGCGGGCGCCAACGAGAACTTGGCAGCCATCAAGTCACCCAACCACTTTGCATACCACGCGCGCGCAATCACTCCGATCCACACTAGATCAATAGCAAGCAAGGCAACCAACGCAATGAGGCTTGAATACAGCATAAAATAAAATATAGCGTCAGTATAAAACGAAAACCCCCGGAGCGCCATGCCTTGTTAAAGACATGGACGCTCCGAGGGTCAACGGTTACTTGCGAGTCGTCGCAAGGAAATTCGCCCATTCCGGATCGATCGCGCTGACGGACAGCTTGGCCGCAAGCGACCCAGGCACCCACATCCCCGCGTGCAGTGAGTGGCCGTCGTACTGCGAAAGAAGTTTGTACCGCAGTTCGAGGAACCGAGGACTCACCTCGGAGTCGCAGAACAACTGGTACATGAGGTGCGCCGAGTCTGGTACTTTGTAGATGCCCCACCCCCGAGTCAGTTCTCCCGCTTCTCCAAATCTGGAGCGGGTCATCGCCCACGTGCCCTGGACTGCTGGGTCCAGTGCGTAGGGAGGAACCCATCCGGCAGCATCGAGGTTGAAGTCCAGTGGAACCCCCTCTTGTGCAAGCAGTTGCCTCGTTACGATTGCCACATCGACCGTGGTCGAACCGCGTCCCCACCGCACGCGTGTGAGTTCGCCCACGTATTTGACCCCGTGTTGCACACACCATCGTTGGAACTTGACGGTGAGACCCGACATCGAAGCGATCTCCTGCGAGAGGACTTCTTGGTACGATCTCCCTGCTCGTTGAAACGCCGCACGCCTGAGCACCTCGTCACGTGTGAGCACGTCTCCCAGTCTGCCGTTGCGGAAGTGCAGGCAACAGTCGAGAAGCCGATCGATCTCATCGATCCCATTTCCCGCCACGAGGTAGTTGAGTATCAGCGAGATCTCCCGCGAGAAGGCGGTGATCGCCTCGTCCTTTGCTGATTGTGTCACGTTCTCCTCTTTCTTCGGTACGCCATGTAGCCGAAGATCCGAAGAGTAGCACTTTTTGCACGATTTGTCAAGAATAGTGCACCTTCTGCGATGATTACATGGTACAATAGAATTCTATGAACTATTTTCACAACGTAGGACTCATGTTCGTGGGCATTGCGCTTCTCACATCCTCACCAGCTGCCGCGCTGACCAAGCCCGCACCCGAAGTTCACACACTCGCCGTCCCACACATTTGGGAAATCCCCGATGGCAAATGGGTACCACCATGGAGTGGTGCATGTGAAGAAGTGAGCGTCGTGATGGTCGAACGGTTCTATCTCAAGGACAAGACTGCGCAATTCACACCAGCACAGACCAAGGCTATTGTTGGTCCACTCTTTCCTTGGGAAAACAAACAGTTCGGAAGCAACATTGACACCGATGCCACTCGCACCGCACGCATGATGAATGATTTCTCCTCTGCAGAAGCAACGATTGTCTGGAATCCAACACTCGCTGCGATCAAGGACGAGTTGCGCGCTGGGCGGCCGGTGATCTCCATGCACTATGGATATGACATGAACAATCCTCGCCACCGGTTCCGCCAGGGTAGTTCGTCGTATCATGTGGTTGTGCTCGCAGGATTTGATGACGCCAAACAGGAATTCCTCGTGAACGATTCAGAATTCAAGGATGGTCGACACAACCGATACGCGTACAGCACGATCATGAATTCATTGCACGACTTCGATCACAAGACACGCAAGGCCAATGGCAAACCAGTTGTACTCTTCACCAGTCCCAAGCGTCTGGTGAAGACCGCGTCTGATCCCAAGGTCTATCTCGTGCGTAACAATACGCGATTCCACATCGCATCAATGGACGTGTTGCGCGCACGCCGCATCGAGCTCAAGAATCTAGAAATTATCTCTGACAGCGCACTCACCCAAATCCCCGAAGGCGCTGCCATCACAAAGTAAAAAAGAAAAGACCTTGGGTTACCCTCGGGTCTTTTCTGTTCGAAGTCGGAACACTGCTGCGCTGCGCTATGGCCGCGCGAATGGGGCACAGACCCTTTGCCTTGAGATGCTGATATCGCACCCGTATACAATCGTCAACGATGAGTTGCACAACAGATGCAAGCGCGTTACACTACACTATCATCATTTTACCCATGCAAGCACTTACACTCCAACACATCAACAAGTCCTTCACACTCGCCAACAAATCCCAGATTGAGGCGGTTCGTGATGTTTCGCTCACGATTGCACCTGGTTCTATTCACGGATTGCTTGGCCCCAACGGCGCTGGTAAATCAACGATCATCAGCATGGTCAGCGGCATGATCACACCAGATACTGGCTCGATCTCCCTCTTTGGTGAAGATGTTGTAGCGCACCCCGAACGAACCAAGGCATTCCTCGGCATCGTTCCGCAAGAGATTGTTGTGGAAATGGCGTTCACTGTGAAGGAAGTCCTCTACTACTTCAGCGGAATGTACGGCGTACCAGCATCGCAGCGTGAAGTTCGCATTCGTGAAGTATTACAAGCACTCGATCTCGAGAGCAAAATGGACGAACGCGCGCGCAATCTCTCTGGTGGTATGAAGCGTCGGTTGATGATTGCAAAAGCCATTCTCCATCGCCCCAAATTCCTCATTCTCGATGAGCCAACCGCAGGAGTTGACGTCACGCTCCGACAGCGCATCTGGTCGCTCGTACGCCA
This sequence comes from Patescibacteria group bacterium, assembly GCA_038065555.1. Classification (GTDB taxonomy): domain Bacteria; phylum Patescibacteriota; class Patescibacteriia; order Magasanikbacterales; family JBBTQS01; genus JBBTQS01. The sequence continues at coordinate 279,245 of JBBTQS010000001.1, forward strand.
GCTCAATGCAGAAGGAACAACGATTCTCTTCACCACGCACTATCTCGAGGAAGCTGAGAATCTCTGCGAGGCAATCACGCTCATTGACCACGGACAAGTGATCAAGGACGGCAAGCTCAAAGACATTCAACAGGAATTCTCCAAAAATGCGATTCACTTCGAGTTGTACAAGCCGACAACAGCACACCTCCCCGGCGTAGTGCCTGTTGGCACAGAATTCGAGTATCCAATGACAAATCTCGCAGCAGACACAGGTCTGCTCACTGCGCACTATGGTGACAACATGAAGTCGCTGCGCTCTGAGGCAGCATCTCTTGAGTCTATTTTCATCAAGCTCACCAATCAATCCGTATGATGACCGGCATGTGGGCGCTCTACGCGCGTGAAGTCAAGCGATTCCAAAAGATTTTGCTCGATACATTAGCAAGTCCGATTGTTTCTGTGGTGCTCTACCTCGGCATCTTCGGTATTGTCGCTGCGGATAGACTTATTGAAGGAATCCCGTATGTAACATTCGTGTACACGGGATTGCTCGGCATGATGATGGTCAACAGCAGCTTTTCCAATCCTGCGTTTGCCCTCGTTATTGCGAAGAATTTGGGAAGTATTATCGATCTGCAACTTGTTCCGCTCAAGTCGTGGCAAATTGGATTGGCGTACACACTCGCCGCAATGACGCGTGGTTTCATCACGATGCTTGTGGCAATTCTTGTAACCGTGTGGTTCATTCCAGACATGGGCATTCATAGCTGGTGGTATTTGATCGCCGGTATTCTTGTCACTGGTATTGAATTTGGTTCTCTTGGTGTTGTATTTGGTCTCTGGGCAAAGAGCTTTGAGGCGCTCACATTCGTGACGACGTTCGTGATGCAACCCATGATCTTCCTTGCTGGTGTGTTCTATCCGATTGCTGATCTCCCGCATCCTTGGGCAGCAATTAGTATGTGGAATCCGATCCACCACACCATCAACGTGTTGCGCTACGCAGCAACAGGATACGCAGACACGTCTCCACTTCTCTCCCTCTCGATCATGACTGGCATCGCGGTTGTACTCTTCGGATGGATGCAGGTGAGCACGCAACGTGGATTGCGACGCATCAAGACGCAGTAAGTCTCGCATACCACAAAAAGACAAGCGCCCTCGTGAAGTGATATCACGGGGGCATTTGCTTGTTCATGAGTTGTAGTCCTCGCCATCAGCGAGAACAATTTCGTAACGACACCCTCCCGACAAGATCATGTCACTTGCCGCCCTGTTCACCCGGGCAAAGAGACGCCAGTGCGCCGTGAATTTGCCTTGTGGATGTTTTGGCGAAGGAAGGATGACTTTGTCCAGGTCGATTTGGAAGAACACCTTCCCACCATCTACCGGAGCCGGTGAATGGCGCCCCCAGATTTCAGATCGAACGAATCCCCCTCCGGAAACCCCGGAGATATGGAACTGACCCGCAGCGTCCAAAATAACGCCGCGCAGTCGACTTCCTGGATACACGTCCTTTCTCGTATGCATGAGTGTCAGCCCATAGCGTACGCTCTCAACGAGCCACGCTTTTTGCTGCGTTACTCCTGCAATCGGACTACGCGCTCTGTCCATGTCTGCCTTGGGGGGCAGCAGGACCGTCAAAAAGGAAGAAGTTGCTGTGGTAACAGCCTCGACAACCGAGACTGCACCACTTGGAACCAATGCAACTGACATAGTGTCCCTCCTTGTGAGGAATCTGTTGCAGCTCAAGTCTATATGATTCCTCTGTTTTGGTCAATATATACCAACAAACACTGCCATGGTGGGCAGCGTTTGTGCTGTGTGACCTTAAAGCTGTGTGGTCAGAATCGTGTAATTGACGAAGTACGCGTCTGGGACATCGACTACTTTCTTCGCCCAGTCTGCGCCATAGAGCTCTACAGCACGTGCCTCAGTCGAGACCCACTGCAATGTAGCGTCTGCTGTCACTGCGTAGACCTTCGGAACTGTCGTGATCTTCACGAGGTATGTACCTGGCTTGATCGTCATATTCTTGCCGAGCGAGAATGTGGCGAGCTGCTCTGGTGTGATTGTCTTCACCTTGCTGAAGTCCTTGCCATACCAGCTGTGATACACCGCTTCCATAGGGAATGACCGTCGAGTTCCTGATGCGTCAATGTAGTAGACTGCTGTGTTACCGTCGATCTTCACAAGATCGCCCACGCTCAGTCCAAATGGGATCTGGACACCAGGGACTGGAGTTGTTGGGAGCTTGTCACCCGTAACTGGTGGAGGCGTGACAACGCCGCTTTCTGATGCTGCTGTAACTGTAATAGAATCACTTGCAACGGCTGATACCGCACCTGTCGCGCTTGCGAACTTCACATATACTGTCTTGCTTCCATTTCCTGCGCTGAGTGTGAATGCACGTGAAGTCACGTACGGCTCCCAAACACCTCCAACAAATTCAGGATGTTCGCTCACTGCCATTTCAGATGCACCTGTTGCTGTGAGTTGGAGTACGACGTTGCGTGATGCTGTTGACGCTGCGTTGGCATTGATGACTACTGTGCCAGCAACTGTTGTTGCGCTTGTAGCACCTGTTGATCCAGATGATCCTTGGCTCAACACACTAATCGTTGTGGTTGATGCGTCCGTTGTATTTGTTGCATCCACAAATGCTACCGAAAGCGTTCCGTTACCTGTCATGTCGAGTGTTCCGTCGCCCACTGATGCAACGTTGGTACCACGTACCGTGAGCGCACCACGGAAAATTCCTGTTGCAACGCCGGTCTCGGTCATGAGCACTGATTCTGCGTCACCAGTGTTGCTGTAGAGACGAATCTGGTTAGACCCAGCAGTCATGCTTTCGGACGTTGAGCCATTGAGATTGCCGTCGTCGTCATTTACTTCCACGTAGAGTAGATCTCCTGCGCGATACGTAATGGTTGATTGCTGTGTACCAGAGCCATCAACAAACCGGAGATACCCATTCGGGTTAATAATTGTTCCTGTTTGTGTCAATGTTCCGCTGTTGGCGATGCTGCCAACCGCTGGAACCGTGAGATCAACTCCGGTATCTACTACGACAGTTGTTCCTGCTGCAATCGTGAGTGTTCCCATCACTGTCGTTGTTGCAGTGAATGTGAATGTCTGCCCAGAAGCAGAGATCGTAACATTACCTGGGTATACAAATGTACTTGGCAAGTTACCACTTCCTGTGAAGGCAACCGTACTTGTTGAAGCAAATCGATACTGGTTGTTTGTGACGGCAATTAATTTTGTTGCATCTGTCGATGCTACCGTAAATGTACCACCATCAACACGGATGTACGCAAGAGTTGTTGTAACGCTTGGACGAGTCACTGTGAGTGAGTACCCTGCTGGGATAATCATCGTACTCGAAACAGCGATTTTGCCGAGGTTCATTGTTCCAGCACTCGCGCCTACTGACTGAAGCGTGCCAGACTGTGTCGTCGAAATCGATGTTGTTGCTGAACCTGCAGTAATCGTTCCCGCTGCAGTCATGAGCACATCACCTGCGAAAGTGATTCCAGTAGTTCCGTTAGGCAAAACGATACTCGTTGATGCACCAGTTACAAGGAAGTCATTTGTAACAACCATTGGATCATCGAATACATCGAATCGAAGTGTACCTGTCGCAACAGTGAGATTAATGACATCCCAATACCCCATCACATTCGTGAGACTACCACTTGCTGATGTACCAGGATAGAGTGTGCCTGATTCCTTACGAATGTATACATCGTAAAACTGTACTGTGGACGAAACAAACTGATCGCCTGTACCATCGAAAATAAATACGTTTTCGCCTGCTGTAATCGCTGCCGCACCCAGACGTTGGTAGAAGTGCCCACCGACATTGAACTGTCCTGTTCCCCAGAGCAAGCCAATATGCGTCCCTGGATTGCACAATCCTGCACCCGATGCTTCGAGTGATAAAGTGCCGTCAGCATCAAGTGTTGCGTTCTTTGTGCGGAAATCTGCGTTACCTTCGGTAACCTTGAGGTGCGTTGTTGCTAAGCCACCACTCACGATCATTGTTGAAGCACTAGCACACGGGAGTGTTACCTGAAACGTACCAGCAAAAACATGGTTACTCGTTGAAGTTACGTAATAAGTTCCAGAATCCTGTGGATCGTAAGAATATGTCGTGCTCACTGTGCTCAGTGTTGCTGATGAACCGATCTGGATATTTCCCTGGAATGTATACGTTGGCGTACCGAGTGCGAGTCCGGCTTGCGCGTTATTTGCGATAGTCAGTGAACCACCTTGTGTCCACGCGATGTTATTTGTTTGGAAATCAAAGAGTCCTTGTGTAATTGTCGCTGCACAGTACGAGGTCAATGTATCGGATACAAGAATAACACTGTCTGAGGATCCACCTGCTGTATTATTTACTTCAATAGTGCAGTATGAAGCAGATGAACCTGGTCGGAATGTCTGTGATGCAGCGGTACCACCGAATTCAAGCGCGAACATGTGCGCTTCGTCGAGCGTGAGTGTTCCACCGTTGATCATCCAGTCACCCTTCACCGTGGTATCGAGCGCAGGCAAAAAAGTTCCCGAGTTCAACACAAGATCGTCGTTGAATACTGCGGTACCACTATTAAAAGTAGAAGTAACAGTACCACCTGCGATAGTCATCGCACCTCCGGCCGTCAACGTATATGTTGCAACATTGAATGTACCCGCAGAAATCGTTGATGATGCGATTGTAGCGTTGGCACCGAGTGTAATAATACCAGAGTATCCAGATGCAACACGCACTACAAGGTTTGAATAACTCGAGGCAAATGTAGAATCCCAAGTTGCATTCGATGTGGATGTGCCGTCGAAGACAATAGTGTCCCCATCTGCAGGTAATGTATTACTATCCCAGTTGGATGCTGTGCTCATGTTACCACTGCCATCCCAGGTCTTGGTTGCAGCATGTGTGTCAGCTTGTACACCCACAAACAATGCAAATGCACCTAGGAGCACCCCCGCAGTCCGCAATCCTTGCAACACAAATGATCTTGTTCCCATACGCATTATTATTGGTCGGAGTATAGCACACTTTAGAGTTGTCGGAAAAGTTTTTGCATTCTTTGGGCAATCACTGACCAATCGAAATTCCTTGCGCGTCGAAGTCCTTCTCCGCGACAGCGCTCTCGCAGTTCGTTATCGCCGCGTAACCGTGTAATTGCCTCTGCGATAGACTGTGGATTATTCGGCTCACAGAACACGCCACTCACATCAGACTCCACAATATCTGGGATGCCGCCAACAGGGGTAGCAACAACAGGGATTCCAGCTGCCTGCGCCTCCAGGAACACATTCCCCAACCCTTCAGAGATCGACGCGCGACAAAATACATCACTCGCATGCAGATATGCAGGCAGATCACGATGGCCAACAGATCCGACGAAATGTACTCGCTCACGAATGGATTGCGCCCGCTGTCGCAACACTGGCTCCAGCCCACCACTCCCCACAATTACTACATGCGTGTCCAATGGTAATGCAGCACATGCTGCAATCAAATCGCCAACACCATTCTTTTCAACCAACCGAGAAACCGTTATTACAACCCATGCGTCAGCTGGTATTCCGAGTGTTTTTCGCACCTCGCTGCGCGTTTGCGCCGGTTGTGCAAAATGCGCCACTGCAACGCCATTTGGGATCACCTCTACACGATTGCCCGCATACCCCATCTTCACTGCCCATGCGCCCAGTGACGAGCTAATCGCATGTATCACTGATGCGCGGCGAAAAATCGCCTGCACCATCCAGAAAAAGCCTCTTGATGCGCGACGAATATGTTCCTCGCTGTCCCCTTCTTGCACAGACAATACAAAAGGAATCTGTGGACGAAATGCTGCGACAATGCGTGCTGCCAGCCCTCCATAACTCGCCATAATCGCCCAAATCGCTTGTACATTACGATGACGAAACGCAATAAGTGGTGCCAAAAGAGGCAATAACACCTTGTCGAGTGCCGCAACACCCACACCAATACGATGCACTTCCACATTTTCTATGTGTTCGTTTGTCGCGAGTCCTGGCTTGATCCGCGCACAGTAGAGAATCCAACGATACTCAGGAATGCGACGAGTAACCTCTTGTACCGCAATCTCAGCACCTCCAATAAGCGGCAAATACGCGGTGGAAAAAATCAAAATGGTTTTCTTTGCGTGCACCGCCTGATCCATACGTTTTATACCTTAGTCGTCCTGCGAACTTCTTTCTTGAAATAGGCAACTGATTTTTGCAATCCTTCGCGCAATGAGACCTTGGGCTCCCAACCAAGAATCTCCCGAGCACGGGCAATATCTGGCTGACGACGACGTGGATCATCTTCGCGTGGCGCGCTGTGTACAACCTCACTACGACTCTTCGTGACAGCCAACACTTCAGCAGCAAGTTCATTCACTGTGAACTCAGTGGCGTTACCGAGGTTGATCGGTCCGTGCACATCTGGCGCGCTCGCCATCATACGAACCAACCCGTCAACGAGATCTGAGACATAACAAAAACTTCGCGTCTGTGATCCATCACCATCGATGCGAATTGTCGTTCCTTTGATCGCTGACACGATGAAATTACTCACCACGCGTCCATCCTCTAACGCCATGTTCGGACCGTACGTATTGAAAATCCGCACCACCTTCACTGGCGCTTGATACTGTCTAATATATTCAAAACACAGCGTCTCAGCGAGACGTTTGCCTTCGTCGTAGCATGCACGCGGGCCAATCGGATTCACCGAACCCAAATAGGTCTCCGGTTGTGGGTGTACCTCAGGATCTCCATATACTTCTGAGGTCGATGCATGCAGGAGCGTCGCACCTTTGGCTCGTGCAAAAGCTAACAGCTGACGAATTCCATCCACGCTCGCAGCAATGGTCTCAAATGGAAATGCAAAATATTTTGCTGGTGACGCAGGGCACGCGAGGTTATAAATCTCATGCACAGGCTCTGCAATCTTGAGTGGACGCGTTACATCGTGCTTCTTGAACACAAACGCACCAGACTTCGAAAGTCCTCGCAGATTCCGTCGATCGCCGGTGATGAGTGAGTCCACGCCAATGACGCGATGCCCCTGCTCGAGCAAGACGCGCACCAAGTGACTCCCGATAAATCCAGCTGCACCAGCGACGACAATGGTTTTTTGCATAGACCCGTTATTCTCTGTATGATGCTAACTACACCATATTTCTTCGCAAAAGTAAACAAAACACGTTCTATGTCCACCACTCCCCACCCACGTCTCACGGTTGGACTCCTCATTACGCAAGGCCATTGGGGTGGTGCGCAACAATACGTCTTCGATCTTGCAACGCACCTCGCATCCGAGATGAACGTCGTTGTAGGCATTGGCTCTCCAACACGCGGCCAAGAATTACAACAACGCCTTGCGGCATGGAATACGGCGCATCCCAAATCTCCCATCACCATACAACAACTCACGCATCTTGTGCGCGAGATTTCTCCATTAAAAGACCTTCGTGCGCTTGCTGAAATCAAAAACTTCGTTGTACGCAATCACCTTGATATTCTCCACTGCAACAGTGCCAAAGCTACAGTGATCGGTTCATTTGCAACGCGTGCGCTCCCTGTCCGACGCGTCACAACAGTACATGGATTCACATTCACCGAACCACTTTCCTGGGCACGCAGAGCGTTCTACCGAACACTCGAGCGAATCGCCAGCACCTCTGCACACCTGCTCATTTGTCCAGATCGCGCATCATACGCCATTGCCAAGGACTCATTCCACATTCCACAATCGCGCCTCGCACTGATTCCACACACACGCACGGACATCGCGTTCCTTCCACGTGATGCAGCACGTACTGCGCTTGCAAAACACATAGGACACACGATCACAGATCACACCCAAATCATTGGATCAATTGCTAATTTCTACAAAGTCAAAAACCAAGCGCTCCTCCTCGAGTCCTTCGCACTCCTCGCACAACAAAATCCCGAAGCCATTTGCATACTCATCGGAGACGGCAGCGAACGCCAAAACCTAGAGAGTATTCGCACATCACTCCCCTGCGCAAACCGAATTTTCTTCGCGGGTGCAATCGAAAACGCCGCAACACTTCTGCGAGGATTTGAAGTCTTCGCACTGACTTCAGACAAAGAAGGATACCCATTTGTTCTCCTCGAAGCTCGCGCCGCTGGTATCCCCATTGTTGTGCGCAATATCGGTGGCTGTCCTGAAATTATAGAAGGGGTGAGCAACGCTAGTAGCGTCACCACCCCCACTCCCACAGCAATTGCTGCGGCACTCACACGCGCACTCGAACAAAATCCTATTTCACAAACGCGCACATCGAGTGAACTCATGCACAATGCAACGCGTGTACGTTACCATTCTCTAGTCACGAACCAATAATTCGTAGAACCGAGCCAACTCTTCATCCTTCACAACCTTTGCAACCTGAATGGCAACCTGACGTGCCTGCTCTGTCATAGTCTCAGGTCGTCGTGTGCGCACTTCTCGGAACATTTCCGCCGATGCCACAGCATCATCAAATGCGGCGTAGAGCATCGCTGCGCGCCAATACGACTGACCAACTGCAGGATCAAGTGCAATCGCTTCTTTCATTGCCGCTTCAGCCGCGGGCTTGTTACGCAGCACCAACTGCGCCTGCGCTACTTCATACAGGAGCTGCTGACGTTTGGGTGAAAGTGCCCGCGCCTGCTCTAACACCTGCAATACCATGAACTGACGAGCCGCATTGTTGGTAATAATCGCTTCCTGCTGCAACATCTGTGCGCGCAACACCGCGATACGCAATTCAAAAGGACGCTTTTGCAACTGCGCTTCTAAGTCAGGCAATACCACTGTGTAGGTTTCGGAGTGCAACGACTTGGCGAGCGCAGTTGACGCTTGTGTCGCTGCATTCAGGAACCGAACAAGTGCCGTTGCGAACTCGCGAGTAATATCATCGTCGTGCGGCGATTGATACGACTTCGCCTGTGCATACAACCGCATTGCTTCTCGTGTGAGTGGAACTGCTTGTTGTGGGTTCTGGTTGGACCCAGCCAACATGAGATGCTGCAACGCGAGCAATGTTGACGCGTTTGCCTGCGCCGTACGCACATTTCCTTGATAGATGAGCAGCACAGCAACAAGTACAGCGACAATCGCCACACCTGGCGCAGCGGTTCGCGTCGGCGACAATCGTGGGAGCTCCTGCTCACCCAACGCACTGCGCCGATCAATATAGGCAAGCAATACGAACCACGCGAGATACGAAGTCACATTATCGAACACAAAGAGATTGTGCACGAAATACGCAACCAGGAACATCTGCAACACGAGTGACTCTTCCCACGATTCCTTCCCAATGCGCACAGCACCAATATACGCGCACACGAAGAGCGCGAGGTATGCGACAAGCCCCACAACCCCCTGTGTCGTTAACGTATTGAAGACAATGTTATGGGCGTTATCAAACCACGTTTCTGAATCTCCAAACCGCAAGAATTCTGGATCAAAGTGTTCATTAAATGCAAAGTAGAAGGTGTTGAGCCCCCATCCTTGGACCGGATGTTCCTTCCACGCCTCAATCGCCACGCTCCACGTCATAATACGCGTTCGCCCCGTACCCTCAGTCAACGACAAATGCGTCATGCGATTAAGGAATGGCTGGTTACGTATGACCGTGGTATCTCGAGCCAACCAGAGCCCTGCGAGCAACACTACAAACCCAACGCACGCAGCAAGTGTCCATTTGCGCACACGAGCATCCACCCCCTTCCGGAACAACACCAGGAGCATTCCCACAACAACAGCAACCGCCACACCAATCATCGTACCGCGTGTCTTGGTCGGCAAAATTGTCGCAAGCGCAATCACACCTGAGATCGCCCACACCCATCGTAACTCGTTCGACTTCTCCTTCACCCACAACACCGCGGCAATCGAAGCCAAGAACAGTGCATATCCACTCACATAGATCGTGTTGCCGAGCGTCGAACGCACGCGATCGCTCCCCTCATTGAGCAAAAAAAGTGGATTGCTCACCTGCAACCATGCAATCAACACAAATGGGAGGCCAATAATCAGAATCCAAATGAATAACGCACGCCATTCCTTCCACGTTCGGAACACCTGACGACTCACGAAGTACAACGCAACATAATGAAAAATTGTGTACAAACCAAGCATGCGCTCATGATTGTCCCAGAGACTGCGACGCACATCCACACTCCAAACCGTAGAGAGAATACCCGCCAAGATGAACCCAAGCACCGCATACAAAATCGGCGTACGTCGAATCTGCGAACGCTCAGTTGCATACAGCGCTATATACCAAGCATACACCGCCGCAAGCAGTGTAATCATGACGCGCAAGAACAACACCTTTGGAACCACAAACGGAAACACGTACGATGCCGTTGTAACAATCAGCGGTGTAATGAACGTGAGCGCTACACCAATTTGCAATATCCGCGTCAAAACTCGATGAGACATACCGGCAAAATTATTGGTCAAGTTCTTTAAGAAATTGTTCTGCACCTTCACGATACGACGGATCCAACTCTATAGCACGAAGCGCTGCGTGACGAGCTTCAGCCTTGCGTCCCACCTGCCCATACGCAAGAGCAAGGCGTGACCACCACAGAGGCTCCAGTGGCAACTGCTGCACGACGATCTCATACAGATCCACGAGTCGATCATGCTTTTGCTTTTCCACCAGCACACGCGTCACCACTTCAACTTGCGCAGCAGTCTCGAACTGAAATCGCATATCCATTGCACGTTCCACATGCATGAGTCCCTCGTCAACAGTTGCTGGATCACTCAAAAGCGGGAACCCGTAATACCAATGCACCAACACCGTGTCCCCCGCCCGCTGAAGTGCCTCCTTCATCACGCGCGTTGCCTCGTCTTTTCGCTCCAGAGCCAACAACGCTTGTGCTTGAAGCAAATACCCTTCTTCGCGACTCGGACTCAGCGCCGTTGCTTCGCGGAAATACGCAAGTGCCCGCTCCAACAACGCCGTATCATTACGCAATACTCCTACTTGATACTCCATTTTCCCAGCCATTACAATCAGGAGAACCGTACGAGGCTGTGACGCAAGAATTTCCTCAAGATTCGCCCTCACCCACGCAATATCCTTGTCAAACCATGCACGCACTTCCGGAGTCAACCCCTCAAGCGAATTATCCTTCGAATTGCCATGCACCATATCTGTCACCGAACCAGCAGTCCAACGCCAACGCTCGAATTGATACGGCGTGTACCATGCATACGCATAATACAAATACTCACGCGCCCCACTCCAATTCCCCACATACGACAGTTGCAAACCATAGTTGGTCATTGATGCAGAAATAAGCGGAGTAATACTACCCCACAATACCGCAACACCAATAACAGCAGTACTCATCCAAAGTACAACTTGCGGCACACGCCACGCATTACCCGCACGCCCAATCGCTAATCGCTGTTCCTGTGCTAACACCAACCCAACAAGCAACGCCACCGGCAAATACGTCCCTGGATTCTCGAACAAAAACACCATTTGGCCCAGATGCCCCACCCCTACTCCCACCAGAACTGCAACGAGCCCCGGACTCCACACATCCTCACATCGCGCTCGTATAAGCACACGAACCAGGCACACAACCACCGCAACAAATGCCACGAGACCCACAACACCACTGGTCGCCATGAGCTCCAGCACGTGACTGTGCGGCTTGTCGACATAGGACTCCACAAATGCAATTTCCGAAAGCGCGGGATTATAGAATGCATCACTCACCCGACGATAATTCTCCGGACCCCACCCAAAGATTGGCCGACCAAGGAATCCATCCCACGCCACACCCCAGTTAATTGCACGAGTAGAGAGCGACGTAACGCCCAGTAGACTTGTTGCCCACCCTCGAACCGCTGAAGATTGTGTAAACACAAGCCCGGCCACAACTATCATGGCACCAACCACCCCCACGCCCCACAACACAACTGCGCGAGTAATTCGTTGTCGCTGCAACACAATCCACACTCCCATTCCAGCAACAACTCCAGCAGCCAGACCAACATATGTTCCACGTGCCTGAGCCATAATCAACGCAACTGCCGCGAGCACCACGAACACTCCAGCAATCCCACGCCAGCGTCGTCGGTCCTGCGCAATAATCACCCCCGCAATACCAAGATGAAGCAATAGGTACGATGCAAAAAGCACAGGATTACCAAGTGTACTTCCAATACGCACCGCCGAAACATTTGGAACAAGCGACGGGAACCACCACTGCAAAATACCAACGACAGCAACAACACTCGCCGCCCACACACTCACGCGCAATACCCGAGCTCGCGATTCAGCTGAAAAAAGTGGCGAAGCAAACACCAAGAGCGCACCCAAAATGTGCAACTGATACCACAACCCCGTCGAGCGAGCCATATCACTCCACAGACTCTGCCACCAATCCACCCCAACTACCGCGCACAACAACTGCACGACAAAGAAGACTACAATAGCGATCAGAAGCGGCGACCAACGCAACCGCAACGACGGCTCACGATACCACACCCACACACTCGCCCCAACCATCACAGATACAACCGTCTGCAATACCATCGCCTGCACAAAGGACAGTGGATACAAAGACAATGGAAAGTAAAACAGCGGCACCCACACCAACACATACGCACACCACAGTATCACCCGATGTAACATCTTAGTACTCATAGTATCGGAAAACGTGTTCCAAGAGCCTCACCATCGCGCTTCACTTCTTCAGCTTTTTCTGGCTGATCAGCAACACGATACGCAAGATACAAATACAGATACGTCTCGCGAACACCTGGAGCATCAGCACGCACTGCCTCAAGACGTGTGATAGCATCCGCAACACGATTTGTACCAATCAAGAACTCACTCTCCGCATACGCGGGATACGGATGACGAGGTGCCAACGCCTGCGCTTGTGCAAATGTTCGCTGTGCCAAATCTATCCAATCATTCCCATTACTCTGCGCTTGTTGCGCATAGAACTGTGCGAGGAGATATGTTCGATAGAACCGAGTTCCGTCCTGCGTACACCGCGGTGCAGCTCGCTCCAGATCACGCGCCGTGCGCACACGAATATCAGCAGCTATACGATCACTCCCCGCAACTGCCACCCACGTTTGCATCGCCTTCTCCCACAACACACACGATGCAGGCACAGCATCATCTGCACTGCGCGTGACCTCTTCCATCCACGGGAACCAGCGCCCTGCGGCACGCGCATCCTCCGCACGAGTGTACGACGCAAATGCGCTCATCTGCGCCACAACACCATACAAACTCCACACAACCAACACTCCTGCAACGCCAATCACCGCACGGTGTCGAACATTCGCCACAGGCAATACCTTGCGTACTCGTGGCACCGCGATCACACTTCCCACAATGATCCAAAAAAACGCTGCGACAATCGGTTGCTCCGGTGTGAACAAAAGATACATCCCATACGCACCCACCATTCCAAATAACGCTGGCGACACACGCCATGCAATCAACAACACCATAGCAAACAACGCAATCCACACAACAAGTCCAACAATACCCATCTCCACAGCAACCATCAATACTGCGTTATGCGCGTCATCGTTGAACGCCTCACTTCCTGCATACACCAGACTCTCAGGATTGAACCGTGCAGCAAACACTTCAGGATACGCGCCCCGTCCCCACCCAAACCATGGTCGATCCTGAATCCCCTCCCACGCACCACGCCACTGCAACAATCGCGTCTGCGATGTCACTGCCGACGGAGCAATCTGCAATGCTCGTGGCACACCCCAGGAGGCTGGAACAAATTGCAGCGCAACAAAGAGCAACACAATGGCACCAACACCACCCCCGATACGCAGTGCCCGAACGCGCTCCATATGCGCAACCATCCACAAACTCGCCATGACTATTCCTACAATCAATCCTAGCAATCCAGCACGACTATCCGTTGCAACAAGCGCACTCACTTGCACCAACGCTGCAGCAATCCACCATCCACGAACAGCCGCATGGGCACGTACATACGCTATACCCGTTGCCCCCAATGCAACGAGCAAAAATCCAGCAAGAAATGAAGCATTTCCAAAACTTGAAATTACACTTCCAGTCGATCCAATCCACACCCATCCAGGGAATACATTTCCCAACCAACCCAGTACTGCCACAACAACCCCCATTCCAGCAATCACACGCACCAATCGATCGCGCCACACCTGCGTACACAATGATACCGCCAACAATGACCCACCAACTGCATGCACCCAAATCCACCATCCATTTGCACGTAACAGCGATCCCCATCCGACCATTTCTCCACCCCGCGTCGCAATACCAAGTAACACCAGATACCCCAACACAATCCACCACAAATACTTGCTCATCCGCGCAGAACCGAGGTCAGCGTCAACATGAACACCTCGGCGCATCTGCGTAATTACAACCCAAAGAAATCCCAAATCCAAAAGCCCCATCATTGCCAACACCTTTGGTGTCAAATGCGCCTCAGGCAACGATGGCGCCACCAACAATGGCACACTTACCGCAAGTACAATAAGAAAAATACCCATAGAAAATACTACACACCACTATACCCCGACACACCCCGCTCTGTTAAGAGCCACACAATAACAAAACCCCCCAGTTTCCCGGGGAGTTTTGTTTTGGATGAGGTCATTCCTCTTGCGAGGAAGCCGCAACCGCTAACCTAGATTAGTAGGTAAGCGTCTTGCCAGAGAATGGCAAGCCACCGAGACCGGAAGCTGTTGGCTTGAGGTCGTAGATAGCTGCGGTGTAACCGTCAGTCCAAGTAATACCGCTCACAGCTGTCGAGCCACCGGAGGTACCTCCAACAGCGAGACCGATCGTGAGAGTATTGTTCGAAGCTGCGTCATCCGTGTCCATCGTGACGATAACCGTCTTGCTGGAACCAGATGGGACTTCCAAATCGGTGAAGGAAGCTTCAGCGATGTTGGTGTCATCCATCGAGCTGCCCAAGTCGCCAGACGAGAGCGTACTTACGTACGAAGTCGAAGCGAGGAGGTTACCCGAAGAGATGCTGTCCTTGTAGATCTTGATTTCACGAGCAGCGTGAGCAGCAGCTGCGGAGATCGAGGTGTCAACCTTGAGGTTGAGCAACTTGATCGTAGCGGACTGGTTGTTCACGTTTGCTGGGTTAGTGAAGACCCACTTAGCAACTGTCTTGTCGTCACCCTTCGAAGTAGCGCCTGATGGTGCGTCCGAAGCGTGAGCGATGCTCAAGTTAGCCTTGAGAGGGTGCTTTGCCGTAGCAACAATGCGCATGCTGTCGCCGGTCAAACCAGTGAAGGTTGTGATCGAAGCGCCAGATTCTGCACCGCGTGCAACGATAGAAGCGGAGTTGCTGCTGTCATAGCCGTACAAGAGACCTGCGAAGAACGTAGAGCTCGAGAAGCTATCTGGCGAACCAGTGATGTCAGCAACAAGGCGAAGCGTCTTGCTCGAGTTCTTTGGAACTACGAGGTTAAGACCAGTGAACGTAGCGTACGCGGTCGAGGTTGCATATACAGCCGTCGAAGTCGCGCTTGCTGTTGCAAGGCTTGATACTGCGGAACCAACCATTGTGTCACCGTCCATAAGGCGGAGGTTGCCAACAACACCAGTGGTGCTGGTAGCGAACAACGTCATGATGGATGGGGTGAGCTCGCTGATTGTCACGCCTTCTTCCTTACCTGCAGAGAACTTGAAGCGTCCAAGTTCAACGTCGGTGGAACCCATCGTTACGTAGTGCTCAGCTGTAGAGTCTGAAGCAAGAGCAACGGTGAGAGAGCCAGACGATGCAACGTAAACGTTCTGGAGACCTGCGGACAAGGTAGCGGTACCACTCTGAGACGTCTCAAGTGTCTGGTAGGACACAGAAGATGGGTAGAGAATACCGTTCGTGTCTGCATTGATGTTTGCGCTAGAACCACCGGTCACGTCAGCAAGTACATCAACTACGTACGTCTCACCCTTTGCGAGCACGATAGGTGTCGTGAGGGTGTAGTCGTATGTGTCGGATGCGCCTGTTGTCAACGTGCCCTTAACGCCCGCGATGTCAGCACCATTGTGCTGGAGGCGGAGGTTGGAGAAGACTGCAGAGAGACCACCAGTTACATCAGCCTTTACGGTGATGTTGGTAATCTTTGCACCTTCGCCAGATCCTGCCTTTACCACGAACGAGCTGATGCGTGCACTCTTGGTGCTCGATACAGCAGTTGGGTTCACAGAGCTACCATCAGCAACCGTCAAGTTCTCAGACAAAGTCGGAACTGACGATGCGAAAGTAAGGCTGTAAGCCGTAGCAGCAGCAGTGCTGATCGACGTAAGAGAGGTCTTAGCCTGAGCGTTAGCAGAGCCAGCGCGGACTACAACCTGTACTGTGTCGCCAGCCACAACCGAAGTATCGGTGGTGTCAGCAGTAACTACGAGCTTGCCAGTCGTACCTGGGGTCACAACAAAGTTGTTGGAGAACGTGTAGTCTGCGTCCAAGCTGGTGTTGTTACCAGAGGTCGAAGAAGCTACAGCTGTACCAACCTGTACACCGTTAAGGAAAAGCTTAACGTTCTTGTACGCGTTGTTGGAGGATCCTGCGAGGTAGAGAGACATGCTGTCAACCTTCACAGCTTCACCAGCTGCAACGAGGTCAAACGTTGCGAGGTTGACGCCAGTAGCGCCAGTCGCAATGTTGTTCTTCGTTGATTCGGTAGCTGGAGTGATTGTGAGCGTACCTGTGTTGATCGTCGTCTGTGCGGTGGTCTGAATGGAGAACGCCGTCGTATTGAGGGTTACCACTGGAGCGTACACACCGTACTGAAGATCCCATGCAGTTACATCATTTTCTTCCTGAACCGAGAACTGGAAGTTACGGTTGGTACCGCCAACTACTGTTCCGTAGAGGTCCAAGAACTTCGACTGACCAGCAGTGATCTTGAGACCACCGTCTGCAGAGTTGGTGAAGTCGAACGTGAGCTTGTTGTTTCCAAGATCAGCGTACGTTGCACCAAACTGCGTGCCAGCAACAGTCAACTTGATGTTCTTGATGTCGGAAGCGCTTACCGAACCAATCTGTGTGAAGGTAATACGCTTCACAAGGAGGTTCTGATCTGTAGCAAGGATCTTGAACTTAGCAAGTTCCTTGTCTGCAGATGCGTTTGCATCCATGGTTGTAGCAGATACTGGGGACGATGTAGCAACCTGGAGATAGCCGAGGTCAGTGACCGTAGCAATCGTCATGTTGTTTCCAACAGCCGAACCAGATGCTGCACCGGACTTCACTTCAGCAGCGTTCACGGTAAAACCAACGGTTGTACCAGTGCTTGCTGACTTGTTGATGTTTGCCTTCACCCAAATGGTCTTGGTCTGGCCAGCTGGAACGGTGAAAATACCGTTCGAGTTGCTCCAGGTTACCTTGCCGCTCGAGATAGAAGAGGACTCTGCAAGAATAGTCTCGCCGTCCATGAGCATTACTTCATCAACATCGCTGTCCTTCGAGATACCTGTGCGAGTTGCAGTAACCATAGTTACTACAGCCTCTGCACCCACTGCGGAGAAGCGTACAGCCGTCATTGGGGCCATGCGCTGTCCGAGCGTAGCGCTAGCTGTTGTGTCAACCACAACGGAACCAGCTGCTGGTGTAGCGGAGTCGAGCGAAATTGTCAACGTCGTTGGAGCTGTTGGCGAGACTGGCGTACCGCCTGTCTGTGCCGTGTCTGCAACGTCGCTAGCGCCAAGAGCTGAACCAGCGGTCAAGCCAGCGAGAGATCCAGTTACAACGAACTTCGTGTTGAAGTGGTTGCTTGTGAATGCTGCATCGCTCACCATGCGCTTCATGTTGCCCTCAACGTAGTACTTAGAAGCTCCGTCCATCACAACTGCACCTGTTGGGTACACGCCTGCTGTAGCAAGCTCTGCACCAGTGGTGTAGTTCGTGAAGAATGCGTCTGAGACGTCGATTACCGACTTGCCCCAGTTAGCACCCCAAAGAGACTTAGCAACTTCTTCGGTCTTTACCCAGCGCAATACGCCCTTAGGCTCTACTGCGTATACCTTTGGATCCGTCGTGATTTTCACGAGGAAGGTACCAGGGCGCACTACAATGTTTCCTGCAAGTGGTACTGCTGCCAATTCGTCAGCCGATACCACGGTTACGCCGTTGAAGTTTGGATACCAAGCTTCAAAGGTCTTTTGTGACGGGAAGGTGTAGCGGCCGTTATTCATGTAGTAGTACACCGTCGAGAGATCCGCACGCTTGATCAACATTCCGTTGGTCAAGGTTGCTGCTGAAGCGGTCAATGGGGCTACCATTGCTGCAAATCCAACAGCCCAGAGGATCGTCGCGGTCGCTACTACATACGTAGCGGACTGCTTCACCATTCTCACTGCATCTGTCATAAGAATGATTACTTTCTATTAATTGCACTTACCTGTGACCACCGCACTCGCGGTGTCGACCCTAATGAGTCACAGTCCTCGGTATCCTTATCGCGAGACAAGGGATACACACGAGCCTGTCGCCGTCCGGGGCATCGCCGGGTGCGGCAGGCAGCGTGTATATCTCTTTATTCTTGTACGTTTGGAGTCGTACTTGGAATCTGTATTGTACTGCTCACGGTAGTAGACGCAGCAGGAGTGATTTCGATACTCTTTGTGGTTACTGGTGTGAGTGGTACTGCTAATTTTGCAGCAGCATCCACGTCCATGGCAGCTTGTTGCACAATCTTTGCTTGCGCGGTTACCTCCATCGTCGCAGGTCCGAGCACTCGAATCTGCAGTGCCGCTGCTGCGACATTATCCTCTTCGAGCAATACCTTGGTCTTTGCTACAACTTCGCGCACTTCTTCGCTCTTGCGTTGTACCTGCATTGCAGGAGCAATCACCTTGGATTTCTCAGCTACCATGCTCGGCTGAAGTGGAGATGCTTGCACGGATTTCACTGCGCCATTCACGTCCTCTGTTGCACCTGCAACCTTTGATTCAATTTCCAACAATTTCTTGTCTACAATTTGTCGTACTTCATCCTTTGAGATTGCATCGTTCCCTTTCGCAAGTGAATCTACATACACCTCAACAGTCTTCACACTCGTCACACCCACTGCAGCCTCTGCTGCAATGACAGCGTCTTTCACACTGTCGTCCCCTGCTACTTCTGCGAGTACTTTTGCTTGATCAATCTGCACGAGATAACGAGTTGCATGAACGTCCATGGATTTTGCAATATCTACCGCAGTAACTGAGTCAGAATTCTTGAGATGTTCGAGTGTTGCATTCACCTCGGTCATGCTGTCCTTGAATCGCTGCACCGCTTCCATCGCTTTTTCTGGTTCTGCAATTACTTTTTGTGCTTCGTCGAGGCGTCGGGTTGCGTATTCAGCTTGCAGCTGTGTCTTGGCCGATGTTCCTTGCGTAGCGCCTACAACAGCAACTGTAGTGTTCTCAATACCAATCTTCACTGGATACCAGACATCTCCCGGCACACTATTGAGCGAAGCAAATGCACCAGTCACCCACGATCCTGTTGCAATACCGAAGGCAACACCCATGAGCACAATTGGACGAACCACGGCATACACAGTGCGTGGTGGGATGAAAATAGACAACAAAAGCCACATGTTCGCAAAGGAGAACATGCGAACGCGTGGCGTGGAACCAGTATTAGACAACGTCGAGAGAAGATGCTCACGCGTTGCATGCACAAACGCCGCACGTGGATTGATATTTCCACGAACGTCATTGAGCTGATGTAAGTTGTGGCGCAACTGTCGACGGGTCATACGAGAAGTACCTATTCAACTTTTAGAATTTTTCGTAATGCTTTCATTGCGCGGTGCGTGGTGACACGGACATCAACACTTGATTTGCCTAGGATCTCAGCAACCTCTGTTGCAGAGAGTCCATCGACATACCGGAAGAGAACGACTTCTCGATACTCTTCTTTGAGTTGTGCGATCGCGTCGAGCACCTGCTTGTGATCGTGCGCTGTCTCAATCTTCTTCACGCCTACTCCCTTGTCAGAGAGATGTGTGAGATGATCGTCAGGCAATTCGTCTTCATCCGGGAATCCTGTTACTTCATTGCGACTTGCTCGCCGTCGATAGAGATCGATCACGAGGTTGCGCGCAATGCGGTAGATCACGGCCCGGAATGAGCGAACATCCGTGTGCTCAGTGATATAGTTCCATGCTTTGAGGAACACATCTGCTGTGAGATCCTCTGCATCTTCGTGACTATTCACCTTGAAATACACGAACCGATAAATGGACGTCACATACGTGTCATACAGCTGCGCATAGGCCTGAGGGTCTTTGCGTGTCTGTGCACGATAGAGCCAATATTTCTCTTTTATGGCGTCCTTCATCTCAAGATGACGTTAGCATTAGGAAAGTGTTACACCTGTGCACAACTCGCCCTTCTAGGGCGTATGGTGCCGTAGTATAGCAAAATCAGTGGATTTAGCCACTGATTTTGCTTGTTTGCGCTGAAATTGAATGTTTTTTCAGGTCCTGAACTGCCATTCCAGCAAGGGCTGTGTACCGTTTGCTCAGAGATTGAGCCAGGGTATCCCAGTCATATCGCAGGGCGATACGCTGGCGAGAATAGCTCGATCCCATCGCTACCCAGGCAGGATCAGTGACTGCGCGCATAATACGCTCAGCCAATACACCCTTGGCGCCAACAGGATACTGCCACGAGAGATCTCCCATGGCTTCACGATGTGGAATAATGTCGCTTACAATCACTGGAACGCCGTACACCATCAACTCAAGCACACTCATCGGCAATCCTTCTGCATGCGACGCGTGCACGCCTACGTAGGCGTTACGCATAAGTGCTGCAAGTGCAAGACCGCTCTGATAGCCTGTGAAGATGATATCTTCGTGACCACGTGCGCGCTCGTGCAACTCTGCTACATATTTCTCTGTGTAGCTCCCATCCCCCACGATCACGAGCTGCATTCCCTGCATGCGCGGATCCAGAGATAGACTCTTCGCAATGATGAATGCATCAATTGCTTCATGCACTGCTTTGTGCGCAATGAGACGTGTAACAACTACGATGTATTTCTTTGGTTCGATATTCCAAGGCGCAATGAGTGCACGTTCTACTGCTGGAACTGCTGGCCATGGCTGTGACGCACCATTAGGAAGGTATGTTGCTGTCTCGTTGTAGCTCTTCTTGATGTACGTACGAATCATGTGTGAGCTGGCAAGCACTTCGTGTGCTGCCTTCACCGACACCCACTCACCCAAGTGCAACATCATCCGCGCAAACCATCCCCACTTCGCATGCTCACGATCAATAGACTGAAAGCTCACGATGACCGTGGCACCAGGACGAAAGATTCGCGGAAGGAATGACAAGAGTGAAGGCCCAACTCCATGGAAATGATACACATCGAACCCCTGCCACATCGCGTGGATTGTGGCGAAGAAGGTATGCGTGATGGCATCGAGATGCTTGGTGTGCATCGTTGGCACCATCTGGAGACGCATCCCCTTGTACGTGCGCTTCTTGATGCGTGTATACCAGCTACGGCAATACACAGTGACGCTGTGGCCCATCTCAGCAAGACGAGACCCCAATTCATCCACCGAACGTTCAATACCGCCAAAAATCGCAGGCGCCCCTTTGGCCCCGATCATCGCGATCTTTAGTTGATTAACGGTATTTTTCATATGGAAATAACCGCGATTTATACCATATGCAAACCGTTTTGTCAAGTCTACCTATTCCAAAAAGTGCTAAAATAAAACAAAAATGCCGCATAAACGGCTAAAATAAGCACTATAAATTGCCTGTGGATAAGTCCCTATTTTACAGCATTTTGTATTGCCTGCTGATAGGCCATGAGTAGACGTCCGTAGTGGACAACTGGGGCGTGGTAGAGCGTAACCCAGGCCCGAGCCTCATCCCCTATTGCCTGCACCTGGCGAGGCTTCAGTGCCTGCACGTGGGCAATGGCTGCTGCCCAGGCTTCTGGCGTACTCTCGTGCACCAGGAACCCCGTAACACCATGCTTGATCTGCTCTGGAATGCCACCTGCACGTGCAGCAATAACCATCTTGCCCATTGCCTGCGCCTCGAGCACTGCAAGTGGGTAATTCTCAGGCCACTGAGATGGCACAGCCACAATACTAGCCTGCGTCATCTCCTGACGCAGCGCATCCTTGCTCAGATGCCCCACGAAGATAACACGATCATCCAACGCATGCTCTCTCACCAACGACCGCAACGACGCTTCCAGTGGCCCGGTCCCAGCAATGACCAATCGACACGTCGGCACCAATGCCACTGCGCGAATCAACAACTCAACACCCTTCTCGTGTGACAATCGTCCCGCGTATAGCACACTCCCATCACCGCCTGGCGTGAAGGGAATCGCCGCGACATCAACGACATACGGGAACCGCACAAATCTCGCGCGTGGCCACCCAGCACGCACACAATACTCTTGCATGAATTTGCTCGGCGCATGAAACAGTGTCACACCACGCGCATAGGACCGCGCAATCTGGTGCACCACACGCTCCACCATTCCACCAACCTTCTCTGTGAAGGATCTCGGAATCACCAACGCGTAATTCGCATCAACGAGTTTGTAATCATGCAACGTCATGAGCACAGGAATGTGATGCTTCACCAGTACATGCAATATCGCTGGAGTGAGATGATGATAAATATTATGCACGTGCGCTACATCAAATGGTCCTTCCTCAGCAATGAGTTCATCGAGTTGACGCGCTGCCTGTGAGTTCCACACAACTCGTTTTGCCTTTTGCACGGTATCCAAGAGCGTGCGATTCGCGCGCAGATCCAACTCATCTACAAAATATTTTTCGTATGGTGTAGGAAGATTGTGATCGCCCTTCATCGCAAAAGGCACCACGGTATGCCCGTAAGATTCCATGAGTGCATTCACGTCAAGGAAGTAGGTGCTGGCACCATCTCGATAGAAGTAATGCTTGTGTATTGCCAGAATCTTCATACGCGCTCACGTGCAAGTAATCGCAGATACAGCGTCTCATACTCTCGCACCATATCCTGAATCCGAAAATGCAACAACGCATAGGTACGCGCTGCATCAGCATGTCGTCGCAAATGCACATGGTCTTCGCATGCAAATTCAATAGCAGCGGCAAGCTCGTTCACATCAGTACTATCAACAAGCGTACCCGTCTCACCATCAATCACAATCTCTGCGATACCGCCCACACGACTTGCAATGACAGGACGCCCTGCAGTCATTGCTTCCATCACAACCAATCCCAACCCCTCCCAGCGGGAGGTCAACACAAAAACATCGTGTGTTGAGAACACTTCAGGGATATTGTCTGTCGTTCCGTAAAATTGTACTCGATCGTCGATTCCCAATGCTGCTGCCTGAGACTGCAATCGCGACAGCTCTGTCCCCGCTCCCACAATAGTCAATCGCCAATCACTACGCACGAGCGCGCACGCATTCAACAACAGATCAAATCCTTTTTGATGCTCGAGGCGACCAATACTCAAGAGACGCAGCGGCGTGCGCAAGAGCGGAGCAGGAATCTTCGCAAATCGGTCTACGTCAATTCGGTTGAGAATCACACTGAGCTTCGATGGCGATACACCTTCTACACGTGTTGCATATTCAGCAACTGATGCAGAGACCGCGATAATGCGATCAGTGATACGCGAGAGTACACCCTTGATCCAATGCTTCCACTGCGGCTCGTCATACCACTGATTGTGCTCAGTAGAGAGAATGAGTGGCACACCAGCGAACCACGCAGCAACCTTGCCATACGCGTCTGCACCAAAGAGATGTGTGTGCACAATCGCTGGTTTTTCTTTGCGCAACCACTTCGTGAGCCGCCACAAATACGCCAGACTCCAACGACCATGTGCTGTCATAGGAACCACACGTACTCCATGAGATTGAATAACATCAACAAGTGGCCCAAGAGCAATCGTTGCAACCACAGTTAATTCAAATTTCGCGTGGTCATGATACCGCGCGATTTCTGCCAGCAGTCGTTCGGCTCCACCGAACTGCAGCGTCGGAATTAAATGAATGACTTTGATTCTCGGTACTTCCATACCACAACATGAGCGCCCACGAGCAACAACCCAATCGGCAACCACATTTTGCCGGAATAATACGACGTATTAAAAATCTGATACACAATCGCCCCCGATGCTGCGACAAAGAGCGCCACCACCAGCGGATACTCCGGAAGTGACCGTGCACGCATCACTCCCCGCCATCCATACAACATAAATATCGTGAGCATCAACACCCAGGTAATGAGTCCCAACAGTCCACTCTCAGCAATAATCTTCTGCAACATCCCGTGCGCATCGAGTGGATCACCATACTCGATCACATACACATGCGTATCTGCAACAATGGACAAGAATGTTCCCGGTCCCTGACCCAACAGCGGTCGATCGCGGAAATACTCCCAAGAAATTCGCGCCAAATCAATACGCGTGTCATTGCTCCCCGCCACCAGCGAGCTCGTACTAATCGCTATCATGTAGACGAGTATTGGCAACAAGAGCGCAAGCGCCAACCCGACCATCTGCCGGCGAAATCGCACGACAGGAAGTCGACCAATAGAATCGCGCATGAGCCATAACGCAAGCAGGCATTCAACGAACAATACAATCCACGCACTGCGCGCGAACGTAAGTAACGTTGCAACCAGAATCAATGCATTCCCCACGAACAACCAACGACGCACATGCGGACGATCTTCCTGATGCAACAAATACGCACCAATAGGCAGAATAACCACGAGCACTTCAGCCAACAAATTATGGTTAGTTCCAAACGGCGTCCAACCAGCAAGTGCAAAAGGCGTCACACGAGTCCACCCACCTTGGGCCGCTCCTAGTATCAACGAAATCATCCCCATCACCGCGCCCCCAACTCCGACACCGTACATCCACCGCAGCACACGATCCAACGCCTCACGCGTTCGTACAATAGTGAACGGAAGGAGCACCCACATCAGATACATGAAGAGCATCGGTCGCAGTACGTATTTGACCCCAATCCCCAGCGCATCTTCACGCGTCGCAAATACCACCGACAACAATTGTACAAACAAAAATAACCAGAACACCGCACTATGCGGCGCGAGTCGTGGCCGCTCCTCACGCCCAGGAATTCCCCACAGTGCGAGCAATCGCACGCTATACGAAATCAACAACACTAATGCAAAGAAATCTGCAGCCGGTGCATCAATCGTATTGAGTATAGGAATATGTCGCGACCAATTGTACACACCGAAATTAATCACCCACCCACTCATCGGCATGAGCGCCGCAAGCAAACACATCCCTGCGACAGGAAAAAAAGCCAGCGCAGTAATCACACCAGCGCCTACTAGGACAATAAGAGGTAACCAACCTGGTATGATCGTTGCAAGTATTGCTGCCCCAACCAGTGCCACAAAAAAAACAAACATCGTACGACGTTCGACGAATGATTGCGTGACGGAACGAGAGATGCGCAGCGCGTGCATATGCGTGCAGTATATCACAAACTAAACACCTCGAACCCAAAAACAAAAAAGAGACCTCAGTTGCTGAGAATCTCTGCCGCTCCATCAACTACGCTCGTGTGCGTAGGATGTTAGTCGCCACCGCCTCCGTCGCCGCCAGAATCACCGCTGCCCCAGTCACCGTCTCCGCTGTCACCGCCACCAGATCCGCCGAACAGATTTCCGACGAAATCCAGGAAGCCGGAGAAGCCACCACGATCGTAGCGCGAAGGCGTGCGTACGAGGTAGGCCAGCACGATGATCACGAACAGAACCACGATAGCGATGACTACGATGCAGCCCTGAGTACCCAAGAACTCACACATGCAGTTTCCTCCTTGGATTATACCTGCTATTGCGAGCGTACCACACAATATCGCGAGGTTCAAGATGTCTATAAATCGAAAAGCCGGAGAGCGTCATGGAGATGTTGAATCTGCATGCGCTCGCCGGCTTTCGGTCGGTTGCCTCATTGCTGAGGCAAGTTGTTCGCGCTATCGAGTGCGCGAGTATTCAATGATCGTCTTCCGAACCTCGATTAGTTCGGTGGGGTGTAGGTGCACAGGTAGTTGAGCCCCTGCGAACCATTGGTCACTTCGACACAGTCGACCGAGCCCGTACCCGTGTTGGCCATGAGAACGTCCACGGATTGGATACCGGGATTCTCCCACGGCGTCGGGAAGTAGAACTTCTGGAACGACGAGGCGGCGACCTTGTACTCGATGAAAAGGATGAAGTAGGTGATGTCGTTCCCGAAGACCGGGATCTCGAACTCCTTCCATCCTTCGATCAACAGCGGCGTCGTGCTGTTGATCCCCCAGTCCGTGTAGGTGCGATCTCCGCTACCGTACGGATCCTCGAGGTCCTCGTAGTTCTCGCAGCTGAACTCGTTGATCGCCCACCCAGCCGCCTTCTTGGCCGGGTCGGTCTCGAGCTGCCCACTTGCGCAGGTATAGCCGTTGACCTCGAGCGAGTAGATGTTCGCTGATGACTTCTTCGTGACCTGAACCGCGATTTCGACGAGGCTGAGCGGATTGGCCGGCGGCTCGGGATCAGTTGCACACTGACCACCGATACTGCAGGCGCAAACCGGCACGTTGCTGCACTGACCGCTCACACAGGAGTCGGCCGTGCATGCCTTGTCGTCGTTGCAGTTCTTGGCGACTCCGACGCACGCGCCTCCGACGATGATCTCGTCGTTGACCGTACAGCTATCGAAATCGTTGCAGGCGTCGCCGACTTGCGGTCCGACCACCACGCACTGCCCCGTTGACGCGGAACACTCTTTGCCGTCGGCGCACTGGACCGGCTCGTTGACACAGGTGCCGCTGACGCAACCGTCTTGCGTGCACTTGCTGTTATCGAGACACTCCTTCTGCACGCCGTGGCACTCGCCGTTCTGCTTGATCCGATCCGTGACCGTGCAGGGGTCATTGTCGTTACACGACTCGCCCGGCTGCGGCTCGACGACCGGCTCCTTGCAGACGCCAGACTCGCAGACGTCACCGTCCACGCACTTGGGCGAGGTCGCGCAACCGCTGTCACCCTCGCAGGTGTCGTTGGTACACGCATTGCCGTCGTCGCACACCTTTGCCACCGCGACGCACTTCTTGCCGTCGCAGGTGTTGTCAGTGCAGAGATCGCCGTCGTCGCACAAGGCATTCTTCGCCGTGTGCGAACAGTTGCCGTCGACAATCGCGTCGACGGTGCACGGAACCTCGTCGTCGCAGTCCGGGACCACCACCACTTCGACGCATTTGTCGGCGTCGTCGTCGCAGTAGTTACCGTCACCGCAGTCGCGCTCGAAGTGGAGGCAGTCGCCCGTCTCCGCTTCGCACTCGTCCGTGGTGCAGAACTTGCCGTCGGCGCACGTGCGGACTTCTCCGCCGTTGCACTCGAATTCACCGTCGGCATTCGCATGCCAGCAGGTGCCCTCGGTGCACGGCTTGCCGTCATCGCACGGGTCGCCTTCCTTCGGGCCGGACGAATCCGGCTCGACGGTGACGTCCTTGGGCGGGACGTAGGTGTCGGCGCTGTCGGTCGCGTCCGAACCATCCGTCGTGTCGGGCGGGACGTACGTATCCGGCTGCCCGGCGTCGTACGGCTCCTGCCACGTGTCGGACGGCGGCGGGTTGTTGTACCCCACGTCGTAACCATACGGAACAGCAGCCTGACACGCACCCATGAACATCGCCGCCAGTACCACCACCAACTTCTTCATATCTCTTCTCCCGGGCCACTTGGACCCTTGCTCAAGAAATCGCTTTCGAGGGCTGACACATGTCACCCCTCACCATCGCATTCAGTTTTCAAACGTCGATTTGGTAAGTCGCACATTGCTGTGACGTCTTCCAATCGTTCGGCTCAAGGCAACACACGAAGGAGGGTACGTGCGTTACCGAACCGAACGATTGCAAAACACCAGTAAATGAACAAGAAAGAATACCATATTTAGCTTAATTTGTCAAGGGGTAAAAGTGGCTAAAATAGCAAGAACCCGCAAAATCGTTTGACTTTGCGGGTTCAGGTTTTCCCTTTCAGGATCAATTGTGGGCATTCACTCGCACGTGAAAGGGGTCGTGCGGGGTGGTTTAATGTCGCCCTAGTGGATCTAGAAGCGGACGCCGAGCAAAGCCTGGCCGTCGACGGCTGCCTCGGCAGAGGTCACGCCGGGCACATCGTTGCCACCGCTGACCTCGAAGCCGATGAAGCCATTGACCGGCGCGCGCTGGTCCTCGAGGAAGTACGCCTTGTACCCGAATCCGGCTCCGAAGAACACGAAGTCCGAGTACCCCGGCTTGTGCGTCGAGTACCAGGTGAACCGACCGTTGATGGAGAACATGTGCCGACCAACCCGACCGAAGACGCCGTAGCGAACTCCGCCGTTCCAGCCTGCATCTGCCTCCTTGTCAGCTTCGGGGAAGCTGTTGGTCGATCCAACTGCCAGGGAGCCACCGATGTAGGCGCCCCAGTTCTCGTGCCACTGGAACAGCATGTCCAAGGACAGCTGCCCCATGACGAGTGTCTCGTTGACGTCGAGATCGAGGTCGCCCATCACGCGATGGACCGACACTCCAGCCGCAAGTTCGATCGCCGCGTAGGAGAACGAACGAGTGCTGGTTGAACCGACGGTGCCGTTCTTGATGATGCCATCGACGTCCTTGCGAAGGCCGTCGATTTCGCGCCATTGGCTGACGTTGTCGTCCTCGAGATCGCCGACGCGCTTGTTGAGCGTCTGGAACTGGGATTCGAAGTAGCCGACGACGGATTCCGTGTTGGGACCGAGATCCCACACGACAACCGCACGCAGACCCTTGCGTTGATTCCCAACTCCAGGCAGCGCACGCGCCGTCTGGAAGCCGCCATTGGCCAGCAACTGATTGAATCGCGAGACCCGGAGGTCTGCGAGCATCCGGTTGCAGCTGCTGTGCGTCTTGCCCTGCGTCTGGCACCGGATCTCATCCGCGAACCCGACCAGACCGATGTCGTGGCCGGACTTCGCGACGCTCAACGCCTTGTCCACGCACTGCTGCGTCGACGCGTTGGCCTCGTACTTCCCGACTTCGTACATCGCCACGCAGACGATGTGGTTGTCGAGTCGCCCGAGGACGCTGTGCGCCGCTCGCTGTGCTTGGACGATATGCGGGCGAGCGCGAACCGTCATCGCGGGACCGGCCTCGGCTGCACGTGTTGCCACGCTCAGCTTCGACTTGAGGTCTGCGACGACGTTGAGCAACTCGGCGTTGTTCGTCTTGAACGCCGCGAGCTGCTCATTGACCGCTGCGAGGAGCGCCTTGATGCGCTCGTTCTCTTCGCGGGCGGCGGCGAGGTCGGCGAAACCGTTCCCGTTGGCCTGTGCGGCCTCGAGAACACGGCAACGCTCATTCGCGGCCTCGAGCAGGGCCTTGACCCGCTCGAGCTCGTTCAAGTCCGACTCCAAGGTGGGGTCGAGCATGACGATGGTGTCGTCGGCGACAGCGGCGAACGGGATGAACAGAGCCGCGACGATCGCGGCGAGAACGAGGTTGCAGAGGAACTTCTTCATGACTAACTCCGGCCCCCTTTTCGAATAAAGGTAGGAGGCAAACCGTTTGAGACACTAACGTAAATTGTCGATGTGCGGGTTTCCCCCGCGTCGCCCTTTCGGGTGGGTACTGGGGAAAACCATGTGTACCGCGATATTCCCACAGAATACTCTGGAAATATCGCGAAACACTTGAATTGAACGTCGAATCGTATCACAATCTACAGATTTTGTCAAGTAGTCATTCTAGCTGAAATAACTCGAGGCTCGCGATTTCTTCCCGTAGGGTTGAAATCGCGAGCCTCGTCGTTGACGCCATCGTCGCTGTTGGCGGCGATGACATCAGAGCGTTAGCGGCATTCGAGCTGACACTTGGTGTCTGCCCCACAGCGCGCAATGCACTCTTGAGCCCATCCAGACGCGGGCGAACCCTCGTCAGACGGCACGCTGGCGACCGCGGGCTTGCTGGGCTTGGTGACCCGAGCAACGCCGCGGCGCGCACCCTTGGGGATGGACTTGCCCGGGCTCGCCGCGCGCTCCACAGCCGGTGAGGCGGTGGAAACGGCGAGCGTCGTGCTCAGGCGGCGCAGGACCTCCTTCACGTAGGACAGCTTGGTATCGTCATTGCTGACGAGCTTGCGCTGCTCTTCGCGAAGGGCCTTCTCGAGACGTCGGATCTCGAGATGCGCCACATCGACGTCCTTGGGATCGAGCTGGGCCGAGTTGCCAGCGTCGTCCTCGAGCGCGATGGCCACCCGGTAGACCTGGTCGACATCCCAGTCGTCGTTGACGGCGTTCTTGAGGTCGTACCCAGGAAAGGCGTCAGTCGGCGGGGTCGCGGCGGGGTTGGCCGGGATCTCGGTCGCCTTGCGGACGACCTCGACCAGGCGCGGATCGCGAGCGAGCTGGAGCAGGGCCTCGCGGGCCTGCTCGAGCAACTCCTCCTTGGCCTCCTCCTTGGGGAGCTGGCGACGGAGCTTGGCGCACTCCGCGGCCGTGGTGCACGTCGGATTGACCGTCGGCGGCGCGCAGTACGCGACGCCGGTGTAGAAACACGCGATCGCTGCGATCGCGAGGACGGCCATCTTGGAAACGAACTTGTTTCGCATTTGCTCTCTCTCCCGCCCACATCAACTGATGGGGCAACGTGGTGAAGTCCGTCGTGATACGGCGGACAGGGACAATTGTAGGTACTACTCGGTTGATGCCGTTGCTACGAATGTAGCTTCGGCGAAGAACGATTCGTTAAGCGAGGGGTGAAAAACACCGATCGCAGAACCGAGTAAACTAACACGTTTGCGCAGTTTTGTCAAGACTTGCGCGATTTAGACGTGTTTTTTCTTCTGAAATAGGACAAAAATTGATGCGAGGATGGCGCCGAAGAGGAAGCCGATCAGACCATTCATGGGGAGATTTGGGCGAACTGGAAATCGTGAGGCAATGGGCTCGTCTGCGATCTTGAATGTGGCCTGAGCACCTACATACTCAATACCGTACTCCATGATTGTTTTGCTCACACCCTGTGCGAGAATCACTGCTTGTGCGGGATCTGTGCTATACGCTGTCATGCGCAGGAGGCCAGTACCAGGAGTCACATCTGATTCAATATTCTTGAGCCAGTATTTGCGACGCAGACGCTCCTCAGTTGGGAAGGCAGTTTGATCAATGCGTGGCTCCACCTCGAGCACGCGGCCGAGGAACTCACTCGTCCCGATGGCAAGCGCGAGGTTCTCACCTACTCGCTCCGAGGATTTGATCACTGTGTATGGATCCACACCAAATCCCTGACGCGGAATCACGAACACTCCAGCAGTAGCAGAATATTTGAGCGGGAAGAAAAGACTCACAATGATTGCGATGAAGAGTCCGATGAACCCCACACTCATGATGAAGCGAGATCGAGATACGAGAATCAAAAGGTACGATGGGTGGGACATAGTGATGATTACGGTGTTGTTGTCATGGTGACATCCACCACGATATCTTTGCCCGCGCGCACGACCTGCATAGGCACGATCGCACCTGCACGAGAAGAGAACACCAAATTGGCAAATGATTGTGCACTCGAGACAGCAACGCCGCCTACTGCCGTAACAATATCCCCTTCACGCAGTGGAAATGTCTCACGACCAGACTTGGCGGTCACGGTGAGAATGCGCGCGCCTTGGGTAAGTGCTGCGTCATCGAGAATCGTTGCTTGCGACAACTCCACATAGGTCACGGGCAACTGCGGACGCACGATCTTGCCTGAGGCAAAGAGCTCGGGCAACACTGGTGCAATAAGTGAGGAAGGAATGAATCGCATTGCACGCGCTGTAGCATCCTTCATCGTTACTACACCGAGCAATTCACCTTGTGAAGAGATGATTGGATGTCCTGCTTCTACTCCTTCAATTGCAGGACTTGCGAGTCCGTACTCACTATACATCTTTGCGTCGTGTGTGAGTGCATCAGTTGCAATGAGACTCAACCCATCGATCATTGTGGCGCGAAGAATACCGTAGCTCGTTGGTACAGCCGACACGTCTGAGAGTGTTTTGGTATCCCCTCGCCCGAGTGTCATTGGTGAGAGCACTGCGTTCTTGAGTTTTGCAAAGACAAGTGATGTTGCTGCGTCTGGAACCATCTTCTCCAGTGTGACTGCGCGGCCGTCTACGAGGAATACGACGTCGGATGATTTGAGTACATCCTTGGTCGTCACAATCCAGCCATCTGACGTAAGCGCAACAGCGTACCCTACGCGATCGCGTGCGATGTAGACTGTGGATGTTACTCCCTTGATCGCGCCAGTCGCCTTGCTATTCATGACAGGAATGACTGAGCGAAGAATGCCACGATCCATGCGCGCAACCACGGTTGCAGCATCTTGTGGAACGAAGACTGGTGTTGCGCGTTCGATGATCTGTACATTCACCGATCGATTGCGCCAGAGCCATCCTGCTCCTACTCCCACGCACAGCACAATGACAACAAGGAGCGTGAGCAGCAGTACGCGCATGCGCCAGGAAAGACGTGGGGATTCTGGTTCTCGTGAAGGCAAATGTGGAGGATGAACAGCCATAGATTTCGAAAATAATTACCAGCGCGCAACAAGGAATAATACGACCGTAACAATGAGCCCAGCGATCGCGGCAAATATCCACGTACGACGGGATTCACGAGGCAAATCGCCGGTTTCTTGCAGCATGAGGTGGGTTGTTACGAGGTACAACACTGCTGCAAAGATCGCAGACAATGTATACCCAATGGGCAACAAAAGCAATGACCAGACCAGCTCCACCATTGCCACGTTCATCATCACCGTCACAAGCCAACGTACATGTGAACGCGACTCAACGAGTGACAAAAATGGATACATGAGCGTCGTAACTACCGCAATAATCGCTCCAATCACCCACCAGATCGACTCGTGAATGGTAACAACTACACCCAACCCAACAGCCGTTGTCATGTACACAGCACAGGCTTGCACCACACGCGAAGTCAGGAGCATCACTGCACGCGAACGCTGTCCTGGTACTTCCACAAATCGAACTGCGTGATATTGGTTGATGAGCAACAACGCCATCGCAATGAACACAATGAATCCTTGCAACCATGGTTCCTCGGTAAGCAATATCAAACCGATTGAACCTGCTGTGATCCACAATGCCTGAATGATCGTGACGCGTCGCACCGGTGTGCCGCCAGCAGGATAGAGCGCGAAGAAAAGGAGAAACGCTTGCACCGCAAGCGTCGCCACTGCACCAATCCACCAATACGCAAGTGGTAATACAGGAATACTCCAGAGGCCTGCACCCACAAGCAACGAGAGGAGGAGGGCGTTAGTAAAGGGAGTATACATAGGTACTCGCGAGTCTCATTACGCTCGATCGATTTTGAATGTTTGTGCAGGTACGAGATCTTCTTCGCCTTCTCCACCTGCGTCGTTACTCACAATCTCCTTGCTGATAATAAGGATGGCTGTTGCTACTGGTACTGCAAGTAATGCGCCGATCACTCCTGCAAGCTTTGCACCGATCAAGATCGCTACGATGCTAATGAGTGGATTGAGCCCAACTGCCTTCTGCATGATCTTCGGAACAATGAGATTGTTCTCGAGGATTTGGACAACCCAGCAGAAGCCGAGGGTGATAAGTGCGATAAGTGGCGAAACAGTGAAGGCGAAGAATACCGCAGGAATTGCTGCGATGACTGGACCAATGTACGGAACCAATTCGAGCAGTCCTGCAATGAGTGCGAGTACGCCAGCGTATGGCACGCCGATAATACTCAATCCAATATAGGTGAGCACACCAATCACCACACACAGTGCGAGCTGACCACGAACCCACAGTGCGAGCATCACTCGTACCTTCGTGAGAATGCGATTCACAAATGGTTGATACTGATCAGGCACTACCGTGCGAAGTGCGCGACGCATGTCATCGCGCTCCACGACCATGTAGAAGGACAACACCATCACAAAAAGAAATGTGAAAATCCCACCGAAGAATCCGGTGATCGTCGTGAAGATGGTACCAAAGCTGTCTTGCAGTGAACCGCGAACACTATCAATGCTTGATTGAATTGCTGTTCCCATTCCACCCTCTCCACCGATGTGGCGAAGCGCGTCGATATTACCAGCAACGCTATCCCATTGCGAAGAAATGTTGGTGACAAGATCACGTGCCTGTGACGCAATTGCTGGAACAATCAAGATGCCGATGAGCACGAGCATTCCAATCAACAACACAAATACGCCCAACACGGCAACGGATCGCGGGATGCGGTATCGTTCACACCAATCTGCTGCAGGATCAATGATCGCTGCAAAGACAAGTGCGAAGAACAACATGAACAAAATGTCGCTGATCATGTACGCGAACCAGAGAACTGCGAGCGTGAGAATCAGCTTCACGATCGACTTCGTACTAATAGTAATCGAATATTCGCGCATATATATAGAGCTAGACTAACGTCAGTGTAGCGTATATAGTGATCTTGCACAATTGCTGTATGCCTACGCTTGCAACCAACAGAACCGCACGATTCAACTACGAAATCCTCGAAACCATCGAGGCAGGTATTGTGTTGTCCGGTGACGAGGTCAAATCCGTGCGCGCAGGAGGCATGCGACTGACCGAGAGCTTTGTCACATTCCGTGGCGAACGCGCAGTACTCACTAACGCGCACATTAGTCGCTACGCAAAGAGTAACCCACTTGTTGGGTACGATCCGGAGCACACACGCGAACTCCTTCTGCACAAGGCACAGATCATGCATCTGCTTGGCAAAAAGACGCGAGATGGATTGACTATTGTGCCTCTTTCTGCCTATACTTCCAGAGGTCGCATCAAAATTGAAATCGGTCTTGCACGTGGCAAGAAGACCATTGACAAACGAGAAAGTATCAAACGTCGTGAATCAGATCGCGAGATTGCTCGTGCGATGAAATCGCGCTAGCGACTGCGACACTCACATCATCACTGGGGATGCCCGGCTTCGATGGGAGGTTCATGGACGTGTCGTAGCATACCGAGCGGACGGACGCTCGTTAATCCCCGTCAAACAGTCTACGTGCAAACGTTTACTCGCGCGTGAAGAATTCGATCGCTTCGGCGTTCGCAATGCCTTCATTCGCTCCGGTCGCAGCCTAATAACTCCGACCCATCACCCTCAGGACACCTCTACTGAGATCGTGGTGCAATACCGAGGTGTAGCATAGGAACGTCGCACCGCGTCCTTCGCGAAATCAACTGGTGCGCCGTGAGTCAGGGCTTCGCACGCATGCTGCCTGTCTCCCGTATTTCATGCGTGCTTCGTATGGACACTCGATACGCACATCCTTCCAGACGCGGGTTCGACTCCCGCCATCTCCACCAAAAAATTATGAATGATCCAACGATTTGGATCATGATCGTATTCGTCGTCATTGGCGTTCCGGTCATGTTCTACTACCTCACGAAATGGAACTAGAATCAAAAACCCCGCACACAAGGTGTCGCGGGGTTTTTGATTTGCTTGCGTATTCCAATACGTTCGCACTACTGGTCACTCCACGGCTTGCCGTCGATGTAGAGTTCCTTGATCAATGCTGCACCATTTTGCCCAACACTAATATTGAGTAATGCTTTTTTGTTTGCGAATGAAAATGTTCGTCCTGTCCCTTCGGGGATAAAGAACTCCTCAATTGCATACGTGATCACCAGTTGTGCAGGTATTGTTTTTGGCTGCATCTCGGGCAATAGCGGATAGTTACCACTCGGTTTTGTCGCGGGAGTGAATGACTGTACCTGTCCACGCAAGAAGAGTGATCCGTCGCGCGGCTCCACTGATGTCACACGACGCGCTGCATCAGGAATCATTATAGGCTGTCCGAGTTGCTCATGCGTCGTAGCCAACACCATTGGAACAAATACGGTTTGACCTTTGTAGAACTGTTCTCCTGACGCCATCGGTCCCTCAATGCGAGTGAACGATGCCAACTGGTATACCAAGTAGTCACCACGAAATGGATCACGTGGATCTACAGGCGCGATTTCGACAAGCACTGAGCGGCCTTGCGTCAGTGCTGATTCCTTCACTATCACGATTCCGAGGATGATGCATACTTGGAGCGCAACGATGAGGCAGAATTTGATGACTGGAGTGAACGTCATAGTGATTACGCGCTATGATGATGCGTGAATGAAGCGATGATGCGTTTGCGACCGCGTTCGAGTGCATATCCGACAACAAGGAGCACAACTCCCAAGCTAATGAATCCAATGCTCTTGTTGAGATAGGTGAAGATCCAATCGAAGTAGCGTGCAAGCACCCAAATAATAATCGCAACAGCTGCCGTGCTCACACGCCACCTGTCACGACGCTGGTACCCAACGATCGCCAACCAAATCATGGTTGCAAACGCGATAATATTCATGAAGAACGACCACACGATTCCACCCGTTGTGAAAACTGGCTCTCGGTAGATGAACACAGACGATGCAGCCCCCTCCTGCAAAACACGCAACCCTGCTGCACCAACAACAAGCGCAAAGAGCGACAACACGCCCAACCCAATCCATTCCACTCGCGAGAGCACCCGCAACCGCGCAAGAATGAAGAGTAACCCCACCACAAGTGCAATGAGTACAAAGTATGTGAACGTCATACTCCATGAAGTGAGCACTGACGCCTGATTACCATAGTTACCCCACAGATTCGTGATCACACCAGACGAAGAGATGACGATGAGCAATATCAGAAGTGCGGTCAATGCGGGACCGATAAAAATGCCACCGAAATGTCGGAATGCTGGATACATGCGATGCGCCCCTCCAACAACAATCAGTGCAATAAGGGTGAGAAGCACCAACCCAATATGTGCATGCGCTGCTACCAGATGGCTCGCATTCTCTATCGCAATAATCGAAGTCCACCACCAGCCGAGTAATGACGCCACGCCGAAGAACAACACAATGCGGCCACGCATCCAGTACGCCACAAAGAGATGCACCAGTACCATCATCGCTCCAACCACTTGCTCTGTCATTGTTGGAGACCCTCCCATGAGCACAACGAGCATGATGAGCGCCTGCGTGGTGTTCCCTACTGCGTAGACAAACAGAAGTTGCGCAATACGTCCCAGCCATTTCTTCGCTCGTGGTGTAATTGGTTCAAGAGACGCATGGTGACCTGTTATCGTGCGCCAGAGATACCATGCACTCATCCACAACGCTGCAGACGCCAATGCTGTGATACTCGCTGTAGTCCAAGAATTGTATTCCAACCACGATGCAAAACCCTCATTACTCAACGCACGCACCATGAGACTCGCACCATACGCAACACCACCAGCAATCGGGATAAGACACGCGAGCACTCCATGACTGATCGATGTGAAAAGCGCCATCATCGCAAGCGCACCAATCAACCACAAATTGAACGCATTGATCCAGTGCGTGTGTACATGGTACATCTGTCCCACCAACATGATACCTGCGCCAAAGATAATCGTGCCCAAGAGTACAAGCGCTCGTCCTGTAGCACTATGTCCACGCCGCATCACGATCCATCCGCCAGCGTACGACGCAACCATTGCAACAAGAATGATCACGATGCGCAGTGCATGGCTCATCGCATCCCAATTGGAAGCAACAAAACTCAAGATTCCCACACCAACTAACACCGCTCCAAGAATGAGCATCACTGCAACGCCTGAGATCGAAGATTCGCGCGCATGTGCTGCCTTCCACGCGCTCTCAATAGCGCTCACTGAGTGACCTTTTCCTAATAGCTCGCGATAGACGTCTTCCTTGCTTTTGCCTTGTTGGAGCTCTTTCTCAATGTGATCATGTAATGAATGCATAGATACGCGTGATAAGTGTCGGAATGATAAAAATACTATATACCAATGCGCCTGCAACGACAGCTAGCACTAGGCCGATCCATTCTTCGCGCTTGAAGACAGCGAGTGATTTGTGCCCAGCAACACTCTTCCATGCGATCTGGCGCCCAGAGAATCCGAGCTCGACTGCAAGTGCTGCATAGAATACTACACCAAAAATCGGAATCATCAGTACCAAAAAACTCACACCAGCAAGTGCCCACTGGCGATGCATCAGTGCCCAAGCCGGAGCAAAGAGAAATGCACCCCACGAAAATCCATGGACATACACCGATGTTTCGTTCTTCTCAAATGTTCGCTGCAATTTGTGAATGATTGGGAACACGTATGCAGCAGGCAACAAAAACAACAGCCCCAAAATGGCTGCAACTACCGCGCGCGTTGTGTGGGACGCTAACAGTGGTGCAGTCGGTGCATCATTGGGCAAGTACTGCAGTACAAACCAACTAAAGCCCAACAACACCAACCCACCCATCATTCCTAATATGGAAAAGAAGCGCGATGTATTCATACACTTGGCGTGATCGTGAAGTAACCCGCACGATACCTCCACACTCACCCTAGCACAGCGCGACAGTATTAGCTATCTTCCACGCGACGAAATAATATGCAACACCATGAGCGCGATGCGCATGCCAGCATCAGTGCGCAAGACACCAGGCCACGATTCGCGCATCTGAGCGAGCGCAGATTCGTCGCGAAGCAAATCACACGCCGTCTGCACTACAGTGTCACTCGTTGCTACGAGCCCCGCACGTAATCGAAATACTTCTTGCGCGTTGTATTCTTGGTGCGATGACGTGATCGGCACCAGGATTGCTGCTTTGCGCAATAGCGCAAGCTCGCTCACTGTCCCCATCCCCGCGCGTGCAACAACGAGATCTGCAACAGCATACGCATCGGCCATCTGCGCACGGCCCAAGAATTCAAGCTGAGTATAGTGCTCATGCACAAACGCTGTATCGATTTTGCCTCGTCCTGTGACGTGTATTACGTGTGCGTGTTGTGTTAATGCGCTGACACCAGCTCGAATTGCATTATTGAGCGTTTGTGCGCCCAATCCTCCACCGAGCACAAGTACCACTGGACGCCCCTCCGCAATTCCCCACTCCTTGCGAGCACGCGCGCGACTCCCCTGCGTCACATCGGCGCGTACAGGATTACCAATCACTGCGGCGTATGACGGCAACTGTGCCTTGGATGCCGCAAATGCGCACGTGAGTGATGACGCCATGGGTGCAACAATCTTGTTGGTGAGCCCGACAACAACGTCTTGTTGGTGCACATGCGATGGAATGCGATGCAGCCATGCAACAATATGCACAGGCACTGCTGTGAATCCGCCCGCACTCACTACAACCGTTGGGCGGACGCGTCGTACTATTGTCCATGCACGAATAATCGACGCAATGAAGACAAATGGAACGAAGAGGTTTTGCCATGCCCAATACCGACGGAGCTTGGCGCTGGCAAGCGACATTACTTCAATATCTTTTTCTGCTGCGAGAATGAGATGCTCTGGACCATCTGGCGTTGCAACCCACGTAACACGCAATGGTAGTGGTGACTTCTCTCGCAACGCGTCGAGGACCGCAAGCAGCGGCAACACAGGACCAAGTGTACCGCCACCTACGAACATCACGACTGGATTCTGATGTGGTGTCATACGGTTGCGCGTGTTTGACGTGAGATATTGGTAAGCACTCCTAGTGCGCCTAATTGTACGAGTAGTGCTGTTCCGCCATGAGAGACTAGTGGCAGCGGCACACCCGTGAGCGGCAAGAGCCCGAGCATCGCGCCAATATTAATAAACGCCTGACATCCGAACCACGCAGCCAATGCGACAGCCAAGTACATGCCAAACGGATCAGGACTATAGCGCGCAATATGGAGCGCGCGCACAAAAAGTGTCAGGACAAGTACAAGGAAAATCGAGCTCACAACAAATCCCATCTCCTCAGCAAACACTGCAAAAATAGAGTCCGTACTCACCTCAGGAAGATATTGGAACTTCTGACGCGAATTGCCATAGCCGACGCCGAACCATCCGCCAGATCCTACTGCAAGGAATGCTTGGTTGATTTGATATCCCACGCCTTGAGGATCCAATTCAGGATGCAAGAATGTGTTGATACGTTCTGCGCGATAGGGCGCGCTAGCGATCATAATAGCAACAAGTGCTGCGCCAACTGCGAGCAACGTCACAATATGAGAGAGTTTGCTGCGCGCAGCCACCAGCAACACAAATGCCATTCCCACCATGATCATCATGGTACCTGTGTCTGGTTGCCGCATGAGAATCGCAGCGGGTACTGTCATCAAGCCCACGAATACCAAGAAATCTTGTACAAACCTCACCATACCAAATCGCCCACGTCCTTCGAGCCACAGCGCCATGAACACGGCAAACGTTCCCTTCGCAATTTCTGACGGTTGCAGCGAAAAATTACCGACGTGTATCCAACTTTGCGCACCATTGATTGTCTGACCAATCCCCGGAACAAAGGAAAGAAGCAACAGCACTATTGTGAGCGCATACCATCCCCAGAGATACCGACGCATCCAGTGATAATCGAGCCATGACGCCAGAGCAAACAGCGCCAATCCCGGCAGCACACCGAAGAGCAACTGACGTTTCACAAAAAAATATTTGTCACCAAAGCGCTCGAATCCAACAGGCGCTGACGCACTCGCTAATACGATGAGGCCAACGACGAGCAAGATACCAACACTCGCGAGAAACCAGTAATCAGGTGCGTGTGCTTTTGCTCGTGTCAGCAAACTCATAGCGCTGTTCGACTGATATCAAGGACTACCAGCGCAATTCCAATTGCAGCACTCACACCAGAGACCAACCAGAATCGCATGGTGACGCGATAGCTTGGCCATCCTTTGGCTTCGAAGTGATGATGAATCGGCGCAACAAGAAAGATTTTCTTCTTTCGGATTTTCTTGGAGGCGAGTTGCAGTGCAACGGAGAGGGCTTCGATCACGAGGACAGAGCCGATGATAGGGAGCAACAGCACTGTGTCTGTGAAGAATGCGATGACAGCAAGAGTTGTTGTGAGTCCCATAATCCCCGTCTCACCCATGTAGAATCGCGCTGGAGGAATGTTGAACCAAAGGAATGCGAGAATAGAGCCTGCGATGACAGCGCACAGAATCGCAATGTCATCCTGTCCGCGCATGAAAGCAATCACAGAGTACGCGCTGTACATGATCGTGAACACGCCACCTGCCAGTCCATCGAGTCCATCAACAACACTCGTGCTGAAGACCCCCATGATGATGCTGATGAAAAGTGGAATGTACCACCACCCAATGAAGACATCGCCGTAAAACGGAATATGCAGCTCGTTCCATCCCAACTTGAAGAAGAACCAGTATGCACCTACGAGTCCGATCAAAAAGACAAACAACAATCGTCGACGAAATGTAATACCACCGCCCTTGGCTACGTCTCCTCGCTCACGAACCACAAGGAGATCATCAACAAGACCGAGCAGTGACGCGGAGAGCAATGTGAAAAGCGGAATCCATGTCTGAGAACGACTCAGGAATCCAAATGAACTCAACCAACTCCCCTCAGGGACACACAGCGTCATGATAGTCACTGCAATGGTCATGACAAGTGTGGTTCCCCAAATGAGGACACCTGCCATGCGTGGTGTGTTGGTTTCTTTGTCTTTGTGCAGCTGCGCAAAAATCGGAGTGCCGTTGCCGTCAGGCGCTACGGTGCGGACTTTTTTCTTCCAGCACTGATAGCGAATCAGAATGCGCGTGAGAAATGGCGTCCATGCACAAGCTACTGCGAAGCTCAGTGATCCGAGCACGAGTAATGCAAAAAGTGTCTGCTGCGCTTCTTGGATCATAGATTGAGATACATAGCCTGTCCGAGACCGATAGATAACACGATGAGGACGAGGAAGCTAACCGCCAACAGCACATACGCGTACTGTCGCGCGACATAGAACAACAAATACGCAAGAACGCTGTTGCACACAAAAACCAGCGTACTCACGAGTGGAATACGCAACACATATTGCCACGGCCCAGTAAAATCAATGCCGTAGTCAACAGAGTAATGGAGTAGCAAGAATGACGAAGATTCTCTTGTTGCGAACCAGAATGCAACTCCCCATTGTGCCACACACCCGATAACAACAACAATGCTCAACCATCGTACGATGCTGTCCCGGTAGAGGTTGCGCAGTGGATACCACATGGCAAAGATGCGTTAGGTGGTTGCGGCGGGACGTGGAGGCGGTTCGTCTGCGCTCCAGGCCTTGAGATCTTCTTCGTCTTCTTCGAGCATCATTTCGGAGTCCTGTACTACACCATGCTCGTCCACTGCCAATACCTCTCGGACCTCAGGGAGCGCGTCCATGAGCTCGCTTTCTACACCTGCTTTGAGCGTAATAGTGGACATAGGGCAGCCAACACAGGTACCCTGGAAGCGTACTTTGACAATGCCTGTTGATTCATCCACGTCAATGAGCTCAATACCCCCTGCGTGCCGGGCAACCATTGGACGGACGTTTTCTTCTAGAATTTTCTCGATTTTTTGCTTTAAATCCATATTTGACACAGAGTCGTGCTCCGAGTATACTCTAGCCACAGTGTTTCGACAACTTTTTATTTTTGAGCAGGTATGGCACATAAAAAAGCCGGTGGTTCAGCAAAAAACTTACGTGATTCCCAGTCACAGCGCCTCGGCGTCAAGTTGTACGGTGGCGAAACCGCACGTCCTGGTAACGTGATTATTCGTCAGCGCGGTACTCGCTACTTCCCTGGAACGGGCGTTATGATGGGCAAGGATTACACTATTTTCTCCGTTACAACCGGTGTAGTGACATTCCAGACCAAGAAGCGCAAGCGATTCGACGGTTCCATGCGCGTAGCAAAGCACGTCCACGTGCTCCCAGGCGAAGTGAAGGCCAAGAAGGTCAAGACCGTCACAAAGACGTTCCGCGCCGCAGGTATCAAGAAGAATGTAGCAGCAAAGCACGACGCAGCAAAGAAGCGCGTCAGCGCAGCAAAGAAGCGAGCAGCAAAGTAATACACCACACAAAACACCGCCCAAAAGGCGGTGTTTTGTTATATGGAAACAAAAAGGCTCACGATTTGATTCGTAAGCCTTCCGGAGTTGTGGTGTTGTTGT
Organism: Patescibacteria group bacterium; assembly: GCA_038065555.1. Classification (GTDB taxonomy): domain Bacteria; phylum Patescibacteriota; class Patescibacteriia; order Magasanikbacterales; family JBBTQS01; genus JBBTQS01. Next base: position 322,344 of record JBBTQS010000001.1, read on the forward strand.
GTCACCTCACCTCCTGTTCGCGCCTAGTACCGAACGCGCGTTCGATTACGGCGCCGGCGCAGTCGCCGACTGCGGGTCGGCAAGACGCCTGGTCCGCGCGGTTCGAAGTAGTCGTCGTACACTACTCTACTCCTCGGATCGACACCGAGCAGCAGATCGTAGTGAAAATCTTCGACATCCTTCTCCATGTACAACCTAGCCAGATCTTCGTCTTCGCGGCCACTTTCGCCGCACATTTCGCAGTCTTGATCCCCGCAGACATCCGGCCCCCAGTTGTCGCTGAACAGACCAAGCTCGAAATCGAGAGCCTTGGACAGCCCAGACCCGAGAGCACCGCAATCACAATCTTCCTCCATGCACGCCATACGCCACCTCCACACTATGACGTTAATCGACACAAGGCCTCAGAAATTGGGCCTCATGCGTCAGAATGACTCCCTGTCACAGGTACGCATGATGCTCAATTTCGAAAGTTGATACTACTCTATTTTAGCAGAATTGTCAAGACTCTGGTTGTTATAAATCAAAAGGCCCACGAGTGATCGTGAGCCTTCCGGTTGTTGTCGGTGCTACGTGAACCGCGCCACGCGGTTACTACACCGATCGTTCGCTGCGGCGTTTTCGTCGTTGCAGCTGCCGATTGCGACTCGCTCGACGCCGATGCGTCCGCGCGGTGCCCAGACCGTGGTACACGTGACGACCTCGAGGTGTGGTGGCGGCTCGGAAGGAGTCGGTATCCCCGAACTCCCAGTCCCACGCGACAGTATCCCTCACTGGTCCGTACCCACCCATGTCCTCCTGTTCGTGTGACATGGCTGAACCGTAATCGTCCAAGTCGAGTCCTCTGCCGCCACAGAACAGGCAGTTGGGATGGGTACAACGAGCGCCACGCGTGCTGATTGCCACCAGAAACGACATATCGAGCAGCTGCACCATCCAGTAGTGTTGCGTTGTGATGGCCCCCTGTTCAGGCGCTGTCACGGGTTGGGTCACTCTTCCACATTTTCCATCTACACACATTGTGTATTCCTCCAGGAAAAGAGTTGGGGCACACAGGTCCGAGAAATCGGGCCTTGTGCACTGGTATGACTGATTGTCACACTGGTGCAAAAGGCTCGGTTTCAAGTGTAGACTCTACTCCATTTTGGGGAGGGTGTCAAGGTCATGCGGACTGGAAAAACAAAGACCTGGTGTGTTAGACCAAGTCTTTGCGTTTGTACCCACATTGGAGTTGAGACAATATCAGTCAGTGCTGCAGGAGTCGTGGTTACCCCACCACAAACGACTGATACATCACACCTTCTTACGTGATCGAGACGTGAAGCGTGCTTTTTGAGCATCGCAGCGCTCCTGCGCGATCCCGACGTCTGTGAATGTGAGGCCGACACGCTTGAGTGTTGCGCGCACCTCATCCCACTGATAATTCGTAAATCCTTCGCCGGTTTCCCACTTCTTGAACGCCATCTCTGCAAGCTTTCGGTACCCGGAGTGCTCGAGTCTCACCAACTGAGCCTCATCCATCCCGAGATCCTCGATGGTTCGGTTCGCTTTTCGAAGCAGAAGCCGCGCGCGGAGCACGTACTGCCGAGGCCGGTTCGAGTTGAAACGAAAGAACTCCTCGAACTTTACTGCCTCATCGCACAGGTATTTTGCCTCAGCCAGATCGCGCTCCTCGAGCAGAAATCTCAATCGGTCCTCGATGCGTCTCTTCTCATCCTCGCTCAAACGAGAACGAAGGAGGTAGCCGAGCGCCATGCGGACTTCTACATCGAGTCGACCGCTGGTAGCAGCACGCTCTGCTCGCTCGACAGCATGACGAGTCCATGCATCGAAGTCATCGAGCGGAAGTTTCGTCTTTCTCTTTTCTCGCATTGTCATGCCCCCTCCACAGCTAACATTTTTCGTTGCGCAAAACACGCCCTTGCGCGTTCACTCAACAAAGTACGTTACAAGACAAAAGCTGAATGGTCAAGAGCTGGGTGTCAGCCAATACACGCCCCCACAAATTCTCGGAACAATGGATGCGGCCTGCGCGGACGCGACTTGAACTCTGGGTGGAATTGCACACCGACAAACCATGGGTGATCTGGAAGCTCGATGATTTCGACGAGGTCTTGTTCTTTGTTCACACCGGCAAAGGTCATGCCTGCACGCGTGAGCTCATCGCGGAAATCGTTGTTGAATTCGTAGCGATGTCGATGACGCTCGGAAATGTCAGCTGCCTTGTACGCAGCATACGCGCGCGTGCCGCGTGTGATCGTACAATCGTATGCGCCCAGACGCATCGTGCCACCGTACCGCTTGTTCGCGACGTTCTTCTGCTGGTGCGGATTCATGATAATGACTGGATGCGGCGTCTTGGGATTGATCTCCTGCGTGTTAGCCTTTGTATGCCCGAGCACGGATCGGCTGAACTCTACGCACGCAAGTTGCATACCGTAGCAAATGCCGAAGTATGGAATCTTTTTCTCACGTACAAACTGTATAGCGCGGATCACACCTTCGATGCCCCGTGATCCGAATCCGCCAGGAACGAGCACTCCATCGAAGTTCGCAAGCTCGCGCACAAGCGCTGGATCCTTCTCATATTGCTCGGCATCAACCCAAGTGAGGACTGGTCTTGCATTGTGATGCCATGCTGCATGCTTGAGCGCCTCGATCACTGAGATGTATGAATCCGCGAGTGTGAAGTCTCCTGTGCCAAAATACTTACCAACCACAGCAATCTTCACTTCGCGTTTGCCGTCTTGCGCCGTCGCGATCTTGGTTGCAAATGCTTTGATTGCGCTGCTGTCTTTCTTGCGAGCGCGCAGGTTGAGTGTCTTGAGGAGTTTCTCGCCGAGCTTCTCGTTTTCGAGTCGCACAGGTACTTCATAAATCGACCGTGCGTCAGGCGCAGAGATCGCGTGATCAGCTGGCACACCACATGAAATCGCGAGCTTCGCACGACGTGGCGCATCGATCTCACGTTCTGCACGACAGATTATGAAATCTGCTTGGATTCCAGCGGAATTGAGCAGTCGCGCTGCGTGCTGCGTTGGTTTGGTTTTCATCTCCCCCACCATCGCAGGAATTGGCAAATAGCTCACGAGCACAAATGCAACGTCCTTGGGCGAAGAGAGCTTCATCGTGCGCGCGGCTTCGAGGAAGAGAATGTTCTGGTACTCGCCGACAGTTCCACCGATTTCGATCACCGTAATCTCGGCGTTGTTCTTCGTGGCAGCAGCCTTGATGCGACGAATAATTTCTTCTGGAATATGTGGAACAACTTCTACACACTTTCCTTTGTATTCCAAGTTGCGTTCTTTGTGGATCACGGTCTCGTAGACACGCCCCGTCGTCATGTAGTTGGCTGACGTGAGATCAGTGTCGAGAAATCGCTCGTAGTTGCCCATGTCCTGATCTGTCTCATCGCCATCGTCCGTTACGAAGACTTCACCGTGCTCTGTTGGATTCATGGTTCCCGCGTCGATGTTCACGTACGGATCAGCCTTCACCGCCGTCACCGTGAACCCTTTGGTCTGCAAAATCTGCCCAATACTTGCCGCGGTAATCCCCTTGCCAACCGAGGACATCACACCGCCCACCACAAAAATAAACTTCTTGGATTTCTTTGCCATAGCGGAGAATATGAATTCGCGGACAGTATACCAATGATCAATGTCAGGCACCAGTGGCGTAGCAGAGCGATTGCATGACACTGTGACGCCGTAACCTAAATAACAGTTGGGGGTGGGTGGAACGGGGTACGACATACTCCGCCCTTCGGGTCGGAGTTGTCTCGTACTCGCCTCCGTGCCCCTCGCATCGGGGCACTCGGCTCCGTAAGCCCCCTTATCCACCCACCCCCAACTGTTATTTAGGTCGCGTTGACAAAATGACGTGAAATGGCTATGATGCGCCAGTTATGTCTGAACCAATCATCCGCAAATCTGGATTCGCAGTGCTCATGGGACGCTCCAACGTGGGCAAGTCCTCGCTTTTGAATACCCTCGTGGGTACCAAAATCGCTGCTGTGACCTCCAAACCGCAGACTACCCGTGACGCAATTCACGGCGTTGTGCACGATCCTGTTCGCGGGCAAATTGTGTTCGTAGACACCCCGGGTATCCTCAAGGAACGCCACAGTGTGCTCTCAGGATTGCTCCAGACCCGCGTACAGGAGGCACTTGAGGGCGTAGACTGTATTCTCTACGTTGTCGACCCTACGCGCGACATTGGAGACGAAGAGCGCTACACCCTTGCTCTCATCCGCAAGCTCACCATTCCGAAGATTCTCGTCATCAACAAAATCGACGACCCTGATAAGCCGTACCTTGCAGAATACCGATTCCTCAAGGAGGACGAGCACTTCGATCAAGTAATCGAAATCTCCGCGCTTCGCGCACGCCACATCGAATCGCTCAAGGATCTCGTGTTCCAATACATGGAGCCGACGCCTGAGGAAGCGATGCCCTACCCAGAGTCGCAGCACACCAACGTCAACCACCATTTCTTCATTTCCGAAATTATCCGCGAAAAGGTATTTCTCACGACCGAAAAAGAAGTTCCATACTCAGTAATGGTACACGTTGACAACGTCGAAGAAAAAGACACATTGCTCGTCATCGCCGCTCGCATCATCACCACCGCAGACCGCTACAAGAAGATGATCATCGGCCAAGGTGGAAGCAAGATCAAAGAAATCGGCACGCTCGCTCGCAAGGAATTGGAGCAAGCAACCAATCGCAAAGTCTTCCTCGAACTCCAGGTCGAGACGAATGCGAAGTGGGAGACGCAGTTCGAAGTGTAACCCTCAGCAGGCTCACCCTGCTGTCCTCAATATTCCATGACGCCTGAGTAAGGCGTTTGTTGCCGTATATTCATCCTCGATGCGCTCTAAACGGCGTAGAACAATATCCTGGTGTTGGTGAATTGTATCTTCCAATGAAACGAATCGTTGATCATGTATATCCAGTCGCTGCTCAACGTTATCAATGCGACCGCCAAGCTCAGCCAACAACATATTCGCTGTATCGTGGATGACTTGAACGATTTCTGTGTGTTCTGGTGACATACACTGTTGCATATAGTGGTGGTTAACCCCTCCCATCCCACGCTACATCCTTTTTTGTGACGCTGTCTCTGTGGATAACTACCGGCCACGGATGACCTCAATATCTGCTGCAATTTGCGCTGTAAGTGCTTCTAGCGAATCAAAATGCGCCAACGGTCGTACCAGCTCCCCAATTGCAAACTCGACTGATCGGCCATAGAGATCGCCAGACCAGTCGAGAATATATGCTTCACATTTGGGTGGATTGTCATCTCGGAAATTGCCACCCACAACAATCGCTGCGAGGTGCGACTCTTCCCCCTCTTCTCCATCCCACGTAACCGTTCCCACAAAAACGCCATGCGCAAGTGTAGTACCCGCAGGTAGCTCGTACGACAGATTAACTGTGGGATAACCGAGCTCTCTGGCCTGGCGTAACCCAGGCACAATCGTACCGACGAGCTTCATGCTATTTGCCCTTGAGGAAGAATTGCACAGCGCGTTCGAGCTGCGTGTCGACTTCCTTACCATTTTTCTTTACAGGAGTCTTGGGCAACTCTGACACGATGTCTGGAGTAATACCCTTGTCATTAATTGCGCGATCCTTCGGTGTGAGCCACTCAGCAACAGTAATCTTGAGACTCGACTGATCTGCAAACTGCTCGAAATCCTGAACAGACCCCTTACCAAACGTCGTCGTTCCAATAATTTTTGCCTTATTATGATCCTGGAGTGCGCCTGCCATAATCTCTGAAGCAGACGCGGATCCACCATTCACGAGAATTACCGTTGGAATTCCGCGCAACCGATGCATACCGTTTGCGGTGAATGATTTATTTTGGGATGGGTTGCGGAACTTCTCCTTCACCACAACAGCATCCTGGTCCAACCACTCACTCGAGAGACTGACTGCGAGATCCAAGAACCCACCTGGATTGTTGCGCAGGTCGAGAATAATGCCCTTTGGTTTTTTCGATTGCACGTTGGCGACCATCTTGTCGAACTCCTTGGCAACCTGATCGTTGAACTGCGCAATGCGCACATACATAATGCCATCTGCGCGACGCTCCCATGTTACTGCTGGAATATCGATGCGCTGACGTGTAATCTTGATCACACGTGTGTCCTTCTCGCCTTTGCGGTAGATGGTGAGTGCGACGATTGAGCCCTTGGGCCCACGGATTTTGCGCACCGCCTGCTCTACAGAGAATCCTGCGGTGTCGAGATCGTTGATTTTGAGAATTGCATCACCACTCTTGAGCCCTGCTTTCTCCGCAGGAGATCCGACAAGTGGTGTGATAACAACAATGCCTGTTTCTTCTTTGCCAATCTCTGCGCCAATGCCGTCGAACGCGCCCTCGAGTTCACTCACAAATTCCTTGCTCTGTTCTGGTGGAAAGAATTGTGAATACGGATCGCCAAGTGACGCAACCATTCCTTCAAGCGATCCATAAAAAAGCGCAGACTCATCGACCTGCCCCTTCACATACTTGGACTGCACGAGATCATGCACCGTGCCGAACAACTGGCGTTGCGACGCATTCTGCCAAGGACTGCTGAGCAAATCGATCGTAACGGAGTTCGTTGCTGCGAGAATATTCTGCGCCCGTCCATCGCCCAACGATCCACCCAAATACACACCGAAGGCAAAAACAAAGAGTACACCAATCACACGGACGTATCGCGAAACGAATTCGCGAGAGCGACGTGTTGCAGGTGACTCCATTGGTGACTGAGGATCCTGTGGCATTTGGTCCATAGTAAATGGCTTATTCAGTGACGCGTTCAATATCTACACCAAGCGCACGAAGACGCTCGTCGATTCGTTCGTAACCGCGGTCGATCTGATAAATATTTTGGATGATGGTTTCGCCTGTTGCAATACACCCTGCAAGGAGAAGTGCCATGCCTGCACGGATATCTGGGCTTTCGATTGTCTTGCCACGCAACTGCGTTGGACCGTTCACAATCACCCGATGTGGATCACACATGACGATGGATGCGCCCATGCGGTTGAGTGTATCTGTGTAGAACAATCGTCCTTCGAACACTGTCTCGTGCACCATACTCATTCCCTGCGCCTGCGTGAGCAGCACCGTCATCGGAGCCTGCAAGTCAGTAACAAATCCTGGATACTCGTGCGTGCGCATGTCACTAGCGCGAAGTGGTGTTGTATAAGACTGCACCGTGAGTGTGTCTGCAGTCTTCGTGTATGGCACACCGATGCGATCGAACATGGAGAGCACGCTCTCAATATGTTCCGTGACACAGTCGGTAATTGTGACAGTCGAACGCGTCGCTGCTGCAAGAATCGCAAACGTCCCTGCTTCGATACGATCTGGCATACATGCCCACTCGATACCTGTGAGCGATTCCACACCTTCGATCACAATCGTGGTTGTTCCAGCACCGGTGATGTTGGCTCCGCACGCATTGAGCATGCGCGCCAACTCAATCACTTCAGGCTCACATGCGGCGTTCTTGAGCACGGTTCTCCCCTGCGCACGTGTTGCTGTGATCATGAGCGACTCTGTAGCAGTAACACTCACAACAGGGAAGAAAATTTCTGCGCCATGAAGTTGCGTTGCCTCAAAGACAAAGGCGTCAGCGTCTTCCTCCACATTTGCACCCATCGCGCGAAACCCATCAATAAAAATATCGATCGGTCGACGTCCCAATACGCACCCACCAGGGTGAGGAATGCGTACACTTCCCAATCGCGACAATAATGGTCCGATCAGGAGAATCGATGCGCGGATTTTGCCTGCCTGCGTCGCTGTCAAATCATTCGAAATATTCGAAGCATCGATATGCAATGTGTGTGCATCACCATCATGCGTGAGCGTTGCACCAAGTGCAGTCATAATCTCTCGCATGCGTCGCACGTCCTCGATTTCTGGAACGTTCGTCATGCTCAGTGGGCCATCCATCATGATAGCGGCACCAAAACACTTCAACGCGAAATTCTTCGCGCCTGATACTGCGATTGACCCTGAAAGTTGCTTTTGTCCGTGAATGCGATAGTATTCCATACAGTATCGAGTGTACCCGAGAACCTATGCCTGTGCAAGCTGGACCAAGTCGACGATTTCGCCGTATCATGTTCGCCATTTTTATGGCGAGTTTTGTCATTGTGACCACCCTCGTACTTCTCGAAGGAAATGGGTATATCATCCACTTCCCCAGCCGCACGCTCATCACCACAGGATCAATGTTAGTGAAGGTCGAACCAACTGACGCCGTGGTCACTGTTGCAGGTGTTGCACACACGAAGGGCTCTCCAGTGCGCATCACCCGCATCACTCCACGAACCGTACCAGTTCGCATCGAAGCACCTGGATATCACACGTGGTCCAAGCGTCTCACGATCGATCCGCAGCACGCCACATTCGTAGACACAGTCCTCATTCGCAACAGCGAGCCAATTGTGATCCAAACCTTCCCAGCCAACCACCAAATCTCACTCTCTCCAGATGGCGCGACGGTGTTGCAGTGGAATCCAGGTTCTGTCGGAGTGACAAGCACCCAAATCACAACGATTACAGACAACGGCGCAGTCGTGCACACGATTGCTACACCGTTTTCGCCAACAGCGCTGACAGTTACGTGGAGTGCAGATAGCGCACGCGCAGCACTGGCATGGAGCGCAGGTACTCGTCACGCTACCTATATTTTTTCGAGCGTAAAACAAGAATTCTTCGGGACACTCGAGCATGATCAACTCACCTTTGTAGGTTGGGATCCTGCGTCACCTTGGGTTGCCATTGCACGTGGAGCCGATGGATCGCTTTTCAACTTTCATGCCATCACGCACGAAATAACGGCGCGTACAGGATCTGGTACGCCCCTTGTTCGTGATCAGCGCGCACTGTATGTCGCTGATCCAGTAACGCGCACAGTGTCTGTTACTCCACTCACGGGAGATGATGAGCCGACCGTGCTCGCCATTGATGCAACCAGCGGCAGAAGTTCCGAAGAAGCAACACTCCTCACCAATGATTTCGAGCTGTGGTATTCACACCAAGGAAGTCCGTTCGCGCTCATGGCGCGTACCAGTGATCCTATTATCGCTGCATATCCAGTTCCAGGAATGCCATACGCACTTCTGCTTACCAAATCGCGCGTGCAGCTCCATGAGTTCGATGGGCGCGATGCTCGTGCTGCTTATACACTCTTGGGCGATCGACGTGTAGAACAAGTTGGTGTCGAATCCCGTGGACGCAAAATTCGCGCCATCACTACCGAGCCTTCTGGCGCACGCGCACTTGTTGATCTCTGGATTCGCTAGACGCAATCCTACGCGCTACAACTCAACCATGCTATTGTCTCCCACAATGAGCTTGTGGCCATTTGGCAATGTATCGTGCGATGCACTGATGACTACATTCTTGCCTATGAGGCTGTCGACGATGCGCACTCCTGATGTAATGTGCGCGTGATCAAGAATAATACTATTTTCTAACTCGGTATTGTAGATCTGTACATTGTCACCAATGGATGTGTACGGACCAATATAACTGTCTCGCAACACAACATTTTCGCCGATAGTTACAGGACCGCGGATGAGCACATTGTCACCAATCTGCGTCCCTTTACCAATTTGCACACGACCTTGAATCTGCACGCGCTCACCGATCGTCGCGTGGTTGAATACTTCGTGTGACGTTACTTCATTGAGCAGCAGTTGGTTGCCTTCCAGGAGATCCTCGGCCTTTCCTGTGTCCTTCCACCAGCCAGTGATCTCATCCCAACCCACGTTGTGTCCTTGCTCGAGATACCACGTGTGTACATCAGAGATTTCGTACTCGCCGCGTGAACTCTTTTGCAAAGAATCGAACGCTTTGAAGTAATTGCCGTCGTAAATATAAATACCCGTCACTGCGAAATCACTCGCAGGAACTTCAGGTTTTTCCACCACGCGGACGAGCTTGCCGTCTGCGTTGAATTCTGGAACACCAAATCGTTGTGGATCCTTCACACGCGAGAACGCGAGCATGGCATTACGCTCATTATTCTTGTAGTCATCTACGAACCGATTGATCTCGCCCAGAATGATGTTGTCACTGAGGTAGAACAAGAATGGCTCACCTTCGAGGAGATCACGCGCGCACGTTGGAATATGCGCCACTCCCTGCGGGCCACCTTGCTGCTCACGATACGTGATCTGCACACCCCACGTTGATCCATCGCCCAGATATTCTGGGAGCGAAGTCTCGCCAGGATTTGTATTGATAATAATATCAGTGATCCCAGCACGCTTCACCTTCTCAATCGCATGCACGATCATGAACTTGTTCGCCAGCGGAATCAAGTGCTTGTTGATAGTCTCAGTAATTGGGCGAAGTCGTGTCGCGCGTCCACCACCTGTCAGGAGTGCTTTCATACGAGATGCTTAATGATATTCCAGTACGCAGTCATCATTGGATTTGCAATATACTTGAGCACGGGGCTCTCAACAACAGACTCCTGGAACAAAATCTTTGTAACAAAGATCTTTGAGAGTTCCGCGTCGCTCATGGTGCGCTCGCGCTGAATGCGACGGCGCTTCGCCAACCAGAGCCTCCAGTGTGCAGGCTTGGACCAGTACACATACACCTTGAGCTTCTCTCGCCACCATCCACGAGCGATAGCAAAGACGAACTGCCCGATTTCCATTGCAAGAATCATCGGGAAGATGAGTACCCACGTCCACGGACGCAAATACATGAGCCACACGGCGAATCGGTTGCGCTCCATCCAATAGTATTTCGTGATACTGCGCGAGAAGTCGTATGCGTGATAAAAAACACTATCCCGCACTAACACCACACGCATTGCGCGCAGCACACGCACACGCAACGACCACTCCATATCTTCGTGATACAGGAAGAAGTCATTATCCCACGCACCCAAATCTTGAATCGTACTCGCACGCACCATCATGGCTGCGCCCGATGCATACCCAATATCAGTGACTGGTTCGTAGGCGTCCTTTGAGAAAACATTCTTGTACGCATCACAATATCCAAACCCAAGATAATGAATCGCATTTCCTGCAGTGTTAATTTTGTTCTTGTCCTGATGCAACATGATGAGTGATTGTGCGATACCGATCTTCGGATCACTCTCCATCGCTGCAGCAAGATGCTCAAAGGCGTCAGGTGCTGGGTACGCATCATTATTCAAGAAGAATACATAATCAAATCCATTCTTGATTGCATATTCCACACCCACATTATTTCCGCCCGCAAATCCAAGATTCTCTGTGTTCTCAATCAATGTGACTGTTGGTAATGTCACACCAGACTTGGGCAATACTTCGTTGCGCAAATACGCAACAGAGCTCCCGTGCACCGGATGTGGATTGTCTACAATAATCCATTCGATGCGATCTTGTGGATACGTAATCGCTTCCATGGCCGGCAATACCATCGGCATATACGGCTCACAGTGAAACGACAAATAAATAACTGCGATGCGTGGATGGGTCATAGATTCGATGAAGTCCCCCACTTGCGATAATAGCGCCACCAACTCTGCAGATGGATGCGCGCTAATTTGCTCATGAGGAGCGAACGAAATACATTGCGAGATTTCGCCGTTGCGCGCGAGTAAATATGCACAAGGGTGATTGCTGGCACATAATACACTGGCCAATGTGCAGTCCAGAATCGACGACTCCAATCACAATCCTCGAAATACATGAAGAACCGCTCATCAAATCCTCCGACAACCTTGAGCGCTTCCGCACGCACGAACATCGCGCTCCCTAGAATCCAATCGACAGGTCGCGTGCTCGCATGATCGAAATCACGCATGAGGAAATAGTCCACACGACGACGCGCAGGCAGCCACCACGAATCAATACCAAGTTGACGAACCACCTTGTCCATCATCCGTGGAAATCGGAAGCAACTATCCTGTAATTTGCCATCTTCATATCGAAGACGCGGTCCTATCATTCCAATAGATTTCTCCCGTTCCATGAAATCGAACATGCGACGCATGGTATGCGGCTCAATAAAAAGCGTATCTGGATTCAATATAAAATAGTATCGTGCCTCGACTGCACGCATCCCCGCATTATTGGCTTTGCCAAATCCGACATTCTCCGCATTCTCAATACACAGCACATCTGGATACTCCGCGCTCAGCGCCGCAGCAATGCCGTCACCTGACGCGTTATCCACGACAACAACCTTCACGGTGAGCCCAGAATCACGAATATCAGACGTGAGAGTACGAAGGCACGCACGAATGCGGTCTTTCATCTTGTAGTTCACGGTGATAATCGCAATGTCGAACATAGATTACTTCATCCACCATTTGCGCAACGCCCCTGCCTTCACTCGTCGCTTGCTCTTGATCATCTTGCGCTTGCGCATGAGCTGAGGGTACTGTCGAGCTACTTGGAACCCAGCAACCCAGGTCCGCGGCTCTCGAAAGAGCAAATACACGAACTTTTTCCACTCATACCACTCTATCCAGGGCCAATCCCTAAGATAGTTTGTTATATACTCATTTTTGAAAAGTGTAAAGAGGTGATTGCGGTATGAATATGCTCGCGTTGCAGGACGCATAGATGCGCGATTTGCCGCCGCGACGCTGTCTGCGAGCTCGCGAGGGCCGGCCGCAGAACGATCGTGGTAGATCACTGCATCAGGAACCAGATATGCATTCCACCCTGCGCTGCGCATACGCCATGCAAGATCCACATCCTCCTTGTAGCTGAAGTACGACTCATCGAACATCTGCCCGTCCAGTGCCACATCCATTGCAGCCGCGCGACGAATCATCGGCGCAGCACCTGAGACACCAAACACTTCTACCAACCCATCTGGGGTATATCGCAACTGTGACGACACGTCGGTCCAACGCTCACCCGTGTGCAATTCTGTGACACGACGATTGCGCAGCACACGCAACCCGAGCGAATCAATCACATCGGTTCGACCATGATTCCATGTTTCGCCGAACTGCCACTTCATCAATCGACCAGAAATAATACCAGCATCAGGATGCCCATCGAGACACTGCTTGAGGCGCAACACATACTCCGGCATGAGTTGCATATCCTGATTGAGCAACAACACATACTCAGCAGTAGATTCGCGCATCAAGAGATTATGCGCTGGTGCAAATCCAATATTGCTCTCCCCCTTCGTAAATGTGTAATTGAATGCAGGAGCTTCTTGCAATTGTTTTTCAATCGCAACCACCGTTGCATCAACGGATCCATTATCATAAATCACCAACTGAAATTCACGGAACTGTTGTCCGCGCAATGACGCAAACAACTCCGGAATATACTTCGCCCCATTCCATGTGACAAGATGAATTGCGATCATAGTGAGCGGAACTTTTCTGCCACCCAGGCTGCTGCGAGTGCGCAAGGGCGCAACACTGCAATGACAGCACTACGCCACCCTGGATGCCATTTACGAAAATACGTAACCATACTGGTGGTGAAGTACTGCTGCTTGCGGTACCCAGAGACAAGCGCAAAACTGCGGCCAACATAATCTACGCACGTAGCCGTTGGTGTGTAGGCAACCTTCCATCCCGCGCGCACCACCTGCATGCAGTAATCCACTTCTTCGAACCAAATGAAATACCGTTCGTCCAACCCACCTATTTTCTCGATAACTTCGCGACGAATCATGAAGCACGACCCACGCACAGAATCAACAGACGCATCCTTGGAATAATCAAAATCCTTTTGCAAATACGCATCCAGAATTGTAGGCGCTACATGCGGCAACTTCAGGAGGATTGCCGCCTGATCACTCACGCGCGGGAACCGACGAACGTGTGGCATGATGTTCCCCTGCTCATCAACAAGACGAGGACCAAGCACTCCAATCTCCGGATGCGCATCCATGTGCTGCACCATTTTTGCGATGGTATCCGGCGCAACGCGCATGTCAGGATTGAGCAATAATACATATCGCCCAATCGACGCACGAATCGCCTGGTTGTTCGCCGCAGCAAATCCCCGATTCACCTCATTCTTCATCAGTCGAACCTGCGGAAAATCGCGCTCAACAATCACAACCGTATCATCAGACGATGCGTTATCAACGACAAAGAATTCGTACGTAACCCCCTCTGATGCAAAGACGGAACGCGCTTGATCACCAATAAATTTTGCACTATTCCAGGTTACGGTAACAAGAGATACGTCCATAGAGGTTTGCCCTCCACCTACTGCACTAGACTCAATTTGTGTACCGTATCTTGCTCTGTCTTTGCCATGGCTGCACGTGACGCCTCACTCGCCAGATTCTGTTTGAAGAGATGGAGAATTTCAGCGAGACGTTCGTGAATTTCTTTGAGATGGATCCCCAGTCCTTCTAGACGCGCGCCTGAGAGCACGCAATCAACACGTGTTGCGAGCGTCATTTTGTTGAGCTCCTCCTTGCTGATTTTCACGAACTCCATTTCAGGCTTCACAATTTCCTTGAGCATGGTCGCAACTTGAAATGGCGTGATGATCCCTGGATTAACGACATTATATACACCCGTGACACGACGCGCGACGAGCTGGTCCGTGACATCGAGCAAGTCTTCAACAATCGTGCAAGAATTAGGTGTATCAATGAACTTCTTGTACGTGAGGAACTTGGTCACGGCGTTGCGCGGGCTCACGGTTGCGCTGAGCAGCTGTCGCGGGCGCAAAATAAGTGCCTGCAACCCTTGACGGCGCACGCGATCCAATACGAGATTCTCTGCCCAGACCTTGGTCCAAGAATAGAAGCACAACGGTGTTGGTGGCTCGTCCTCTGTGTGTACATCTTCTGCATTCTTACTCTCCTGCACACACCCACTTGAAATCTGATACAAGTAAATTCCCGACGCCGCACACGCTGCTGCAACATTGTCAGCACCAAGCGTGTTCACCTCGAATGCTTCGGTGCGATTCTGCTCGCACCAGTCAATATCCGTCTTCGCTGCAGCATTGATCACAAAATCTGGCTTTGCAGATTCCACCGCAGCCTGCACCGCTGCACCATCGCGAATATCCACGCGATCGTTAATCACCTCATCACCTTTTGCTTCGTAATAATTCTTGTAATACGTTCCGAGCTGCCCCTGTCCGAAAATCAATACCTTCATATTAGTTTTTGCCAATCGCGTCATTATAGTAGTTGTCGTAATACTTCTGATACTCGCCAGACTTGCAACGCTTCCACCATTCCTGATGATCGCGATACCACTCCACGGTTGCGCGCAATCCATCATCAAAAGGAATAAGTGGTACCCAGCCAAGCTCTTCCATTATTTTGCTCGGGTCGAGCACGTAACGTCGATCGTGCTGCAAGCGATCAGGAACATATGACTTGAGCGACTGTGGTTTGCCGAGGATTTCGAGAATGGCATCAGCGAGCTGCTCTACACTCTTCTCGACGCGCGTTCCGATATTATACGACTCACCCACGGTCCCACGGCGAACAATCGCATCAATTCCCGCAGAATGATCGTCCACATGAATCCACTCACGACGATTCTGACTCGACTTGAACAGTGGCAATGGCTTGTCCTCAAGCGCATTGGTTACAAACAACGGGATCACCTTCTCTGGGAACTGGAACGGACCGTAATTATTCGCACAGTGACTGATCGTCACAGGCAACTTGTACGTGTGATAATACGCAGTCACAATGTGATTCGCTGCAGCCTTGCTCGCATTGTATGGAGTCTTTGGTGCAAATGAATCACTCTCCTTGAACATGCGATCCTCATCAAGCGCCAAATCACCGAACACTTCGCACGTCGAAATGTGATGGAATCGAGAGACCTTTGTACGACGTGCACCCTCGAGCAAAATCTGCGTGCCCATGACATTAGTGCGCACAAAAATACCTGGATCAAGAATCGCGCGATCATTGTGCGACTCCGCAGCAAAGTTCACCACCACATCACACCCCTCCATCGCCGCTAACACCTGCTCAAGATTCGTGATATCTCCCTGCACAAACCGATAGCGCGGATCCGCAGCCACGCTCACCAAATTCTCAAGATTCCCCGCATACGTGAGTGCGTCAAAATTGACGACCTTCGCATCCTGATGCGTTCGCAAAATATACTGGATGAAATTCGCACCAATAAATCCCGCACCTCCTGTTACAAAATAGGTCATAGCTCCTTTGTAAGTTCTGCGCGGATCTTGCCGCCCATTTCTGTTAATTGATCGTGTGTCACTGCTTCATCAGCCCAGTGCTTGAGCCCATCGCCCGTGTACCGAGGAATGATGTGCCAGTGTGCATGAAAAACTGCCTGCCCTGCAGCGGCGCCAGAATTCGCTCCGAGATTCCATCCATCAGCACGTGTTGCACTGACCACACCACGCGCTACAAACTGCATTGCTGCAGTCATGTGCATGAGCGTAGGCGCGTCCATATCCAATGTCTGCTCCACGTGATCCCGTGGAATCAACAACACATGTCCTAGGTGGACTGGTCTAATATCCATGATCGCCACAACATAGTCATCCTGGTACACCTGCGTGCTCGGGATTTCTCCACCCAGAATCTTGCAAAAAATACAGTCCTGCATACGCCGCAACGGTATCATGCACGGCGCAATCGAGCAAGGCACATTGTCAACAAAATATGGACACTCAACGGCCACCAGATGGGCACGATTCGAGTGACAAATCCAGGCAAAACCAACTCCATAACCACTGTAAACACAAGAAAAACCGAACTCGCCTGCACCGCGGTCTCCACAAGTGACTGTCTGTCATCCGTTGTCATATTATTGGAAACTTACTTTGACCGCATCCACGCGAACCCCAGCATTTCCACTCACGGAAAAAACAAACCGATATGCGCCATTGTCATCACGCTGCGCACCAGCCAAATCCATCAGATATACCGCACGCGTCGTGGACGTCGGTGCTTGTGCGTCCCACAATGCGACAACTTTTGCATCTGCATCGTGCGTCACACCCAGTCGCAATGTGGTCAAATTCTCACCATCCACCTCGACTACTGCATTTGCAAATCTGCGCGGCGGTCGCACCAGCATATAGACAGGATCACGGACGATCATCCTGTCAGCAGTAACTCGATCTCCCGGTGTGAAATCCGAAATCGCAGCACTCGAGCGCAGTGCATGCATATCCTTCACATACGTCACACCAAATGGCGCAGCATTCCAATATACAATCATAGCGATGAGCCCCAGTGTCGCACCCCAGATAGCACCGTGTGCAAATCGCATATTACTTTTCAATATGATACAGCGCATGCGTGCCGAATCGATCGACCTCCACCACACGTCCGCCCGTAGCACCCGCGAGCTGCTGAGATTCATCCGCACGCAACACAAGTCCGAAGAACCACTGATCCACAGCAAGTGACTTGCGCACACGAGTCACAGTTCGTGCTGGCCAGAAATGTTTGTCCCATTTGTCCACAATAATCACACTTGACTCTGGCACTCGTGCCAATACGCGCTCTCGCACCGCAACAACAGCATCACGCTCGCGCAAGAGCGACGCGAATCCGTCTACACCACTAGCGCCCGTGAGCATACTCGCGCCAAACCAACAAACGAAAAATCCCATCCAAATTCCCGCCATATACCTGCGCCCTTCGCTACGAAATCGCTCGAACACGCGCCACAACACATACGCCACAAACGGCAACACAACCACAAATACTGGCAACCAATATCGAAAGAATGAAGATCCAATGGTCACCAACTCAGGCGTTGGATTGTCTCGAACAATCCACGACCCATACATGAGAATTGGATACCAAATCCAAGCCAGTGTGAGCAGAATATATTTCCCCCGTTCTGTAGTGAACAGCGCGCGTGCCAGAATCCATCGCACAAGGACAACACCAAGCGCGCCCGCAGACACCACCCCAACAAATCCCAAACTCAAAAAGCCAATATTCCACATGTTGTGCAGCACCAACCGCGGATGAATCCCAAAAGGAAAGAGCGCATCCAAAAATGACGGAAGCGCAATCACATATCCACTCACACTTCCCAGGATCCCCGGATACAATCCCACCACACCCATACACACGATCAACGCAGTACCCCAAATCCACACCAACACACGATCCTTCCACGCACGATAGATGATCGCTGCAGCCAGCAACAACAGTCCAACCCACACCATTTCAACCGGACGAACAAATGCAGCCAGAGCAAGCACCCCCATACCGAGCACATGATTTGCAACACGCATGACCAGCACTCTTCCCGCTGATCGCATCGGTTCAATCAGCACCAACCACAGACCAATGATGATCAGTGACACAACCAGCACATTCGGATACAACCCGCGCGCTGTGTAATACCACCACGCAGGATGCAGACACAACAACATCACACTGGTCATGGCAATACGATCTCCCCACACACGTCGTACCAACCCAAAGAACGCGAGACACGCAATACTCGCAATAAGTGGTGTCAGAATCCAGAACACTTTCACTCCCAACACCTTTGCAACACCACCATACAACACCAACATGCCATAAAAAGTCGCGGGGACATATGCGCCCTCGCGAAACGAAACACTTCTCGGCGCCAACCCTTCTTCCACCGCCACCACAGGAGCAGGAATACGCAACGCACTTGTAGCCTCATACTCGTGCACAAACGCGCGGGTCACCATTTCATCTGGAGAATTTGTCAGTGGTTGGAGCTGATGTGCAAGTGCACTCGTGATCACAAAAAAAAGCAGCACCATCGCGACGGCGATGCGCAACGACGGGTTCACAAGCCATTTGTTCACCACGTTCTCACTTACCCACTGTGCGATTCCTTGAGAGATCATGCCCTGATTGTACGGCAACCCTCCCACTGCTACAATAGCGCCATGCATCGCATTCCCTTCTTCATTGCTGCGTTCACGATTCTATCGACGGCACTCTATTATTGTTTGCCTGTCACACCGATGTGGTTGTTGCTTATCGCGATTGCTGCAGGTGTCGCGTGCTGGTTCCTCGCACCACATTCTCAGACGTCAGCAGCACTTCCTTGGACCCCCCAACATCCACGCGAACGCGCAGCACTCGTTGTGTCAGCACTCCTCAATAGTGCACTCATCGTATTTCTCGCACGCCATGCGAGTACTGACACGTTACTAAGCCCGTGGCAACTTCTCCCTGCATGGATTTTCTTCGCGTACGGGATAAGTGTCCTCGGACTTTTTGTCGGCTCACGCACACAATCACGCGCAGGATGGATTGCTTTTGCAGTACAACTCTTCGTGACTTCAAGTGTGGCGGCATGCATCTACCAATTAGGGTACGGATTCGATGGATTCATTCACCGCACCACAATCGAAACCATTATCCGCGATGGGGTTATCCTCCCACGCACTCCGTACTATATTGGAGCATACATGTTGGAGTTCGGTGTCCAAACACTCACGCATCTGCGCCTGTTCGTCGTCGATCAGTGGTTAGTACCTGCAGCAACTGCACTGGCAGTGCCCTTGGCAGCATACGTACTCGGATTCCGCTTACGCATCGGAGTTCTGATTCTTGCACTTCCTTGTGCGTTTTTCATTACTACTACACCACAAGCAGTTGGACTGCTGCTGCTCATACTGGCATTGGCATATGCAAATAGTGCGCATCACACCCGCCGCACTGAAGTACTCGCATGTGTACTGGCTCTTGCGGCATGTGCAGCACACCCTGTGGCAGGTATTCCCGCACTCATCATCGTAGTCGTGTCTCTATTGTGGCGAAATGGATATCGCGTACTCTCTACACTGGTTGCTCTGGGAGGATCCCTCGCGCTTCCGGTGATTTTTATTGTGATTCAAGGTGCACGAATTACATGGACTCCACTGCGTGAGGCGATGATACACATTGTTACCGGACCATCACTCATGCCGGGTGTGAGCATGCAGCTGCAATTTTCGTACACGTATCTCCACCTGATTTTACCTGTGACAATAGGTGCACTTGTGCTGTACAGCATCCGCGTTGCACGCGATAAGGTGATGCCCTACGTACTCATTACTGTGAGCTGTCTTCTTGCCTCGCTTCTTCTGCACGGCCTCACCTACCAGAACGTTATCTCCTACGAACAAAGCGCTTTCAGCGATCGACTCTTCGTCATTGCACTCATTGCCTGCACTGCACCAGTCCTCTATGCAATCTCTGCACTCACAACACGCTGGCACTGGGATCGTTCCGCACGCATTTTCTTCGCTCTCCTCTTTGCAACTAGTGCCACAGCGAGTTGGTATCTCACCTATCCCAAGGTTGATGTTGTTGATCGATCCAAAGGCTACAGCACGAGTGCCGCAGATTTCGAAACCGTCGCAACCATTAATCGCCATGCAAGCGGCACTGCATCCTACATCGTGCTCACTAACCAAGCAGTGAGCGCAGCTGCAATCGCGCAACTCGGCTTTCATCCCACAGTGCAGCTCAATGGTGCAGAACAATTTATTTATCCCGTCCCAACCGGCGGTCCGCTCTACCCATATTATTTGCAAATGGTGTATGACGCTCCGACGCGCATGCATGCACTCGAGGCAGCTACAGCCGCCAACGTCGAACGCGTATATCTCGTGATCACTCCCTACTGGCACAATGCGCGCCAACTTATTGAGGTGGCGACCCATGAAGCAGATGACACCTTTGCTGTCGGTGCCAATCGTGTGTTTATTTTTCAAAAATAGCGAAACCCCCTCAGTGTTACTTGAGGGGGTTCTACCATCTGTACGAGCAAGACCAGGGTGAGCCGATGGCTGCTCAATCCTTCCTTTCGGCCAATGATGGATCGAAATCCACATTGGATCTTGCACGCGCGCCCGCGAATGCTTGTATCGCCGTCAGCCTCTAGGAGGCCGTCGGCTACTCAGATGCAATGCGAGCGCGATCGTCGCGCCGGCGCTGGTCAGTTCGTCGAGATGGCCGCGGCGTCGATCAAGTTGAAAGCATTGAAGTTGTGATCGCCGTTCAGCACGGCGCGGTCGGGCTTCAGGGGTCGTCGGATCATGGCTTCCTCCGTAGTTCACCATGAAGGTAGTGACATAGCACTTACTCGTGGCAACGCCGCGAGCTTTGCTGGCACCAACCTATCAGCTTTTCTAAAATCTGTCAAGGGGGCGGCACAAAAAAACAAGACGCACCCGTATGAGTACGTCTTGTTGGTTCGAGCAGCTTCAGCCCCCTCCTCTGAGGCCTCTAGCTATTCCCCTTGACTGCGCAACAGATCAGCGAATGTACCGAAGCCACCCTTACCGCCGGACGCCTGCTGCGCACGGTGGACCGGACGGGCCTCAGCACGTTTGCCCAGTTCCGACACCGAATGTGACGGCACCGCGAGATACGGACGTGCGTACTCAGTCATGCGGGGTCGCCAATTCTCGGGCATCGGGTCCACATCACAGTAGTACAATACATTCGCCTGGATCAGAACCCCGCACCGCTGCGGATCAACGACGAACCGTCGCATACCGCACACGTCACGAACATCCGCGAACCATCGCTTGGAAAGCTCACCGAACTCGAAAGCGATCTTCATGACCGTTCCGTCTTGGACACGTTCCTCTGCCCGACGATACCGCTCTGCCTGAACCGCCGGCAGCGTAACGCGCTCCCACACTGGATCGTAGGTGCAGCTCGTTACGAAGTGCGTTTCTGCTTGCGGAAGCTCCAGCAACGCCGCAGTGTTGATGCTCAGCGCTGGTTGGAGGCGGTTGGATTCGTTCACCAACACCCAACGGATCAGCGCCACACCGTTGTACCGCACTGCGAAGATGGTGGTGGTACTCCATCCTTTGTAGTCTGCGCGATCGAACAGCTCAGGGATTTGTCCACGAACCAGATGCATCCTCCGAGCACTGTGCACAGCCTGGACGATGGCCGGCGCTTCCGTATTCCGCTCGTCCCACCCACGCTCCGGACATCCGCATCCCGTGAGTCGCAGTTCGCCCAGCACGAGCACGGTATCCAGATCACCGCGTTGATACCCTTCTCCACACAGAATGCAGGTGGGGCACCAGTGATCAAGCAGCGCCGTGAGACGCTCCTTGAGTCCACGACTCTCGCAAGCCATCGCTCGTTCCAGGTAGGTTTCGTCGATCGCAGCACGGAGTGCATTGATCGCCGCTTCCCATTCTTGACACTGCGCCATGAGTTCGACCGGGTTGATCTGCCCGTGATCTGGCAAGAACACGATCTTCGCTTCATACTCGATCACCAGCTTCTGATCGACCATGGTACGCACGCCCCAGTACCATGGTAGTGCAGTAAGCGCTTCTTCCTTTTGACACACGGAGTGGAAGAGATCCACAACTGCCTTCTGGTCACGCCTGAACTGGAGTTCCGCTTGATGATCCCGAAAGGTTTCTTCAACCAGAACCCGCGATCTCTGCGCATTCTCGAGTGTCTCGAACCACAGCAGTTCCGAGGTACGAAAGTTCGCATCAGCGTCGAACATGCCGTACCGATACAGATCCTCGCCCGTTTCTGGACAGGAGCCGTAGTGGTATTGCATGATCTCCGGAATCTGCGCCGTCGGATCATGCGGATCGGGATACTGCATCCCCGGCAGCGCGGTCTTGTGGAAATGCCAGACGACACGCCGCAGCATCCGCAGCGCCTCAACCTCATCACACCCAATCCGCCAGTGCGGAACGTGACGCGATTCGCACTCCGCGTACCGGAATGCGATGACCGGCACATCATCAATGGAGCCGATCTCTCGACGCTCCAACCGCTCGTACTCCTTTTGTGCCAGCGATTGATGCGCGAGCCACGACTTCCCTTCCTCGGTGTCCCGATAGGACTCCGTGAGCACGCGCCGAAGCGCGTCGTTGCGGTTGAGGTACCATGCCCATGCGGGGTGAGACGTCTTTCCCCCGTCATATCCCCAGCCGTAGTGCACGACGCCATACGCATGCACCAGCGTCCCGTCATCGAGCTGACCAACCGCGATCTCGAGCACCGGCTCTTCTGCCGTGGGCACAAACGATACTGCCGACAGCCGCCAATTCTCCGCGATCCACAGGTCCAGAACTTCTTGTGCATTTCGCATTTCACTCTCCTCAATTGTCGATGATCTTCCCGCGTGCTACGCCCCTCTGGCGCACCATCGCAGACCACGCAACTCCGCAAGCAACGTGGTCTACTATCGTGCTAAAATAACTTCAAATACTACTCGATTGTAGCAAAAATGTCAAGAGGTGACAGCCACTAAAATAACAAAACACCGCGCCCCTTTCGGGAACGCGGCGCTTGATTTCCTTTTTGCGTATTGCGCGGCGTGCGAATTACTTCGCGATCGCCTTGCGGTACATTTCGGTCGCGCGCCAGTCGCGGGCTGGGATCTCAGAGCTAATCACTCCGTATCCGCCGTGCGAAGACTTGGCGATCTCATTGACCGTGTATCCGCCGTAGACGTAGGCATTCACGTAGAATGACCAGTCACGAGCATGGATACCGATCTTGCGCTTGCCATACTTGGCTTCGAGCGCTGACTTGAGTTCGCGTGCCTTGGTCTGTTCGAGCGCGAGATTGCGCTCTACAGCGTAGCGTACTTGCTTCTTCATGTGGGTGAGCGGGTTGTGACCCGTCTTCACCTCAGTACCGTCACCATAGCCATCCTCATCAGAATCGAAGCGGAGTGGGTTGGTGTGGTAGACAAAGATTTCGTCCTTGTCTGAGAGACCATCGAGGTCAGAGTCAGCACGCTCAGGCGACGTCTTGTACTTGTTCTTTTCTTCACCATTGCTGATTCCATCGCCGTCAGTATCAAGATCCATTGGCGTGGTGAATGGTGTTGCTGGGTCTCCAGCCTTTGGCTGTGAGAGTGGGATTTCTACTGCAGTACGAGCAATGTCGTTGTTGAGTGCAGTATCAGTCGAACGGAAGTCGTAGAGATAAATCTCCGGAACACCCGTGCGTGCGTCAGACCACACAATGCGGTCTGTGCTGATCGATGGACGAGAGTGACCAGTACCACCATTGGTAAGGCGCGTCTTCGTCTTTGCATCAGCGTTATAGAGTGCAATGTCAGGATTCTTTCCTGCAAGCGACTCTTCGTATGTCATGTAATCACCAAATGCAACCGGGTACTTCTCGTCACCACCGGTATATGTTACCTGTGCGAGCTTACCCGTTACGGTGTGATAGGTGTAAATATCTGCTTGACCATCCTTCATCATGGACATGGCAACATAATTGCCAGACGCTGAGATGGTGCCAACAAGTGGCTTGTTCTCGAGCAATACATTCTGAGAACCGAAATCAAGTTCATGCTTGATCACATTCCAGTTCGTGCCGTTCTGCTCCATCCAATATGCAGTGTTACCAGATCCAACAATAGACTGCTTGCGCACGTCGCTTGTGGTGAGCTTCTCGCTCACACCACGATCGATGTCATACCAGTATGCCTGAGAAATTCCAGAACGATCTGCATCTTCCTGCAACCACACGAGGTTGCGCTCAACGAATGCAAATGATTCAAATGGATAGCGAGACGATGCCACCTGTGTCGTCGTATACATGAACGGATTCATGATATTGAGGACGTATTGACCGTTGGCAAGGCGGTTGCTGTACGCAACCACACCCTGAGAGACACGAGGCGTCGCAACGCTCGTATCAATAGGAGCTGCTCCCCACGAGATCATCCGATCTTCGGTGGTCTTGAAGTTATAGAGATAGATAGCGGGATTCTTTTCATCACGCTTGTCTACATATGTCATCCACTGACCCTGAACATCTGGGCGCATCATTGCCGTCATGAACGGGTTCGTGAATTTCAAAAGCGCCGCAGCCTCGGTATTCGAGGTGAACGGTTTGATGAGACCAGTTGCACCAGCTACAACCATTCCGAGAATGGTTACGCCAGCAACTGCAAGTGACACGATGGTGTTCTTTTTCATAGTATTTTTAGGGTCACGTATGACACGTTGACGGATAATAGTAGCACGTTCGAACGGTTTTGTCAATAGCACAACGCCGTATTTTTGCTTAAATAACAAAAAAGACCCTCATCGTTAGATTTGGGTCGTGGGGTTGGGGTGGGCAGCGCGGTTCGTGAGACGCGGTTCGGGGAGGTTGTGCATAGGACGCGTTGCACAGATTTTGCCTTCCGAACGGTCAATCAACGAGCGCGCTGCCCACCCACTACCAGAGTGGAGTCAATCCCATGACTCAACACTCAGCGTGTACAGAGGATACCACCACGAACCAATTCTGTCAAGTACTCTCTAGGCATTCGAGCAATTGTTGCTGATTTTGTGGCTCAAATAAGCGATCGGTCTGTACAACAAGTTCGGGAATTCCACCAATTCGTGATGCGAACACCCGCAATCCATGTGCGTGCGCCTCATGAATAACCGAAGGTGCATTCTCGTAGCACAGTGATGGCACAACCAATGCATCAGCATCGCGGTAGAGCCGACCGAGGTCATCATGACTCAGACGTCCATGCACTGTGATCTTTTGTCCCTGAGATTGCAGATGGACAACCGGAAGGAGCGCACCATCCCCTGCAATGTGCAGATGACTCTCTGGATGCTGAGCACTATATTCCCGCCAGGCACGCACAAGGAACTCAACACCCTTATGCGATTCTATTTGTCCCACATAGAGGAAGACTTTTTTGTCTCGTTCGCGATGGCGCACCTCACGCACTGCCGCCACAGGCAATGTCTGCACTGTCTTGACCGCACGTGCGTGCTCGAACAATCCGAAGAATCGATGCGTATCTATAATCCACTGCGTCGGCCCTTCGACGGTGCGAATGTGCTGCGTGTACGATTTCGTTACGCGACGATAGATGGCTGCGAGCGTTCCTGTGACTGTCCAATGATTCTCCTGCCCATGCCACATGAGACCGCTTGGTGTGAGTAACTGCACGTCATGCAGCACATGCGTATGTGCAGGTGCAAATCTCCCCGCACGCAGAATCATCATTCCCATCCCCTTCACATTGTGCGTGTACACCAGATCAGGCCGCAGCTGACGAATACGACGACGCAACACCCAATATCCAAAATCTTCGATCGCATCCCACGCATGCCACAACACACGCAACCATGTTGGCATGCGACCAATGTTGTTGACATAGTTGAACCACTGCATCGGTGCGTAGCGATGCACCGTGATGCCGTCTTCTACCATAGTGCGCGTTCTCCAGAACCAATGCACGTCGCTCGAGCGTCCGATGGTCATCACATGCACATCGTGCCCAGCGTCCCGCATCGTCCGAGCCGTGGATTCCACTATCGTCTCTGCTCCCCCGCGACTATACGGCTTGTACAAGTTATTAACGAGAAATACACGCATATAGAGGTATCGTACGGGTCTGATGGGTATTTGTCTACCTGAGCCACTCCCCGCGGACTTGCCGACCAGGCCCCCTGGGGCTAGTATGAGCATACTATGGAGAACGAGGCAGCCCGGCTCAAAATCCCGCCACACAGCATTGATGCTGAAATGTCCCTGTTGGGCTCTATTTTGTTGGACAAAGAAACCCTCATGCGCGTGGTGGATATTCTCGACCCAACTGACTTCTACAAAGATGCCCACCGCATTGTGTACGAGGCTATCCTCGATCTCTACGCGACACACGAACCAGTAGATCTCCTGACCGTCGGTAACCGCCTCGACGAAAAGAAACAACTTGAGATGATCGGTGGCCGATCGTATCTCGTGCAGTTGAGCAACACCGTTGCAACCGCAGGTCACGCTCCAACATACGCGCGCATTGTGAGCAAGAAAGCTGTCTTGCGTCGCCTCCTCTCTGCGTCACACGAAATTTCTGTTCTTGGATTTAGCGAAGACCAAGACATTGATACATTGCTCGACGAAGCGCAGCAGACGATCTTCCGCATTTCCATGCGCTCGATGCGCCAGGAGTTCACGCCGATTCGTGCCGTGCTCACCGAAGCATTTGACCGCATCGACGAACTGCACAAGGAGAAGGGCAAGATGCGTGGCGTGCCATCAGGATTTCACGAACTCGACAACCTGCTCGCAGGATTCCAGAAGTCGGACCTTGTGATTCTTGCAGCGCGTCCGTCTGTTGGTAAATCAAGTTTTGCGCTTGACGTAGTACGCAACGTCGCAACAAAGGCGAAGGTTCCTGTTGGCCTGTTCAGTCTGGAAATGTCCAAAGAACAAATGGTAGATCGCTTGTTGTGCGCAGAGTCCAACGTGGATTTGTGGCGTCTTCGCACTGGTAAGCTCGCTGAGCGTCCAGAGGACGATGACTTCCAGCGCATTGGTCATGCGATGGGTGTGCTCGCTGAGTCCCCGATCTTCCTCGACGACACTCCCAACTGTACGATCACACAAATCAGAACCAAGGCGCGCCGTCTCCAGTCCGAACACGGCCTCGGCATGATTGTTATCGACTACTTGCAGCTCATGGACTCCTCGAGCCACGGCAACAGTGACAACCGTGTACAAGAAGTTGCAGAGATCACTCGTGGACTCAAAGGTATCGCACGTGAGCTCAACATCCCAGTGATCGCACTCTCCCAGCTCTCGCGTGCCGTTGAAGTGAGCAAACCTGCTATCCCAAAACTCGCACACTTGCGTGAATCTGGATCCATCGAGCAAGACGCTGACATTGTAATGTTCATCTATCGCAAAAGTGCTGACCGTAACTACCGCACCGAAGACATTCCACCTGACGAGCGCTACATCGCCGAAATCCACGTTGCAAAACATCGTAACGGACCAACGGGTATGGTGCGACTATTCTTCGATGAGCCACGCGCATCATTCAAGAACCTTGAACAGCGTCGCGGCTTGTAGTACCGTTACTGCACACGTAATTCAATTTCTATGTCCATGTTCTCGAAGCTCAAGCAGATTAAGGATCTCCGCGACCAAGCAAAAGTGCTCCAGGATGCGCTCGGCCAAGAACGCGCTGAATCTACCGTCAACAATGTGACCGTAGTCATGAACGGCAACCTCGAAGTACTCGAGGTACGCATCCCACCCGAGATGCTCAATGCAGATCGCAAAGACAAGCTCCAGAGCGCACTCAAGGAAGCATACAACGACACGCTCAAGAAGGTGCAGAAGTCGATGGCAGTGAAGATGAAGGACATGGGCGGACTTGATTTCCTCAAAGGACTTGGCGGTTCCGCGACTGACGCCGAGTAATCTCGTCTCGCATGAACGACAAACCGATCACAGATCTCGTTGCTGCGTTCATGCGACTCCCCTCTGTCGGCCAGAAGACCGCAGAGCGATTTGTGCTATCCCTATTGAAATCTGGCCGAGGTGAAGTCGGCAAGCTCACCCTTGCACTCACCGAACTCTCCAAGTCTGTGAAGAGTTGCATCCTCTGCCAGGATTTCACCACGCAAAGCCCCTGTGGTATTTGCAACGACTCACGCCGAGACCACGGCGTGATTTGCGTTGTGGCAGACACGACTGACGCCATGGCCATCGAGAAATCAGGTGCGTATAACGGCGTGTATCATATGTTGCGCGGAACCATCGATGCAATCGAAGGAGTACTCCCGTCACACCTCAAGGTTCCTGAGCTCATGGCTCGCATGCGCGCCGAAGACCCCAAGGTTC
The DNA here is from genome assembly GCA_038065555.1 of Patescibacteria group bacterium. Taxonomy (GTDB): domain Bacteria; phylum Patescibacteriota; class Patescibacteriia; order Magasanikbacterales; family JBBTQS01; genus JBBTQS01. Next base: position 350,901 of record JBBTQS010000001.1, read on the forward strand.
GCGAAGTCATTCTCGCACTCAATCCAGATATTCCTGGTGAGACAACCATGTTGTATCTCCAGCGCGAGCTCGCACAATTCAACGTGAAGGTATCGCGCCTTGCTCGAGGTCTCCCTATTGGCGCAAGCCTTGCGTACGCAGACGAAGTGACGCTCACCAGCGCACTCAAAGAACGCAAAGAGATCAAATAACAGAAAACCGTCGGTGTTACCAACGGTTTCCAGGTTTGAACGCTCTGTTGTCGGCGTTCACGACTTTCACGGAGTTCGCAGCTGCCTCCATTTGGCTGCGATCCCTCGACCAATCCAGCGGAAGAACTGCTGTGTGCGAGGCCAGCCCGTGCGAACCCAGGCAGCCCAGACCCAGCGACCAATCGCACGTGCCGCGTCACGCACCAGCGGCCAAACGCGCCTCCACACGAACTTCACAGCCCCTGTGATGATCTTCCAAACGATTGCCAGCATGCTCTGGATGAGCCGCACAGCAAACGTCTGATTGATCCGCGCGCTCTTCTTTGGTCCCATGAACATGGTCATGAAGGCCGCAGCCATGATCCAGAGGAGAAGCAGTGGCCCCACGAGTTGTTCGAGCATGAGCTCTCCTTCAGTCGTGCACACGTCTCCAGAGACGAAACTCTCCCACTTCAGAGTTATAGCTCAGAATGAAGTCCGTCGCCCTGTACAGTAGCTGTGGCTGATGGTAGAGCATCACCGGGTGGTCCTCGCAGAAGTACACGTCGACAATCACATTATCTGGGGAATCGTCCTTGTAGTGCCCCGCGACGCAATGCACCTTCAGGAAGGTGACCTGTGCATTCTCGACGGTCACGGTAATCTCCTTGAAGGGAAACAGATCCCCCGAGTGAATATGACGGTCGAAGTCCCCGACCAGATTCCGATTCAACACCGCAGCGGCGACTGCATAACACTCTGCACCAGACTTTTCCAAGGTGCGCTCGACACTACTCAGGATCTCGTCCATGTCACCCTCCGACTCATGCATTCGAACACACCTCGTGCTCGAATGGCACATACTATCACTTTTCACCATTTTTGTCAACGCAACCAGCGCATGAAGTTTCATAATAAAAAAGTGCCCGACAGACAAGATCCAATGGATCAAGATCTGCCGAGCACCAAGTAGCCAAGCCTGCCTGCCGGTAGGCAAGTTGCGAAGGTTGTTACTCCTCGACGAACTCCGGCACCGCACAGCTCCGATACGCAGTCCCACGGTCGCCCGCACCCACGCCGAACTCGCGATCGTCAGTGTCGACCCACGCACTCGGCACGAGGCGAGGCTTGCCGCCGGAGACCTTGCATTCGAGACCAGCCATCCACAGGAACGGATGTTCAGCGGAGCCGTTCATGCGTCTCGCGACCTCTGGATGCTGCGCGAGCATCGAGATGATCTCACGACCTGGCATCTGACGCCCGTCCTTGAGCACGTTCTCCGGCGATTGCCCGTAATTGGCGGTGCGCCGGATACGAACCCAGCGCTGTCGCCAGCTCGGATACTCGACATTACCACACAAGAAGAGACGCTCGGGGTCGGTCATGAACTCCGACCACCAACTCTTGTTCTGCTGCTCGGCGGCCCACGACCAGGTAAACAAGATCTCCACGTTGAGCGTCGAGAACGAGCGATCGAGCACCACGGCCTCACCCCGGTCGTCTGAGAAGAGGCGCGGATGAGGCGATCCGTCCCAGACGAACTTCTTCGGATTGATCCCCATAGCGGAACATCGCGCGTCGTAGTTGGCGATGACCTCGGAGAGCGGAGTGTACATATGATGAATGAGCTGTGGCACGTTGACCTCCATGGTTGTGTGTGCGCCTATGCTATATCACATTTGGAACAATCTGTCAACGAGTGAACGATGGGAGCGCTACAGATAGCACATTGCAAAAAAACAAATCCCACAGCTCGCTGTGGGATTTGTTTTTGCGAAGCAACTAGGCGATGGACTTCACGGTCACGGTCGTCTGTGGCTGCTTGTGGCCGTTCTTGCGGCGGTAGCGAACCTTTGCTTTGTACTTCATGACAAGGATCTTGTCTGCGAAGCCTTGCTTGTCCAAAGATGCGGTCACCTTTGCACCGTCGATGTATGGAGTACCGACGCGTACGGAGCCGTCATTCTCGTCCACGAGGAGGAGTACTTTGTCGAAGACAACAGTATCGCCCGCTTCTTGGTCGAGTTTCTCAATCGTCAATTTGGTGTTCGGCTCTACAATATATTGCTTGCTGCCGGTCTCAATGATTGCCATCATAGTGGTATTGCTAACGGGACTATCCTACCCCAACCCCTATTCTTTGTCAAACTGGATTATGACGGGGTCCCCGATCTTCCAGCCATTGGCTATGGCATACCCAGCAGGCACCTCCAGAACCATATCTGCTGGCAATCTGGGGAAATACCGCGGAAGCTCGGATTCTGGCGTGTCAGGGTGCGCAGGTGCTGGGACTTCGGGTGCAATATCCACGATCTTGCCCTGGAAGATCCAGACAATATCAATGGGGAAATGCATCCCCTTCATCCAGAACCCTTTTTGCCCAGGCTCTGCAAAGACGAAGAGCATCCCCTCTCCATTCTTGAGCAGGAGTCTCCCTCCTAATCCCAACTGCTGCTCTTTCGCAGAGTTCGCAATATCCACCGTCACCACTGCTTCACGGATGCGCACCGTAGCCAGAGGATCACCCCACTGTCTGATGGTGAGATAGAGAAAAGCAATACCAAAGAGCACCAAAAATCCAATGACTACTTTTTTGTTGGGCGGTTTGACTTGTTTGTCCTTGTTGCGTCGGAAGAGTCCCATAGAATAACAGCGGCGATGCCCCAGGTAAGGAGCACAATCGCGAGAATAGTAATTGCCTTTTGCCACGGTGATGCCACGAGCGTCGTGACGCCGAACGTAATTGCAAAGGCGTAGAGCATGAGCACGGTTGCACGATGACTAAATCCAGCGCGCAACAGGAGATGGTGCAGATGCGTGGAATCTCCAGAGGTGATAGGTGCGCGACGCACAAAACGCATGACTGCAACACGAATCATATCGGCGACAGGCACGCCCAGCACAAGGAGTGTCGTGGCGATTTTGCTCCCAGACACAATGGCGCAGGTTCCAAGGAGGAATCCAAGGAGCACACTTCCACCTTCACCCAAGAAGATAGAAGCTCTATGAAAATTATACACCAGAAATCCGATACACGCGCCTGCAACTGCAGCAGCGAGTGCTCCGATGTCTGGTTGCCAAAATAATGCAGTAGCAGTAAGCGCAACAATCATGAGCGAGCCAATTGCGCTGATCCCCGTTGCAAGTCCGTCGAGTCCGTCGAGCAATTTGGTTGTGTACATGAGCACCATGAACCACAACCACGTTACAGGCAACGAGATGAGCGTAGGTAATTCGATCACACCTGTACCTAACGGATTCGTGACCGTATCAATACGCACCCCCACAATGACCATGATTACCGCAGCAGCACTCGGGAACAATATCTGAATGTGCGGCGGCAACGAATAGCGATCATCGAAGTAGCCACCAATCATGAGTAACCCTGATGCAATCAACAACCCAACAAGCAATCGTGTGGAGAGTGCTTCAAACACTGTGGGATAGAAAACCAACCCAGCTGCAATTGCTGTGACAAATGCTACCCACACAGCCACACCACCGAGCAGTGGTGTGGGGCGTGCGTGCTGTTTGCGTGGAAGTGTAGGTGCATCAAGAATACCGAGCGCTCGCGCTGCAATGCGCAAGAGCGGGGTGAGTACGAGTGCAGCAGCAAGTGCTACGAGGAATGTGACCACTGCTGCTTCCATACACGTTAGGCAGTTTGTTCGATACGGACACCCTCATTTGTGAAGTGCACAGTGTCCCCACGATGCACCTTCTTGGAGAGAAGGAGCTCGGCAATAGTATTCTCGACACGATCCTGGATCACACGGCGCAGCGGACGCGCACCAAATTGCGGATCAAATCCTGCATCAGCGAGATACATGAGGATATCCTCATCAATAACCAACCCAATCCCCTGACCATCCAGACGCGCAGCAATTGATTTGACCATGATAGATGCAATACGACCGATCTCACTCTTGTCGAGTGCGCGGAAGAGTACAACGGCATCAAATCGGTTCAAGAATTCAGGGCGATACCACTCAGACAACTTGCCGCGCATGAGTGCTTCCTGAATCACGGGGAACGTCGTCCCCTTTGCCATTTCCTCTTGCACGAATTGTGTGCCTGCGTTACTGGTGGCGATGAGAATAATATTGGTGCAATCAATCGTCACACCGGTGCTGTCTGTGAGTCGTCCATCATCCATGACCTGGAGGAACAGGTTGAGCACATTGGGGTGTGCTTTTTCTAACTCGTCGAGAAGGAGGAGTGCAAATGGCTTTTCTTTGATGGCTTCGGTGAGAACGCCACTTCCCTTCACACCCGCCTGACCAATGAGTCGCATTGCACTCGATGCATCCTGATATTCAGACATGTCGAGACGAATCATCTGCTTCTCGCCACCGAAGTACACTTCGGCAACGGTCTTGGAGAGCTCGGTCTTACCCACACCTGTCGGTCCGAGGAAGAGGAAGTTGGCGATCGTGCGCTTGCCACCGGTGAGCTGGGCACGTGAACGGCGCAGTGCTGCAGCAACTTCGCGAACCGCTTCTTCCTGTCCTATCACACGCTCGTGCAGTGCACTTTCCAGACGCAATAATTTTTGTGACTCATCTTCGGTTACTGCTGTGACAGGAATCTTGGATTTGTCGGAGACAATCTTGGCAATGTCTTGTGCGGTAACAAGCGCGTCTTTGCCACGAGACGTTTTGACAGCTTCTGCTGCTTCCTTGATCACGGCGATGGCTTTGTCTGGGAGCTTGCCTTCGTGGATGTAGCGGCTGGAGAATTGCGCTGCAGTCTCAATAGCTGCGTACGAGAACCAGATTCCGTGTTCATACTCAATATACCCAGCCTTTGCCTCGAGAACGTGGATTGTTTGATCCACGCTCATCTCTGGCACATCAACGCGCGAGAACGCTGATGAAATAGAAGTGCTCTGTATATACCGACGATACGCCTCAGGCGTTGTTGTTGCGAACATGAGGAACGATCCAGATTGCAATTCGCGAGCAAGTACTCCCGCGACATCGAGACTCCCTGCATCCCCTTCACTCACACCGACAATGTTCTCGATGTTAGGAATGAACAGGATGATATTACCCGCGCGATGTACTTCATTGAGTACATGCAGCAATCGCTCCTGTGCGATAGCTGGTGTTGCGCCTGCGAGCAATCTCGCAGCGGTCAGCACCATCAAACGCTTGTCTGATAGCACTGGCGGAACAGATTCTTCAACCATGCGTGTCGCAAGTCCTTCAATAACACTCTCCTTACCAACTCCTTCTTCACCGACAAGCAGTACACTCTTCTTGCCGCCCTGGAGCGTGCGAAAGACGGTCTGCAATTCATGTTCACGTCCGATGAGTGTACTCGTATAGCCCAGTGCCGCCATTCGCGTGAGATCATCTGCCAACGAATCCAAGTATGGTGTTGCAAGCGCTGTCATTGCTCGATTTGTATCACCCTTCGGACGACGGCGAGCTGCTTCGCGACGACGTGACCATGCTTCACGCAATTGGAGACGAACGCGAACCCATGCAATGACGTTATCCATCTGACGATTGTCTACACCCAAATCAGTCAGGACTTTTGAGAACGGTTCGACGAGATGGTACACGCTTGCAAGCATATCTCCCAACCCAACGTAATTCTGACGCTGCGCCTGCGCTTCGATATATGCATGGAAAAAAATCGCAACCGATTCTGCGCTGTATGCAGGAGCGCGACCTTGCGAAGTATTTGCGCCATTTTGTTGTTGTACGAGACTGAGTACTTCGTTGACAGACACTCCGAGGCGCACGAAAATTCCCTGAATCTCTGGGAAATGCATGAGTGCTTGCAACACATGGTATGGACTGACCGTTGCTGCACCAAGTCGCTCTGCAATAGCGTACGCATCCTCAGTAGTGCGGATAGCATCAGCAGAAAAACTTTGTGCGATGTCATGCCGCTGGGCCACACCATGCCAACCACTTGCGCCCCATGGATGAGCCAACCCTTCTGCAATTTCCTTCGGGGCGTCTTCCCACAGTTCATGAACTGGAATAGGAACTGATCGACGCTGATTGCGCACCACACGCATCATGCCGTAGAGCACTGCGAGCATGCTGATCCAAAATCCTGTAACAACCGGCTCCCCACTTACCCAGAATGACGACGTGAACACGGCAAACGGTGTTTCGCGAAGTGTGAAAAGGAGCAGAAGCCACATGACAATCCCTGACCCAAAGGCGAGGAATGTGAGCACGCCACCGACTTTGTTGAGCAAGATACGAGTACGAATTGCGCGGTGGGTCAATTCGCGTCCCCAATACAGGAATACACCTTCATGCTGCACACCAGAAAACGCTCCACGACATTGCGTGCAGGCGCTATCAGGTCGCCCCGCCGGCAAGCAGGCGGGACACACGGCAAGCGAAGGTGCGGTAGTCTGAGGCATGTACAACTAAAGAAAAAGTGGAGCGAAAATAAAATACAACACAGCAAGCGGCGCAACACACCAGAGCAACACAACAACGGCGTACCAAACCGCCGCAAATCCAAACACAATACACCGAGCTATTACTTGGAACAGTCGGATGAAGAAACTGATAATACGACCCTGCCAATCATACTGCCCGAACATTGGCACCATGATATTGCGCATCCACAAACTAATGGCGAGGCGATACCACGTACGCGCAGATCGTTCGCGCATCCAACGCAGCATGAATGCGAGTCCGCCGGTGTACCACCACACTGGACCCGTAATAGCTTCAACAAGAAGGAGTTGCACTACGTGTTGGAGAAGGGCGATGGACATACGCGACTAGTATACCAAAATAATTGCATTTCGCCCATGCAGCGTGTGGGAGCAAAAGCACTATCGATGGGCAACAGGCTGTTGCGTCAACGTCACGGCGAAGGTGACGCCGTCAATGGGCACCATGTTGAGATTGCGCACACGCTCGCTCACACGGCGAAGCGATCCTTGTTCCGCGATATGAATCTGCATGCGCTCATTCGTGTCGCGCAGTGCAGTTACTTCGCGCTCCACACGCTTGAGCTCATACCCTTTTGTCGAAACACTGCTCATAACACCGATATAGGCCACACCTATGACCGCGATCAGTGACAAGACCAGTATACGCGCACCCGTTGACTCAACTGCCCATGCAGCTGCACGTCGCACTACGGCAAAAATCGCACTGCGCGTACGGGACGGCTGTGCATTTGCTACTGAATGATAGGAGGCTTGGAACTTCATACACGTTTTTTCTCTACCACGCGCACTTTGGCGCTGCGTGCACGAGGGTTCTCGAGCACTTCGTCGCGCGTTGGTTCGATTGGTTTCTTCGTAATCACATTCACATCTGGGTGGATGGAGAAGCAACGCTTCACAATGCGATCCTCGCCCGAATGGAATGTGATGACAGCGAGTCGCCCACCTGGCGCCAAAATATTGATAGCACCCAAGAGTCCTTCTTGGAGCGCACCGAATTCGTCATTTGCAGCGATACGCAACGCCTGGAATACGCGCGTTGCTGGATGAATCTTGCCACGAGGTCCACGAGTTACTCGCATGATCACGCGTACGAGATCTTGCGTGGTAGCAATTGGATTCTTGTGGCGCTCGCCAACAATGGCACGAGCAATATTCATTGCGTTCTTCTCATCAGCGTACCGAGAGAAGAGCACAGCCAACTCTTGTGGCGATCGCGTTGCGAGAATATCTGCAGCAGTTTCTGTGCCCGAAAGACCAGCATCAAACCGCATATCCAGCGGCTCATCCCCTTCGAACGAAAATCCGCGACCTCGTTCGTGGAACTGCGGAGTCGACCACCCGAGATCGAGCAGCACTGCATCTACTTTTTCGTTGAGCACGTCTTCGACAACTGCCTGAATGTTGCGAAATGATTCGCGAACAAAGGCAACGCGTGATCCATACTCAGCGAGATAGTGCTTGCTGCGCAAAATCGCTTCAGGGTCTGCGTCGATTCCAATGAGTCTTCCTCGCGGCGCTGTTGCCGCCAGGATAATCTCCGCATGCCCAGCATCGCCCAGTGTTCCGTCCACGACGGTAGCATTGGGCGAGAGCTGCAATGCGGTGAGCACCTCTTGTCGCAACACAGGAATATGGCGCATAGACTATGCGATTCCCAGATTCCCGAGCTGTTCGGCGATCGAAGCCGAATCTTTTTCTGTCGCGCGCTTGTACGTTTCCCAGGCAGTCTTGTCCCAGAGCTCGAGACGGTCGTAGAGTCCTGCGACCACTGTCTCGCGCGTGAGCGTAGCAAACGTGCGCAAATATTCCGGAAGCAGGATACGACCCTGGCTGTCCAATCGCAGTTCCATAGCGCCCGCAAGCATGAGACGGGCGAAGGCACGCGAATGCGCCTGGTTCATCGGGAGGTTCGCGAGTTGCCGCGCGAGCGCTTCCCAACGCTTCCGTGTGTAGACAAAGAGACACGCATCAATGCCACGCGTCACGACGAGCCCCGCACGAAACGCTGCGCGAAATGAGCCAGGTATTGCTACTCGGCCCTTTTCGTCCATCGTGTGCTGATACTCCCCTATGAACATGGACATAGATTGTGAGTTCCGTGGTTCCCCACTTCACCCCACTTTGTTACACTCTGCACGTATTCTATCCCACACCACCCACTCCCGCAACCACTCCTGTGCATAAGTCATATACAAAATCACCACGCCCTGAGGAGGGCGTGGTGCGAACACGAGAGCAAACTAGCGAGCGCTCACGGTTCCAAGCAACGACTTGAACTCTGTCTCACACCGAACAAACCCCGCTGGGTTGTCCAATGCCATGTGTACGTCAGTCTCCAGAAGATGCGCATCCATGCGAACTGGATTATTGTTGTCCTTGTAGAAAGTCAGATTAAATCCGTGATCACCGATCTTTTGTGTTTCGGTTGTTGATTTCCAACTACGACCGACGGTCTTGTTATCTTGCGCGTAGAGATAGATCAGGCATTCGCCATCCGTGAGTACAGGAGCAGAGCCACGCTCCTCGTGTCTGTAATTCTCTGGAATACGAACGTGCCACGCGTCACCAATAGCTACTGAGCCAGCTGGGACAGTAGAAGTCTCTGTTGCACCACAACCAGCGCCTACAAGTGCGAGTGTCGCGATCAGGGCAACTTTCCAATGATTTTGCATAGCTGTGTTGCGTTATGTTCCGAACTGCCCACGACTACGGCGGGCTCTATGGAATTGTATCGCGAATCGGTGTGATTCGTCACGTGCTGCCAGCAATATCTGCAAATACATGCGCGCTTGTCGCGCGAGCAATGCTCCGCCGCCGATTTGGAACACTTCGGCCTTTTTTCTGGTTGGTCCTTTTGCAATTCCGATGATAGGCGTAGTGATTCCTTGCGAAGTGAGAACTTCGTGCACACGATTCACCTGCGGCTTGCCTCCGTCAATCAAGAAGAGGTCTGGCATGGGCCATTCTGCGTGCGAAATGCGGCGAGTGATGACTTCGGCCATTGATGCCACGTCGTTACTCCCCTGCACGGTCTTGATTTTGAACTTACGGTAGTCAGACTTCTTTGCTTGTCCACCTTCGAAAACGATCATTGATGCAACGGAGTACTGACCCGCGGTGTTGCTGATGTCATACCCTTCAACACGACCGAGAATTGGATTTGATTCGCCCCACGAATCGTAGCTGCGCTGAATGAGTGCGATATCCTGAATATGATCGAGCGCTGCAAGTTGGTCCCGAACCATCGCAGCTTCTTCATAGCGTTGCGCCTTCGAGAGCACTTCCAGCTTGCGTCGCCACTGTCGCACGAGCATATCCTTCTTGCCAGAGAAGAATAGTAACAATGGTCGCAAATAATCCCGACGATACTGCAGCGGTGTCACCGCACCAATGCACACCCCAGGACATTTCTGAATTTGATAGTAAAAACATGCTCGCGCCGCGCCAGGCTTGCACGTTGCATACGGAAAAATATCTCGCAAAATCTTGAGCGAAGTCTCAATCAACCGAACCGTGCGAAACGGCCCGAACACTGCGCGAAACTTCTTGCGAATCACTGCGGAATCATCGAACCAGTTGAGCCCAAGATCATGTCCGCGGATTATTTCGAGACGTGGATACGCATCACGCGTCACCACCAAATACGCGAAGCTCTTGTTGTCGCGCAACATCACGTTGTAGCGCGGCTGATGCTCACGAATCAGATTCGCTTCGAGGAAGACCGACTCGATGATCGTTGGCGTCACGAGCGTCTCAATCGACGCAATTTCATGAATCATCGCTTCAATCGGTCGAGTCACTGTTCGATTCCCAACAAAGTACGATCGCACACGATCATGCAACGACGTTGCGCGACCAATATAAATAATCTCACCAGCCGCATTGCGGTAGGTGTAGATGCCGGGTTGATCTGGAAGTGATTTGATTTGGTCAGCAAAATTCATACATTCACTGTAACACACGCACAACTATGTAACCCGCCCTGCGGATATAGCCTGCCGGCTGGCCTCCGATGGCCCCCAGCGTCAGCACCCACAGGACGATGCGTGTGTAGTTGAAAAGGTTACGTTGAGTGAGCGCCAGGTGCTGCGGGTACCTATGGAGGAGACTCACGGAGAACGGTCGGCCAGCTGAATCCGCCGCAAGGCGTGAAGTATTGTCCGACCGATCGAGTGCGAGACGGCCATTCCCGGTGAGGGAATGGAACGTCGTGCTCCGAAATAGGTATCTGCAGCGCCTGGTATTCAATTAAAGGAGCTTTTTCAAATATTCACCCGTGAAACTCTTTGGATGCTTGGCCACATCCTCTGGCGTCCCCGTTGCAACAATTGTTCCGCCACCCGCGCCACCCTCCGGACCCAGATCGATGATCCAGTCTGCGACTTTGATGATGTCGAGATTGTGCTCGATGATGAGAATGCTGTTGCCTTTTTGCACGAGACGGTTGAGTAGGTCGATGAGTTTGCGAATATCCTCGTAGTGTAGACCGATCGATGGCTCGTCGAGAACAAACAATGTTTTGCCAGTATCGCGGCGCGCGAGTTCTGCTGCGAGCTTGATGCGTTGCGCCTCACCACCTGAGAGTGTTGTTGCAGACTGTCCGAGCGTGAGATACCCAAGACCCACTTCATTGAGCACCTTGAGTCGTTGATCAATCCATGGAATGTCCTTGAAGAACACTCCAGCCTCTTCAATCGTCATACGCAAAATCTCGGCAATATTCTTGCCCTTGTACACTACCTGCAATGTCTCGTGATCGAACCGATTGCCGTGACACACATCACACGTGACATACACTGTCGGGAGGAAGTGCATTTCAATCGCAATCTGTCCGTTGCCTTCGCAATTCTCGCAGCGACCACCCTTCACATTGAATGAGAATCTGCCGACCTTGTACCCGCGCATGCGCGCTTCGGGCGTAGCAGCGAATAATTCGCGAATATAATTGAACGTACCAGTGTATGTTGCTGGATTGCTGCGCGGTGTTCGACCAATAGCTCCCTGGTCAATCATGAGCACTTTGTCGAGCCAGTCGATACCTTTGATCGAATTGTGTTTGCCTGGTTCTGCAGTAGATCCCTGGAGATGTTTCGCAAGAGACCGATACACGATTTCGTTCACGAGCGTGGACTTGCCAGAACCCGAAACACCTGTGACACACACAAATCGTCGCAGCGGAATCTCCACCGTAACATTCTTGAGATTGTTCTCCGTTGCTCCAATAACAGTGAGCTTCTCTTGGATCACTTTGCGACGCTCCTTCGGTACGGGGATCTTCTTCGCACGTGTGAGGTACTGCACTGTGAGTGATTGCGGCGAATTCTTGAGAACCTCAGGAATAGGACCAGCAGCCACGACATGCCCACCATGTACTCCAGCACCTGGTCCAATATCTACCAGATAGTCTGATGCGAGAATGAGATCTTCGTCATGTTCAACCACGAGAATGGTGTTGCCTAGATCTCGCAACTCTTGCAGCGTGCGAATGAGACGCTCATTGTCACGTTGGTGCAGACCAATGGTCGGCTCATCGAGCACATACATCGCACCCACCAATCGCGATCCGAGCTGGGAGGCAAGTCTGATGCGCTGCGCCTCACCACCAGACAACGTGCCTGCCTTACGATCAAGCGTGAGATAGTGCAACCCCACGTTCATCAAAAACTCAAGTCGAGAAAAAATCTCTTTGCGTACGAGCACAGAAATCTCAAGGTCCTGACTACTCACTTCCTTGTGCCCATCCAAATCAATACACCACTGCATCGCCTGTTCAATACTCAGTGCAGCAAATTCGACAATGTTATTATTGGCAACCTTCACGTGCAATGCAGCTGGGTTGAGTCGCGCACCATGACACTTCGTGCAATCTTCTTCCGAAAAAAGCCCCTCGGTTCCGAGACCCGTGCAATGCGGACAATACCCATACGGACTATTGAAGCTGAACAATCGCGGCTCGATCTCCGGAAAAGCAAATCCGTCATATGCACACGCATGTGATGTTGAGAATGTGAATTCATCTCCTGCCTTCGTCTTCACACTCAACACACCGTTGCCGTATGAGAGTGCAGTTTCCACCGCTTCTGCAACACGCTGGCGCAGATCCTTCGCAATCTCACCACCCTTGGGTACAGGAATCTCGTCCACAACTAATTCAATCGTGTGAACCTTGTATCGTGAGAGATTGACGCGTTCCTTGAGCGAATGCATCTTGCCATCCACGCGCACGCGCTGGAATCCACTGTTATAGAGATCGTACAACAACTGGTAGTACTCACCCTTGCGACCAAATACAACGGGCGCAAAAACCAGCACAGGTTCGAACGTGTCAGCCGCTCCTTCGCCATGTGTTGTTGCGATGACGCGCGACACGATTTCTTCCGGAGCCATCTTCGCAATAGGTCGCTCACACAGCACACAATGCGGCCGACCAATGCGCGCGTAGAGCACGCGCAAGTAGTCATAGATCTCCGTGATGGTTGCAACGGTCGAGCGCGGATTCGCAGAATGCGCCTTTTGATCAATGGCGATTGCTGGCGAGAGTCCTTCGATCTCATCCACATCTGGCTTCTCCATCACGCCGAGGAATTGTCGAGCATATGCTGACAATGATTCCACATACCGACGCTGCCCTTCGGCAAAAATAGTATCAAAAGCAAGTGAAGACTTGCCCGAACCAGAGAGTCCCGTGAACACAACCATTTTGTTGCGTGGGATCTCGAGCGAGATGTTCTTCAGGTTGTGCTCGCGCGCACCCTTGATGGTGATGAGTTCTTTCATACGGTTGGTTCTACGATTGCTTCTTTTTGTTTTTTCTTCCTCGTGCGCTCATTCGCTGCTTGCAGCTTCTCGAGTGACATGACTTCGTCACGCAATACTGCTGCGAGCTCGAACTGCAATTCCTTCGCCGCTTCCTTCATTTGCTTTTGCTTCTCGCGAATAATCGTTGAGATCGGACGCGTATCACCGGAGAGCTCAATATCTAGCACGCGATTCCCTGTCTTACCCGACTTCAATGCACGCGCGCCTTCACGCTCACGCTTTTGTGCATCTGGAACGATGCCGAACTCCTCGACGAGGTTACGGATCGACTTCTGAATTGTCTTCGGTGTAATGCCGTGCTCCTTGTTATACGCAAGTTGAATCTCGCGACGACGATTGGTCTCGCGAATCGCACGATCAAGTGAACCTGTCATCTTGTCTGCATACAACACCACTTGGCCACCAACGTTACGTGCCGCACGACCAATCGTCTGGATGAGCGATGTCTCCGATCGCAAGAATCCTTCCTTGTCCGCGTCGAGAATCGCAACGAGCGATACTTCGGGCAAATCCAAACCTTCACGCAACAAGTTCACACCAACGAGCACCTCAAAAATTCCCTTGCGAAAATCCGAAAGAATCTCGATGCGCTCAATGGTCTTGATATCACTGTGCAGATAGCGCGCTGGCACCTTGCGATCCGCGAGATACTGCGCAAGATCCTCAGCCATCTTCTTGGTAAGTGTCGTTACAATCGTACGTTCGCCACGCGCACGTCGCTCGTCAATGCGCACAAGCACATCATCAACTTGTGATGGCTGTGTTGCAGAACCTGTCACTGGCGCAATGATGATTTCAGGATCTACAAGTCCTGTTGGACGGATGATCTGTTGCACAACACGATCCGCATGCTCGATCTCATACTTGCCTGGTGTTGCGCTCACACAAATCGTCTGCGGCATCTTCGTCTCGAACTCATGGAACTGCATCGGACGATTATCGCGCGACGATGGCAAACGGAATCCATAATCAATGAGCGTGTCCTTACGTGCACGATCACCATTGAACATGCCACCAATCTGCGGAATCGTAACGTGCGATTCATCAATCACAAGCAACCAATCACGCTCTTTGTAGAAGAAGTAGTCGAGCAATGTATGCGGTGCAGAATCTGCTGGACGACCATCGAAGTACCGTGAATAATTTTCGATCCCTTTGCAGTAACCGATTTGCTCTACCATTTCCATGTCGTAGTTGGTGCGACGCTTGAGACGCTCGGCTTCGAGCTCTTTGCCTTCCGCCCGCAACTGTTCGAGACGCACAGCGAGCTCTGCGCGAATCGACTCCACCGCGCCCTTACGCGAAGATTCTGCAACAACATAATGCTTCGCCGGGAAAATCCACAAATCCCCTGTCACCGCCTCACGTCGACGCTCAATAGGATCCATCCACTCGATTGCGATAACCGTGTTATCTGGGGAGAGTTCGAGAATGTACACTTTTTCCTCACTCGTCGACATGATCTCCAGTTGATTGCCGCGCAACTTGAACTGTCCGCGATCGAGCTCGCCACTCACCCGCTCGAAATGCATTCCAATAAGTCGCTCGAGCAATACTCCACGACCAAAATTGTCACCAACGCGCACGCGCAATCGCGTGTTCTCATATTGCATCGGCGAACCGATGTTATAAATGCAAGAAACTGATGCAACAACAATGACATCTTCACGTGTGAGGATCGCCTGCGTCGCACTGTGGCGCAGACGGTCAATCTCCTCGTTGATCATCGCTTCCTTCTCAATATAGGTATCTGTGTTAGGCAAATACGCCTCTGGTTGATAGTAGTCGTAGTACGATACGAAGTACTCCACCGCGTTATTCGGGAAAAACTCTCGAAACTCGCTACACAACTGCGCCGCAAGCGTCTTATTGTGCGCCAGAACCAATGTCGGACGCTGCACCTGCTGGATCACATTCGCCACGCTGAACGTCTTACCCGTAGCTGTTCCACCCAATAATGTCTGCAAATGCTCGCGTTTTTGTAGACCATCGACAAGACTGGCGATCGCTTTGGGCTGATCTCCTGCAGGCTGAAATGGTGAAGTAAGTTGAAATGCCATAGATATTGCAAATATGTTCCAAAAACGCACAAAACGGCCACTTTCGGGCCTTCTATAGCGACTTCTGTCTCAGATTCCATCCTAGCATGACCCACAAACCTTGACAATTTGCCCAAAAACTGCTAGTATTGGGCGCAACAGGAGGTAGTCCTATGGACATTCGACAAAATAGGTGAGGTAGAGATCCCGGAAGATCTCCTCCGCCGCCCACTCTGTAGTACCACTCTCCGCACCTCGGTGCGGCGGCCACCAGGAGCTGGTTTCCTGAGATCTTGACCAAGGAGAAGGTGAATCCATGATCCCCGACGTGCACAAAGCACACGGCCTGACATACTGAAAAGTACGAAGGTTGGGGTAAAAAAACAACAAAGCCGAGGCGACGAGCGAGTGCCAGGCGTCCACATAGGGCAAAATCTCGCACGGTGGCAATTCCGACCATCGGTGGCGCTAACGGCTAGCGCAACTCGGAAAATAGGCTCGACGCAAATCCAACTGCGGCGGGCCTTTTACTTTTTTTCACCCTCTTCTTCGATAGCATCTCCTAGTGTATCGGAGACTAGAGCGTATGCCGCATCACGCATACTTGGGTATGAGGTCCCCATTTGCACCAAGGGCTGAATACTTGCCGGGGACCACGCATGCAACCGTTTGATAAATAGGTAGGTACCATTACGTGCGTCCAAGTAGACTTGATTTTTTAATTCATGGAGCTGCACCCCTGGGTGGTGAGTAATATACTCCTCCATAACTGCCTCAAGAATACGGGTTGCTGGCCCAAGAGAGGTAATAGAAGTTATTGACTCACGAATAGGCGAATTCTCTGGTATTCCTTTTGCGTCACACCATTCATGACGAACCTGGCAAGCGATCAATTCCATCACCGCTTCGTGATATCCTTCAAGCCCCCGATCACGAAGCTTCCAGAAATCACCAAGCGCTTTCGCAGCAAATCGATTACCCTCGCGACGTTGACGGAA
Source organism: Patescibacteria group bacterium (assembly GCA_038065555.1). GTDB lineage: Bacteria > Patescibacteriota > Patescibacteriia > Magasanikbacterales > JBBTQS01 > JBBTQS01. The sequence goes on from JBBTQS010000001.1 coordinate 367,363, forward strand.
CTTCGCTTGCGAATTAAGGACCACACCCTCATGTTTCCCCTCAAGTGATTCAATCTGAAGCACTTGCTTTGCGGCAAGGTGACTGAGTTCATGCGATAACACCTGTAGTCGTTTCTCCTCATCCGCATACGGAGGGAAATACACATGACTATTCTGCACAAAAGCTTGATACGCATCATGCAACTCAGGAGTAGTCGCTACTCTTGCTTGGATGGTTGAAGGTTGCACTGGTACGAATTGATCCGCACGCGCAACAGGCTCATGCACCCCCAACTTAGACCAAAATGCTTGTGCAGCGATAAGCAGTTCTTGAATGGTTTGCAATTCTTCGCGGCTTGGCTCTCGATCAGCGTCTAGTACCGCTCTTTCGTTTGATGCAATTGCCTCTTGCGCAAATTGTGCTCGCTGTTCTGGAGTCCAAATCTGCTTCTTGTATGCAAGGTGCATTTCCTCAGGATCGCTCTCCTTCGGGAGAGGAGGGTGGGTCTGCGCAAATCGCACCTCTACATTGCGTCGTGATTCGTAGGAAGCCATAGTGGCTTCATTCTACCACACCTTTCTGGTACACTGGACACGACTATGCGACAAGACACTGGCACCAAAACAGGTTCATCTATTGAGTTCGCAACAGACGAACCAAAGGAGAAATCCAAACAAGCACTACGCAGTTGCGCCGAGCGATCCTGCGCAACAGGTGCGGGGTGCATTACGATTGTACTTATTGCCATCGCACTCCTCTTGCGGTTGTTCCTTGGTGGCGGAACCGAAGAAATCGTGGGCGTACCATCACAGGTACCGCAGAACTTCCCTATCTTGGAGCGCGACAGCATGCACGGCTCAGAGCTCACAACCACACAACACAAATCCCGGCTCGTCCAAGCATCGCTCTGGTGGCCACGAATGCTCATGGCACTCAACGCAAATGGGTTTAGTGATGCAACACTGCGCACACAAGCAATTGAGAACACCATGCGGGATACCTTGCACGCATCACGTGATACCGTAACACTCACCTGGAAGAAGATCCCCCGAGATCGCACAGTGTGGTTGCAATCCTACCGCGATGCGCTGACCACTGCTGGGTACACGATTCTCGCAACCACAGACACGACGATTGCCTTCTCTGCTGATCGTGTTACAGGCCTCCTCACCATTGTCGATTCAGAGTACACTGAGCATATTGATGACGCCTCGCTCGTACTGCATATTTCACAGCCGTGACATGCTCTCCTTCTTGAATGGCAAATCCAAATCCATCACTGGCGCAGCAATGGTACTTGCCGCTGCGTCATTTCTGAGCCGCTTCATCGGAATTTTTCGTGAGCGCATCTTTGCATCACAGTTTGGCACTGGCGACTTGGTAGATGCGTATGTCGCTGCATTTCGAATCCCAGACCTCCTCTATATGTTGCTGGTGATGGGAGCACTCTCTGCTGGATTCATCCCCGTCTTCACGAGTTTGTGGCAGAAGGACACAGAACGCGCATGGCGACTCGTCTCCACCGCACTCAATATTCTCGGAATAGTACTCATTATTGTGAGCGGCGTACTTATTGTCTTTGCGCCAGCAGTCACCGCAGTCATCGTTCCAGGATTCTCGCCAGAAAAGATGGAACTCACGACGCGACTCATGCGCGTTATTTTCATCAGCCCGATCATCCTGGGGCTGAGCGCCATTGTGAGCGGTGTGTTGCAGTCACTGCATTATTTTGTAATCTACGCACTCACGCCGATTCTCTACAACCTTGGTATTATTGCTGGTGCGGTATTTCTGGTGCCGTACTTCGGACCAATGGGACTTGCGTACGGTGTACTCATCGGCGCACTCCTCCACTTGTGCATTCAGTTGCCGGCACTGTGGCGCGCAGGATTCCGCTGGCGCCACCACATTGATTGGCGCATGAAGGAGTTGCACCAAATCATCCGCATCATGGTCCCCCGCGCTATTGGACTTGGCGCAACACAATTCACAATCATCGCACTCACATCATTTGCTTCCACCTTCTCTGTAGGCGCACTTGCGATCTTCCACTACGCGAACAATTTGCAGTCATTTCCTGTCGGGATCATTGGTATTTCGTTTGCCATTGCGGCGTTCCCCACACTCTCAGCATTAGCTGCGAAGGGAGATATTGAATCGTTTGTGTCGCACGTGAGCGCGACGCTGCGTCAGGTTATTTTCTTCATGGTGTTGCTCACGGTGTACTTCCTGTTGTTGCGCGCACAGATCACTCGCGTAGTTCTGGGCACAGGCGCATTCGATTGGAACGCAACCATCGCGACTGGGGACGCACTTGCTCTCTTCTCGCTCTCTCTGATTCCCCAAGCAATTCTGCCGCTGCTCCAACGCGCGTTCTACGCACTGCATGATGCACGCACACCACTCACTGCTGCGATCACTGGGCTCATTGCGACCATCGGACTTGCATATGGACTGGCCAACCACACTACTCTCGGAATCGCTGGCATCGCCCTTGCATTCTCTCTTGGTGTCACTGTCCAAGTAATTGTGCTGTGGTGGTTATTGCGCCGCCAAGTGGGGTCATTGGGAGAGGCTGGGAGTCTGCGCGCAATCTATACTATGGTCGGCGCCGGCCTTGTTGCAGGTATTGCTGTCCAGGTGAGCAAGACGCTCGTGGGAATGGCCATCGGTACTGAGACGTTCTGGGCGGTGTTTACGCAACTCGTGGTACCTGCTACGATCGGGGCACTGGTGTACGGTGGAATCCTCTACGCATTCAAATCTCCTGAAATGGTGAGCTTCGTCGCTGCAATCCGCTCCCGACTGTTCAAGAACCCAGGACCGACCGAAGAGCTCACCAACACCACTAGCGCCAACGAATAATTGCCGTTCCACATGCTCGACCGCATTCGCAATTTTTGCATCATTGCACATATTGATCATGGCAAGTCCACACTCGCGGACCGTCTTCTCGAATTGACGCACACGGTGTCTGCGCGCGAAATGAAATCACAGTTGCTCGACCAGATGGATATCGAGCGCGAGCGCGGCATCACCATCAAATTGCAGCCAGTGCGCATGAAGTACACGCATCCGACGCGCAAGGAAGAGTACACACTCAACCTCATTGATACGCCAGGACATGTGGACTTCACGTACGAAGTGTCACGATCACTCGCTGCTGTAGAAGGCGCGCTCTTGCTCGTAGACTGCACCCAAGGAGTGCAGGCACAGACACTTGCCAACCTCTATCTCGCACTCGAGCAGAACCTCGAGATTATTCCTGTCCTCAACAAGATCGATCTTCCTGCTGCTGAAGTAGAAAAAACCCGCGAGGAAATCAAAGGACTCATTGGCTGCCGCGACGAAGACATTATTCTCGCAAGCGGCAAGACTGGTGCTGGTGTGGAAGAAATTCTCCAAGCAATTGTCGAACGTGTCCCTCCACCAAAGGGAGCAGAGTCTTCCCCACTTCGCGCATTGATTTTTGACTCCTACTACGATGAATTCCGCGGTGTAGTCGCGTCTGTGCGTGTTATTGATGGTGCGATGGATTCGCGTGCGCCATTGCGATTCATTGGAACTGGCCGCGACACCCAGCCGCTCGATGTTGGCTATTTCACTCCCAAGTTCAAGGTGACAGACCGTATTGCCACAGGCGAGATCGGCATGCTCGTCACAGGACTCAAAGACCTCAAGACCTGTCGCGTCGGTGACACCATCACTCTCACGTCCACTCGTGACGGCGTATTGCAACTCGAAGGATACAAAGAAATCAAGCCGATGGTTTTTGCCGGCATCTTCCCGAAGGAAGGCGACGGCTATTCTGCGCTGCGTGATGCGATGGAGCGACTCGTGCTGTCTGATTCGTCGTTGCAATTCGAACCTGAGCATTCACGTGCCCTTGGCTATGGATTCCGCTGCGGATTCTTGGGTCTGTTGCACCTAGAAATTGTGCAGGAGCGATTGCGCCGCGAGCACCATCTTGAAATCACTGCGACGATTCCTTCGGTTGCGTACCGCGTGTCCAAGAATGACGGCGAAATTATCACCATCAAGAGTCCGCAGGATTTGCCGGAGCAGAATCACATTCGCAGTATCGAAGAGCCTTGGATGAATGTAGATATTGTCACCACGCATGACACGATCGGCAATGTCATGACACTCGTGCAGGAGAAGCACGGTGAATACATCACCACAGAATTCCTCGCCTCAGTCACTGGCCAACGCCGCGTGATTCTTCACTATCGCATGCCGCTTGCTGCGATCCTTGTAGACTTCTACGACAAGCTCAAGTCTGTGAGCTCTGGATACGCATCGCTCAACTACGAGTTCTTCGAAATGCGTCCGGCTGATATTATCCGCCTCGACATCATGATCGCAGATGAGCCTGTTGAAGCACTCGCAACACTTGTCTGGCGCGAAGAAGCGTTCCACCATGGTAAGATCATCGTAGAGAAGTTGAAGGGCACGCTGCCGCAGCAAATGTTCGTGATCAAGATTCAAGCAACGATTGGTGGCAAAGTCATTGCGAGCGAACGCATCTCAGCACTTCGCAAAGACGTAACTGCCAAGCTGTACGGCGGTGACGTAACTCGCAAGCGCAAGCTGCTCGAAAAGCAGAAAAAAGGTAAGAAAAAAATGATGGAAATGGGTGCGGGCAAAGTCGATATCCCTCCTGAGGCGTATCTGGCAGTGCTGCGTCGCTCTTAATACACTATTGTATGCGCGTTCTTTCGTTGACACTCCCTGTGGCTCTGGCCGCATTTGCACTCACCACCGCAACAGCCTCTGCTGCACCGTCTGGAATCGAGCAGCGCATGGGCAACTACGATCACTCCTGCTCCAAGGCTTCAGCACTCGCAAAGCGTGTCGCAGGACATGTTGTCGTTGAGCCCGAAGCACAAGGTGCACTCTGGTATATTGATCCAGTTCGCTGTGATCGATATCGTATCTACCGCCCAGAAGATGTAGCGAATCTCACTGCAGCAACAGGCGTCGGCGTGAGCAACGCGAATCTTGCGAGACTCGCGCTCGGATTCGACACCAAGTCTGACGATCCGCTTCCTTTTGCCCATTTGCGCGCGGGGGACCCTGATGAAGACGGTGATGGCGTTCCTGACATGTTGGAGCAGGCACTGGGAACCAATCCCAAGAATACAGACACTGATGCAGACTCATACAACGACATGGTGGAGTTGCGTAATGCCTACGATCCACTACGGGCCAACGCGCTGCGACTCCCCGTCGACCTCGCATTCACGAAAAAACTCGCAGGCAGATTCATTCTCCAGACAGAAACTCGCGGCCACGTCTGGTACGTAAGTCCCCGTGACAACCGACGCTACTTCCTCGGCGGCAATGCAACGTCTATGCGTGTGCTCGCTGCGATTGCGCTGGGAGTGAAATCCAAAGATCTCGCAACCATTCCAGAGAGCCGATCTGTCTACGGATTGCCGACCAAGTCCAATGGCAAAATCCCGTTTGTACTCACCACACCTCCTGGATTCAAAACAAGTTTGTTTGCGAGTGGTTTGCTTGCGCCGCGTGTCATGGTTTTTGCACCTGATGGCACCATGCTCGTGACTGATCTTGTGGACCGCACCGTTGTTGCACTGCCCGACGACAACCGCGATGGTATCGCTGATCGTCGCGTGCTCGTGTTGAGCAACCTCCTCTTCCCTAATGGATTAGCGTTCCTCGATGGACGACTCTTTGTTGCACAAGAAGATGGGATTTATAGCTACGCATACGACAGCAAATCCTACCGCGCAAGTGGTGCCACAAAAATCATGGAGTTGCCAACAGGTGGTGAGCATCGCACTCGAAGTATATTTGTTGGTCCAGACAAGATGCTCTACGTCAGCATTGGATCTAGTTGCAATGTGTGTCGTGAGACTGATGGTAGATTTGCCACAATCTGGCGTATCTCCCCTGACGGGACGACCAAAACTCTCTTTGCCAAGGGTGTGCGCAATACAGTCTTCGGCGCATTTGATCCCGAAGGACGACTCTGGGGTAATGATATGGGGCGCGATGAAATGGGACACGATCTACCACCTGATGAAGTCAACATTATCCGAGAAGGCGGAACATTTGGCTGGCCCAACTGCTATGGCGACAATGTCCCTGATCCATCAATGGCAACTGCCACTGACTGTGCAGGACTTGATGCGCCTGCGCACATGTACGCGGCGCACGTAGCACCACTTGGCATGGTATTCGTAGATTCGAAGAAGTTCCCACCAGAATGGCAGGGCGATATTCTCAGCGCGCTGCATGGTTCGTGGGATCAAGAAAATCCTACGGGATATACCGTCGTTCGACTGCATCGCCAAGGCACAACCATCATTGAGGAGGAAGTGGTGATCTCAGGATGGAAACGCCTCATCGAAGGCCAGAATCCTGCTCGCACCGCTCATGGTCGTCCAACAGGACTCGCATTTGGCCCTGACGGATCGCTCTTCATCAGCGACGACAAGTCAGGTATGATATATCGCGTAACCCGTTAGTCTATGCAAAAGAAAAAAGTGCTCAAAATTACCTGGGCCGTTGTGTGCGGTATCATGATCCTCTCTCTCCTTTTCCTTGAACTTGCGCCGATTTTCAGTTACTAACGCGCTGTAATTCAGGAGCATGGAGAAAGTCTGGACAGTATCAACGCCTCCTGCGGCGACTGATACAACTGATGGATATCTCGCAACGCTGCACCCCTTGGTGCAGCAGTTGCTTCGTAGCCGAGGAATGCACACCGCTGAGTCAGCCGAGAAATTTCTCACACCGCGATACGACCGTGATGTGCACAATCCATTTCTCTTTCGTGACATGCGCCGCGCAGTGGATCGCGTGTGGCTGGCTATCGCATCCCAAGATCTCATCATTGTGCATGGTGACTATGATGCTGATGGTGTGTGCGGTGCAGCTATTCTCTGTACAACTCTGCGCGCATTGGGCGCCAATGTAGAGTCATTTCTCCCCCACCGCGAACACGACGGCTACGGACTCAACAAAAAAACAGTCGACACACTCCACGAGCGCGGCGCGCGACTCATCATCACGTGTGACTGCGGAGTGAGCAATGGTGCCGAGATCGCACACGCCAATACCTACGGCATTGATGTCATTATCACTGACCATCACCAGGTACCGCCGATTATTCCGGAAGCGTTTGCAATCCTGCATCCCAAGGTTGATGGCGAGACATACCCAGACCAGACACTCTCTGGTGGTGGTGTGGCATTCAAATTAGCGCAGGGGCTCCTTGCAGAACATCGCGCGCGCGGGAATCAGACTATTGCAGGAATGCCACACGAAGGATTCGAAAAATGGCTTCTCGATCTTGTTGCAATCTCGAGTGTGGCAGACATGGTTCCGCTCCTGCATGAGACTCGCGCACTCACACGATTTGGTCTCGTCGTGCTCAACAAAACACGCCGCATCGGACTCCAAAAACTTCTCGAGACCACCGGACGCAAAGAGCGCACCATGGATACCACGACCATTGGATTCAAGATCGCACCGCGTATCAATGCTGCCGGACGCATGGACCATGCAAGTGAAGCGCTCGCGCTGCTCATGAGCGAGACTGAAGAAGAAGCACAGCCCATAGCAGAGCGTATTCATAGCTACAACACCTTGCGCCAAAAGTTGACTGAGGAGCTGACAAAGCGCGGCCGAGAACTCGTACGAACTACGCACGACACGGAAAACGATCCGATTCTTTTTGTTCGAGGTGACGGTTGGTCCCCTGGAGTCATCGGTCTCATTGCTAGCCGACTCAAGGACGATTACAACAAGCCAGTCATTGTGTTAGGGCAAGCAGGCGATTCCTACGTTGGATCAGGTCGGTCTGTGGAGACATTTCATATTACCAACGCACTCCATGAAGTTGCGCCGTACTTGTTGAAATTCGGCGGGCACCCACAAGCATGCGGATTTACACTCAAATCGCGCGACGTCTATGACGAATTTTGCGCAGCGCTGACCGAAGTTGCGAAGCGTCGACTCGTGGAGTCGCCGACAGCGCCACCGATTCTGGAGATCGATGCGGAGCTCAACCTCGACACGATCGATACACGACTCGTGCAGGTGCTGGAGCAGTTCGCGCCATTTGGCATTGGGAACAACGAACCAACATTCGTTGCGCGTGGCGTGATTGTGGTAGAGTCACTGGGCATGGGTTCTACACAGAACCACACTCGCCTCACCCTCCAGCAATCTGACCGTGGCCGCCCTATGAAATTTGTGGCTTTTTTCTCCAAACTGTGGCAACGTGTGGAGCGAGGAATGCGTGTAGACGTCGTATTCCAGCTCGGCACCAACGAATGGAACGGCCGGCAAGAAATTGAATGCAAAATAATTGATCTCAAGCCTCTCGTATGAAACTCATCAGCTACACCGACGGCGGCGCACGCAACAACCCAGGACCAGCAGCCTCTGGCATAGTCATTCTCACAGAATCTGGCGACGTTGTTGCAGGATTTGGACGATGGTTGGGATCTCAGACCAACAACTACGCCGAATACATGGCACTCGTCTTCGCACTCGAACGCGCACTTGAGCTTGGCGCAGACGAACTCGAATGTCGCATGGATTCCAAGTTAGTAGCAGAACAAATGTCAGGCAACTGGCGCGTGAAGGATCCAGGATTGCAAGTGTTGTTTCTCAAGGCGATCAAACTCGTCAAAGAATTCAAAAAAGTGAAGTTCGTGCATGTGCGTCGCGAGTATAACAAGGAGGCTGACGCGTGGGTGAACAGAGCGTTGGACGTGCAGCACGACGTGTCGTAACTACAACAAAAAGCAAAAGGAGTTCATTTTCAAGTCCTCCCCGTTAACTGAGGTCCGGGCTTGAAAATGAACTCCTTTTGCTTTCTCTCGCAGCCACGCTACACCGCGCTACTCGTCGAAATCTTCTACGCCCATGCGTCGGCCTCCGCCGCCGCCTCGATTATTTTGGAGAACAATCATGGCTACGATTGGTGCGATGAGCCATACGAATCGGCCGATATCAGACAGAAATACTTGTTGTGTCATTGGCGCAAGGAGCGCAATGCTCGTGAGCGGTAGGAATGACAAGACGATGCTGATGAGCAGTCCAACGTGCAGTACGCTATAGATCGATACTTGGAGCCAATTGCCATTGCGTGGGTTGGCACGCGAAAGCGCGTCTGAGAGTGCACTGCGGGAAAGTAAGAAAAAGAAGATCACGAATGATCCAACGAACACGGTGAATTTGGCGCCAAATCCTTGGACGTCTACTTGTGCTGTGATCGTGCGCAGAAATGGTGTATTCCCTACAATAGCCAGCGCCATGTAGAGCCCCACCATGATCACGATGATACGGTCGCGCCCGAGCGACACACCGTACAAGAACGACGCAACAATGAAAAAAATCCAAATGAAAAGATCCCACGTTGGCGAGGTCCAGTTGATCGAATGAGCGAAATTGGTCACGCTTCCCAAGAAGCTGGACATAGTTGAGTAGATCGATTATACCATATGCAGTTACGCGGACCAACCTGCGTACATGATTGGAGGGATGCACCGTGCGATCTGAACACGTCGAGGCACTTCGTTCCTACATCGACAACCTCGGCAGACTAAGTTCTGTGCTGTCGAAGACTATTGTTCTTTTGTTCTCCATTCTGCCGGTCGTGCTTACACACAATCTCATTCGTGAAGCACAGTCGATCGAATACGCGATTACGCAGACTACTCTCTACGCGTTTCTCATCGTGCTCGTGTGCAGAAAGACACGAGATGCATTTCTACACATCTACTGCCACGATAAGTACGTAACACCAGAGCTACTTGTGCAGGAAGTTGTGAAACAACTGCAAGCTGCACCATGCGCCGAAGAAGACAGACTGCGTAGTACACTGCTCATCCATCAACAATGGCGCAGCCTAGACACCGCACCTTCTGTCTGGCTGAGCTACGGCCACCGATTGATGTCTGGCGGGTTGATGTTAGCCTTGTTTGTAGCTCCACTTGTACGACCATTTGCTGCAAGTGCTCACCGCGTACCATTTGGTGACCCTGCAGCTCCGTGGAGTTCCTACGTAGTAATTGGACTCATCTACGTCATAGCAATGCGCATCACATGGGTAACCACAGTCGTCACAACACGCACACAGCGCGATGCGTGGGAAAAGGAGTCTGACAGGTCGATCCTATACACTCCACCCTATCAACTCTTAGACCGTACGCTCCCCACATCTCGCGTCGATCAATTGTGGATTCGGATCACGAGCAACGGAACAATATCCCTCTTCAACGAACGTCCCACCACAACTCGTGCATCTGGGGCAACCCGAAAAGGGCATCTGCGCATCGTACGAACGAACACAGGCGACTCTGATTCGCCGTGATCCAACAACACTCCGACATACATCTGCCGCTTCTGGGAATTCCCTGAGCGGCAGCGCTGTTATTATGTGTCATATTGTAGCATTCATGACGATGTGTTAGGGTGCAAACGACTCTGACACAGCCGTCAGAATGAGGAGAATTCATGGAAGACACCGATCCTCAGATCGTTGCTGACCACCTCGTGGCAAGCAACAACTTCGGCAAGGCAACGTACGACAGGACGTTGCGCTACGCAGACGGATACGAAGAGGTACACCAAGTCACATCGATCGGACCGTCTGTCACCATCTTCGGGATGGTGGAAGATGACCCCGACAGCGTGATCAAGGTGATCATCGTGAAGGAGTACAAGGAAGGAATCGGCCGTCGGCATCTCGCATGCCCTGGAGCACGCATCAGCACCATAGAAGATGCAATCGACGCCGCGACACGACGCCTGCTCCAAGAGACCGGGTACGCACCTCGCCCACCATCGCCGCACCACCCCGCAGCCATTCCACTGGGCAAAGGTCCGTACATGGCTCGCAGCGCAATCGACGAAGTCGACATCGTCATTCTGCGCAACTGCCACAAAGTTGCAGAACCGCAGCTCCGGCCGAGAGAATCCGTCATGGTGTTCCATTACGACCTCGTGACGCTACTCAACCTCATACGCTGCAACGAAATCTCTGACGTGCACGCAGGCAACGCAACGCTTCGCGCATTGCTACACCTCGGATGGTTCACACTGCAACTGCCGAGCAAGTGACGCCCTGCACACGCGTAACAGCAAACCGACAACACGAACGCCCACATCCAGACGGAGGTGGGCGTCGTCATTTCTATATTGTCTTACGACTCTAATTCGCGTTCTAGCTCCTCGAGCAACTTGCGAGCTTTGCGACTCACGCGCTTGGGGACATTTACCTCTACTCGGACGAAGAGATCACCGCGCCCTGCAACACCTTTACCACGAACACGGAACGTGGTGCCTGATTGTGTGGCGTCTGGGATTTTGAGCTTCACTTCTTCATCTACGATTTGGATCTGCGCTGTTGTGCCGTTGACGAGTGACGAGAATGGGAGAAAGTACGTGACGTGGAGATCCATGCCATCACGTGTAATGCGCTCGTCGCGCTCGACGTGGATACGAACGTAGAGATCTCCTGCAGCACCGTGCTGTGTCGATGCTTCGCCTTTGCCAGTGAACCTCATGGTGTCGCCATTATTGACGCCACCTGGAATCTTCACAGTAATCTCTGTCTCTTTGCGCTCGACACCTGTGCCGCGACAGGTGTGACACTTCTTCTCGGGAATGCGACCAGAACCATGACAATCAGTACACGTTGCTCGTGTTTGCATTGCACCGAGAATCGTGCGCTGCACCTGTGTGATCTGACCAGAACCGCTACACGTCTTACATGTCACCACAGATGATCCTGGCTCAGCACCAGAACCACTACACGTGTCGCATGACTCTCCTTTGCGCAATCGGATCACACGCTCGAGCCCACGAATAGACTCAGCAAATGTGAGCGTGACGTCCACTGCAATATCATCACCTCGCGCAGGTCCACGCTGACGACCGCCGCCGAAGAAATCACCAAAGCCACCAAACATCTCACCCAGATCTTCGAAGTTCACGTTAAATCCTCCAGGTCCTCCGCCGAAGCCACCAAATCCCCCTGCACCACCTGGCGCCGAACCATCAAAAGCACCTGATCCAAACTGATCATATTGCGCCCGCTTCTGCTTGTCGGAGAGCACTTGGTACGCTTCGTTGATTTCCTTGAACTTATCCTCAGAACCACCCTGCTTGTCGGGGTGGTACTGATGTGCGAGTCGGCGGTAGGCTTTTTTGAGCTCGTCTTCAGACGCACTCTTGTCTACGCCGAGTGTTTTGTAGAAGTCTTTGCTCATTTATTTCTGGTCGTTCACGACTTCACCTTCGATTGGACCTTCGTCCTTCTTTGGCTCGTTGGTGTTGCTTGATGCATCAGCTCCTGGTTGAGCTGCACCGGATTTTTGCTCGTGCTGATACATTGCGGCACCGACTTTTTGCGCTGCATCGGAGAGCGCGTCGCCTGCTGCCTTGATCTCTTCGAGATTGTCGCCGTCTTTGACGTTCTTCACGGCCTGGATCTTGTCGAGGACTGACTGGCGATCAGCTTCGACGATCTCAATCTTCTTCTCTGCTGCTTCCTTGAGCATCTTCTCCGAAGTATAAATCAACGTGTCAGCAATGTTGCGAACTTCGATGAGCTCACGCTTCTTCTTGTCTGCTTCGGCATTGGTCTCGCCTTCGCGCTTCATGCGTTCGATTTCTTCCTTCGAGAGACCGCTGGATGCCTCAATGCGCACCGACTGCTCCTTGCCTGTTGCTTTGTCCTTCGCGCGCACCTGGAGAATTCCGTTGGCGTCGATGTCAAAGACTACTTCAACCTGTGGAGTGCCACGTGGTGCTGGTGGAATACCATCGAGGATGAATTTGCCGAGTGTCTTGTTGTCTGCTGCCATTTCACGCTCACCTTGCACCACATGAATCTCTACTGATGGCTGACTATCTGCTGCGGTGGAGAATACCTGCGCTTTGCTCGTTGGAATCGTGGTATTGCGCTCGATGAGCTTGGTCATCACGCCGCCGAGTGTCTCGATGCCAAGAGAGAGTGGAGTGACATCAAGGAGCAAAATATCCTTGCCCAAATCACCCTGCAACTGTCCTGCCTGAATCGCAGCACCAACTGCAACCACTTCATCTGGATTCACACCCATGTGCGGCTTCTTGCCGAAGAACTGCTCTACGATCTTTTGCACAAGCGGCATGCGAGTCATTCCACCAACGAGTACTACTTCATGGAGATCGCTATTGGTGAGTTTGGCATCTGCAAGCGCTTTGCGGCATGGCTCGAGTGATTTCTCTACAAGATCCTGCACAAGATCTTCGAGTTTTGCACGCGAGAGCTTCAATACCAAATGCTTTGGACCTGACGCATCGCTCGTGATAAACGGCTGATTGATTTCGGACTCTTGTGATGTGGAGAGCTCGATCTTCGCCTTCTCCGCAGCTTCCTTGATGCGCTGAAGTGCGAGTGGATCACGAGAGAGATCAATCCCTTGATCCTTCTTGAACTCTGTGAGAATCCACTCGATGATGCGCTGGTCGAAGTCATCACCACCCAAGTGCGTATCACCGTTGGTTGCCTTGACTTCAACGGTGTTCTGATTGGACTCTGCGTCGTGCGCAACTTCAAGAATCGACACATCAAATGTACCACCACCAAGGTCATACACTGCGATCTTCTGATCCTTCGTCTTGTCGAATCCGTATGCAAACGCTGCTGCTGTTGGCTCGTTGATAACGCGCAACACCTTGAGTCCGGCGATTTCGCCTGCATCCTTGGTTGCCTGGCGCTGTGTGTTGTCGAAATATGCTGGAACCGTGATTACTGCTTCGGTAATCTTCTCGCCGAGACGCTCTTCAGCATCTGCTTTGAGCTTCGCAAGAATCATTGCGGAGATTTCTTGTGGTGTGTACTCCTTGTCACCGAGCACTGCCTTCACGCCATCTCCAGCCTTCACGATCTTGTATGGCATGTTCTTGATTGCACGCTGCACTTCTACATCTTCGTATCGACGACCAATGAGACGCTTGATCGAGTAGAGTGTGTGCTCTGGGTTAGTCACAGACTGACGCTTCGCGAGCAATCCTACTTGGCGCTCCCCTGTCTTTGTGACAGCAACAACCGAAGGTGTGGTGCGCGCACCTTCGCGATTTTCAATAATTTTTGGGCTACCACCCTCCATGATCGCAACTGCGGAGTTGGTAGTACCGAGGTCAATACCGAGAATTTTTGCCATACTAGTTTTTCTTAATTTCTACTTCGATTGTCTTAGTTTTTTTGTCGTCCATCTTGGGAGCAGTGATCTTGAGAACACCATTTTCGTATTCTGCTTTTACTGCTTCGGCGTCTACCTTGCCTGGCAAGTGGAGTGCGCGGCTGAATGATCCCGAACGAACTTCCTTGCGATAGTAGTTCTTCTCATCAACCTCGCGTTCGCGACGCGTCTCACCACTGATGATGAGCATATCGCCCTCCACGCGAACTGACACATCCTTGGGCTCAATACCCGCAAGTGGAGTCTCGACGACCACCGCATCCTTCGTCTCATACATATCGACTGCTGGAATGAAGCTGCGTCCGCCAGCTGTTGCTGGCAAAAACGTGTTCATGAGTTCATCCATCTCCTGGAACGGATCAATGCGTGGCGACCATTTGATAAGTGACATATGAGATTGGTTAGGAATTATGTGGTTTGCTTCACAACCATGACCTTGGCAACACGTACGACGGTCTCGCCAATGCGGTACCCAGGCTGCACGCACCGTGCGATCGTATCCTCTGCCGCACCTTCCTTGGGCTCGCTTCCAATGACTTCGTGGAGTCGAGTGTCGACAGCGCCTGTGCATGGAATCTCTTCGAGTCCCAATTCTCGCAACGCCGCAGCGAACTGATTCTTGATGTGCTCGATCCCTGTGATCCACTGCTGCACTTGCTCGGGAGACTCGCTCGGCGCATGCGCAAATGCCATCAGGAAATTATCATAGACTGGGAGAAACGTTGCAGCAGCAGTGTAGATACTACTCACGCGCATTTGCGAACGCTCGCGCAAGAGATCTTTTTGGAGATTCTCGTAATCTGCAACTGCTCGCTTCCATTGTGCGAGATAGGACTCGCACTGATGCGGCACTGATTCTGCCGCAGCGTCATTTGAAATGTCTTTGTGATCTTCCATAGTGTTATGCAATACAATGTGTTTCGAGATAGGTCTTGGCTGCACGCATGGCGCCGATGGATGTGTTGTAATCCATACGCATCGGTCCGATGATTCCCATGAGACTCTTCGTGTTCCCTTCCCACGCAAATGGGACGAACATGATGGTGCACGAGTCACCAAACGGATTGCCTGGGCCAATATGCATATGCATATCCTTGTCCCCGATGAGACGGTAGAGATCTGGCGCAATGTCATCAAATCGATCGAGCAACGCCGTAACATTTTGCACCGTGCCCATTTCTGCAAATTCAGGTTGACTGAATAAGTGCGTGAGACCGGTGTAGTATGTCTGCTCTCGCGAGAGCACAAGGAACACAGCAGCATTGAGCGCTTCTGCCTGTTGCTTTGCAATATGTTTGATGGCGCGCGCGATATCTGTTACATCTGGCTGCTCAGACAATGCTGCAAAGAACGATTCAGGAACGGTTGGCTGCAGGAAATGCTCGACATACTTGCGGTATGCACGCGCAGTAGGAATGCGACCCGCACTCGTATGCGGCGAGATCACATAGCCTTCTTCTTCCAACTCCTTGAGGTCATTGCGCACCGTTGCTGAGCTTACCGAAAGGTCGAGGAACGTAAGGAGCGCCTGGGAGCCAACTGGCTCAGCAGACGTAACGTACAAATCCACGATTCCTTTGAGTAATTCCTCTTTGCGGTCTGGCATAGGGCTTGCCCCCAATATAACGCAAGATTAGCACTCATGTCAAGAGAGTGCTAATCACTAAGAAATCCGCGGATTTAGAAGAGAAAAAGCCAAGCAATCACCCCTGCCAATGCCAGGCGATACCAGATAAAAATCGAGAGACTCTGCTTTGCGAGCACGCGCATCAACCACCGAATTACGGCGTACCCGACTACGAACGCGGTCGCGAGACCTACGAGCACTGGAGTAGCAAGGAGGGCTTGCGCTCCAGACTCCTGCGCCACCTGAACTGCCTTCAATGATCCCGCGCCGAGAAACGCTGGAATACCGAGCAAAAATGCAGTGCGCGCAGCCATGCGTGCGTCAGCTCCCATGCGGATCGCTGCAGCCATCGTGATGCCCGAACGTGACACACCTGGGAATAGCGCCATTGCCTGCGCCAATCCAATCCACAACCATTGCTCCAGTCTCCACCGCTCCACTTTCCCGAACCGCTGCGCGCGCAATCGCAGATGCGCCATAATGAGCGCGAGTGTTCCCACCGCACTTCCCACAAGCACCATCACCGGTGTACGTGTGAACTGTTCAATCACATCATCGAAGAGCAATCCCACAATGACTACAGGAATCGTACCCAATATCATCCCCCACGCTGTGGTCGACTCCTGCGGATATTTGCGAGGATTGAAAAACCCTCGAATAATTTCAAGGAGATCATTCCAAAAATACACAACAATGGCGAGCAGCGTACCAAGGTGCAACATGGCATCAAACGCCAACCCCATGTCACTCCACCCCAACACACGCGGAACCAAAATCAAATGCCCTGAGCTAGAGATTGGCAAAAACTCAGTGATTCCTTGAACAGCACCCAGGACTAACGCTTGTACTGCTTCCATATTCTAGAGTTGACTCGTATCACGTCGCACGAGTGCTCCTGTGATCCACGCTGCAGTCACACGCACACGATTCCACCATCCTGAGAGCTGTTGCAAAAATACAATGCGACGAATGATCCACAAGAATCGACCAGAATACGTGCGATTGCCTATCTCACCTACAGCAAACCAATCACCAATTGGCATGATGTACCCACGCTGCGTAAACGCAACAGATTCCATCGGAGATTGCTTGCGTCCCAGCACGCGCAAGAGATTGCGTGCAACAATAGGTGCAAGTGTTGCTGCTGCCTGCGCTGTTTGTGGAACAAATGGAACACCGTCCTCCTTGCCGTCTAGCGCCGCAGCATCACCCAACACAAATACATTTGAATGCCCTGGCAGGTGTAGTTGTGGTGTAATGCGAACCTGGCCTGCTGCTGTGAGGAATGTGTCAGCCAGCTTGCCCTTCATCACCGATTGCACGCCACTGCTCCAAATAGGAGTCTGCGTGAGAATGCGCTCGCCCGTTGTGAGCGTGACACTATCCTCATCAATAGCAGCTGCTCCGGTGTCGAGAAGGACTCGCACACCCAATTGTTGTAGTCGCCGAAGTGCTATAGCAGATGTTGCTTCACCAAATTGTGGCAACAATCGCGGTCCACGCTGTACCACAGTGATTCCAATTTCTTCGAGTCGAATCGATCCATATAATCCACACAACTCATGCTGTGTGAGATCAGCGATCTGCCCTGCGAGCTCCACGCCAGTTGGGCCGCCACCAATAATGACGAATTGCAATTGTGCACGCCGCGCAGTAACACGCGTCTCTGTCGACGCCTTCTCGAATTGCTCGAGTAATCGATTGCGTAGCCGCACCGCATCGGTAAGTGTCTTGAGTGGGAATGCGTTTTTCTCTGCTCCAGGAACACCGAACCACTGCACTTTTGAGCCCAATGCTACAACGAGTACATCATACGAGAGCGTACGCTCTTCGCCATGCGCTGCATAGCTCACCTTCTTTTTTGCTGGATCCACAGCCGTCACTTCTGCTTGCAAGAAGGTATCTGAGGCGCACGAGCTCATAATTTCGCGCAGCGGCTGCACAATATGCGAGCGCTCGACGCTTCCTGTTGCCACCTCGTGCAACATCGGCGTGAAGGTGAAGAAATTGTTGCGATCAATAACAGTAATGCGCATCGCGGTATCATGTCGAGCATGATGCAACGCGCGATACACACCCACACCAGCAAATCCGCCACCAAGAATTACAATATGTTTTGCCATAAGACTACAAGCTGCGAGCAATACCAGCAATGGTCAACACCGCTGCAATGGCAAATACAAGTACGACAAGTGACACACTCCACGAACCAAATCGATGATACATACGCGCCCCACCACGCGAGTGCAACGCACGCACATACGCAATACAAATAAGCACCGCATTCATGCTCCCAAATACCGCACCAGCCACACTCATCGCAAGGATGAAGTCACGCACTCCAACGCCAATAATCGCAATAGGAATGCCAACAGTACACGCGACAGCAATCACCTTGCGATAATGCAAATCCCACTCCAGTGCGCGGCGCATCGCATACGCCATGGTGCACAAGGCGCCCAACATAGCCGTAAGCGCAAACAAATTACCAAAAATATGCGCGATTGGCCCAAGATATAATCCAATGCCATGCGTAGCAACCGCGGGAGTTGCCGCACCCATCACACACACCATGGTCCATGCAAAAATCAAATAGAGCACGATGGAAATACTCGAAGCCCACAGGACAGACTTGCGCAAAATGCGCGGATGACGTGGCACAATCTCTTCGGCCGTTGCAATGGACGAGAGTCCCATGAATGCAAAGAGAATCACGCCGTATGGCATGAAGAAATTACGCCACGACGCCTGCAGAACTGGCGTGTAATTAATATGCGGAACGCTGAGCAAGAGCAACAGGAAAATCGCGAGGAAAATCAATGTCACGAACACACCATCGAGGCGTGCCAGGACTCGCGCCCCGCGCACCACCACAAACGTCATGAGCAACCACGCAATCCCCATCCACAGTTGTGGCGAGCTGTACGGAATTACCTGATGAAAAAGAAGATCTGCAGTCGTACCAATACCAAGCAAGTACGCAACCATGGCACATACACCTGTGGCCGCCATACTCCAACCCACAAGTCTTCCTGCAGAAGGTCCAACGTACCGTCCAACTAATCCACCAATCTGCATTGGCTCTGGAGTGATGAGAACAAGCTCACACACCATGAGATGGAGCACCAACACAATGAGTCCCAACCCGAGGACATAGAGCAGGCCCGTCGTGAGACCAACTGCCGCGACAACGTATGGAATACCAAGGACACCAGCGCCGATAATAGCGCCAAGAATCACCATGGTACTTGCAAAAAATCGATGTGGTGGAGTTGAAGGGGCTGAAGGCACACGCAAACAAGGTTACACACCAATGAGAGATCCTTTGAAATCGCGATAGTAGAACTTGGAGTACTTATCGAGGCGACCGTTGATCGTAGACTTCGTCGAATAACTTGGTTTCTTGTCCACCTTCACTACAAACTTGTCCTGGAATCCATTGTCTGCAAAACCATTGGAACCAAATGGATACAAATCGCCACTTTCTACATACCAACGAACGCCATTTGCCTCCACAACAACACCGTCTGGAACCACGCTGAACTCGCCATACTCGCTACTGTTCACCGTGTACGCTGAGAAAAACGCATCTGGGAGATCGACTACGCGGCTGGCCCAATTCTTGCCGAAGTGTTTGATCGCTGCTGCCTCGCTCTTGAGCGGACGCAGCACACCACCTGGCGTTACAACATATACGCGTGGGATCGTAGGTGACTTCACCAAGTACGTTCCAGGGCGAACGAGCATTGGCATGCCCAATGGAATCTGCGACATCGTGTCCATTGAGACAACTTTTACGTTGTAGAAATTCGCAAACCAGGAATCGTACACCTTGAACATTGGAAATGCGTGACGCTTGCCATCAGATCCAAAGTAATAGACTGTCTGATCATGCGTTGTCTCCTTGTTGCTGTCATCTGGGAGCTTGATGAGATCTCCTGCGGACAACCCAGTGACATTGAGAATTGGATAGACCGAATTTGGATATCCAATGGTAATCACGTCGCTCACATAACTAGACTCAACAAGTGATGATGAGCGGAACTGCACGTACACTGATCGCTGACCAGATCCACCAACAATGTTCCAAGCCACTGCTGTCTTGTATGGAATCCAGTTGGAGCCCTCCATAGAAGAATTGTTGCTAATGCGCATTTCTGCTGCATTGGTTGCCTTGATGGCGAGTGTCACAAGAGTACTGGTGGTGAAGTCATTGCCTTTATCAATCACTACACTCATTGACGATGGCTCCTTGGCAGCAGAGTCGAAAAGAATCGTGTCACATTCGGTTGTAGAAGTCTTCACCGAGTTACGAAATCGAACACACACCGTCTTTGTCCCCTTGCCTGAAGTGAGAGTCCATGTTTTGCTCGACGAGTAATCAATCCAGGTTGCGCTGCTGAGGTTGCTGCTGTTGGCAATTTGCATTTGCGTGGCGTTGCCTGCGTACAAATCCAACGTAACAGACTGTGTCTTCGTGTAATTTGCCTGATTGTTGATGCGAACAGACGGATACGAAATATCACCTGGCGTCTGCGGTGTCGGTTCTGGTGTCTGCTGTTTTGGTTGCTCGGTTACTGGTGGGGTTGTTGTTACTGGCGCTGGTGTCGTCACCACAAGTGGCAACCCGATAAGTACTGGATACCGATCTGTGCTATTAGCAGAGATTGTACCAGCAACTACTCCATTTCCTGCGGAATCTTTGAGTACGCTATTAGGAGAGATTACAAACTTGAGCCTTGTACCAGCATTCCCCGCTGACGCAGATTCTGCAAATCGAATGATCGCACGTGCGCCAAAGTTATCTGAAAAATTCGTGATGGACAAATAATTACCGCTTTGCTCCTCCATCACACGGAAGATCACGAGCGCTTGGGACAATGTGAGTGTGCCGATGCCAACGTTCTCCGTAAAGGTAATCTCAGCCTGATCGTATGTACCATTGAGATTCGTGTCAGAAAGCACTGCAGATTTGACGCGTGGCACTGCGAGATCTTGAATCGCAGCGTCCGTGAACCCAGATGCGCTCACACCTTGCGCACTGCGCACGCTGCTGCCACTTCGCAATGAGAGTATTGGCTCTACACCATGACTGGTTGCGCTGTTGCCAGTCCCCTCATACCCATCTACCTCCAATGTCACATCACTTCCACTCACACCAACAACACGATTCAATCGAAGGCCAGTCCACGTTCCTGCATTCAATGTCCAATCAGACAAAACCTGAGCAGTTGTCGTACTAAGCGTCGTGTTGAATGTAACAATAATGCGATCTACCGAACCATCCCCTGCCGCAGGAACCATGTCGTACATTTTGATACCCACTACTCGAGGACCTGCTACTACCGTTTGTGTTGTTCCTGCCAGCACCAATGATCGAGAAACAATCACTCCAGTGCTTGCAGTCTTTGGCTGTACGAGAAGATGTGGTTGCTCTGTGGTTGGCGATCCAGTGTATCGAAGTGAGAGCCCGCTCACGGTGAGCAAACCACCTTCTCCACACGTAGGAAGACTGGTTGGCTCAAATGCAAAACCATCAGCATTCACTGTGACTGCACGAGTCGAAGCATCGCCACCAGACCAACTACCTGTGAACGTAAATGTTGCTTGACCAACAAATGATAATCCAGGAATCTGGTTACTCACACTGAGCTTGAAGCCTGATGCGATTTCATTTGCAGCCACGCACTGAATCGTGAGATCTCCGTACGAAACTGGCGACGATCCCACAGTCAATGAACCCGAATTCACGCTCGTGGTTCTCACTGCAGCATCAGCTGGTGCTATCAAGAAGAGTGAGAACGCAACCGCACCAAGAAGTGAACCAACTGATGTGCGTTTGAACATACGAATTCGGGTTAGGTGCTATGGATTGGAAGTGTACTAGTAGTTGAGACAGCGCGTAGCAGGAGACGATGTTCCTGCTGGGAACTGCAACGCCTTCGAAGAGACAAATGACGAGAGAGTGCGCGTTGGTGAAATACAGAGCACATCATTCACAGATGCGTCCAACACGTCATACGTGACATAGAAGTCCTTCGTGCCAACCAATTGGATAGGCGAAGTGAATGGCGAGCCAACCGTCAGCGTGTACAATCCGAGCTTGTCATCCATTCTCCATGTCTTGGCATTCAGCACTTTTTGGTACACGAGATTGAAAGAACTAATGCTATCTTTGTAGATCTTGAGCTCACGATCACCCTGTGGGGCAAACGACGCATTCAAGTTCATTGGCAGACCCTTGAGATTTACGACTGTTGACGAACTGCTATTGCTCACACGAAGAATTGCAATAGTCTTGTCATCCCCCATGTTCGCTGAGCCAGCTGGAGATGCGCTGCTCCAGACCATGTTCACAGTAACAAGAGATTCTGCTGCGCTTTTCACCACTACCGCAGGCGATGGCAC
The DNA here is from genome assembly GCA_038065555.1 of Patescibacteria group bacterium. Lineage (GTDB taxonomy): Bacteria > Patescibacteriota > Patescibacteriia > Magasanikbacterales > JBBTQS01 > JBBTQS01. The sequence goes on from JBBTQS010000001.1 coordinate 389,609, forward strand.
CTTGTTCCCTAGGTCCTTACCATCCACAATTACTTTCACGGTCTTACCAGCGTTGTCCACTACCTTGAGATCTGTCGCAAGTACGTACGGCGTGAAGGAACACCCTTCGAGAAGCTGCACGAGCTGCTGATTCGTCACTGCAGCCGATGCCATGAGTACGAGAGAGGACGACTTCCCTGCTTGCAATGTGTGTGTTCCTGTGAAATCCCACCAAACACCGTTTTGCTCTTTTGCAGTTGGGAGCTTGTTGCCAAACTGCACACCACCAGTCTCTGTCATTGCCATGAGTGAGAAGCTAACAAGCCCACAGGCATTTACTGTTGCAGGATTTTTTTCTGCCAACTTAAGAGCAGCTCCATTGACTTTCTTTGCTTCTACGCGAATACCAATGCGCTTCAAGGTAATCGGCTGTTGGCCATAGTTGTTCAACCCAAATGCTGCAACACGGTAGCCTCCGTTGGTTGCAACGACAAATGGCGTCTTCGAGAGATCAACAGGACCTCCGGCCATGTTCGACATGGTGAGGGCTGCTACTGGAATTCCGGATAGATCACGAGATGGCGTGGTCGTTGCTACTGTGCTTGTAGCATAACCACCTCGAGCGTTGCCATATGCCGCACGTACGTCACCATACGCTGCACGAGAATTCATGGGACGAAACTGTGCAAGATCGCGAACATTTCGTTCGCTCGAAACGCCTGCAGCTGCTGCTGCAACGCCGACAAGGGCCAAGAAGCCGACAAGCGTGCCTGCTCCCATGCGGCGCATGGAGTGTTCAGGAGTGTGCTTGTGTGCATGATTTCTCATACGTGAGTTGGGATGGTGAGATCGCATAAAAAGAACGCGAGTGAATAATTGAGACTAGAGAACACTGTCGAGAATCTGTTTGATCTGACTTGCTGGAAGCGCGCCAGAGAACGGAATCTTTTGGCCATCTGGAGTGAGCACGATCGTGTGCGGCGTACCCTGTACACCAGCGGCATCACCCGATGCTGCGTCTTCTGTAACCATTGCAGCCTTCGAACCACTGTCGAGACACTTGTTGAATGCCGCAACATTCACACCTACGTGCTGTGCGATCTTCGGCAATTCTGCCAAATCAAGACCATTATTAGCAGGAGTTACTTCAAAAACGCGATCGATATACTTCCAGAACGCTGTGCTTCCACCGAGCTCTCCAGCACATTCTGCAGCCTCAGCTTCTTTTGGAGCCTTTGGGTGAATTGATGTGAGTGGATAGTGGCGATAGACCCACAATACGTTGTCCGCGTACTTCTTGTCTGCAAACACTTCACGCAATGAATTGTGGAACTGTTTGCAAAATGGGCACTCAAGATCTGAGTACTCAATCAATGTAATCTTCGCATTTTTGTTACCACGGACATAATCTCCGTCAGTAACAGGCGCTACGGTGATTTCTGCTGCTGGCTGTGTGCCAGGATCAACCACAGATGGCGCTGCTGCGTGTTGTGCACCAGCATTGGAACTTGCTCCAACGCCACGCGTAAGTACTACTGCGAGCAAGATGAAAAAGCCAATCGTACAAAGAACGAGAAAACCACCAACGAAGCCAAGCATGGCGCTTCGTTTGTCGAGACCCATCGGATTCTCCGGCATAAAAAAGGAAAACATTAATGACGGGTACAGTATACAATACCAAGGGGGTAAGTTCCTAATGGGTTGTGGATTACTCCTGACGAAGTGCTTCGATCGGACTCAAATTCGCGGCACGGCGAGCTGGATACAAGCCGAATACCAATCCAATCACTGCCGAAAATCCTACGGCGATAAAAATAGAAGAAATTGAGACAGAATACACCCACGCAAGTCCGAACGACGTTGCTGCTGCGTAGATTCCATACGCCAACACCGCGCCTCCTGCTACACCAAGCAACCCACCGCCGACAGTAACAAGTACTGCCTCAGCAAGAAATTGAAAGAGAATGGTGCGTCGCGGAGCGCCGAGCGCCTTGCGCAGTCCGATTTCGAACGTGCGTTCAGCTACGGTCACATACATAATGTTCATAATACCCACACCACCTACCACGAGCGAGATGCCAATGAGCGCCATCAGCAAAATCGTGATTCCACCTGTTACGGTCGTGAGGATTGAGGCTGCTTCGGCCGTAGTATTCACAGTAAAATCATCACGCGATGGATCTTCGATCGAGTGATTCTCACGCAAGAGTGATTGCAAGTCTTCCTTGGTTGTTGCAGCGTCATCTGCATCCTTCATTCGCGCAATAATCATCATGAAATAGTCAGTACCAAGCAACTTCTTTTGCATGGTTCGTGTAGGAATGATAATGACATCATCCATATCAATGAAGAACGCCGCACCACGAGGCGCCGTAACACCAATCACACGAAACGGCTTGCCACGAATGGAAATAAGCGCGCCCACCGCATCCTGATCACCAAAAAGCTTTTCTTTTGCAGTAGAACCGAGCACGGCGACTTCTTGGATAGACAACTCTTCTTCACGTGTGAAAAATCGACCTTCGGTGAACTCGAGTCGATCAATATCCACCGAGCTATACCCGTAACCACTGAGCATTACTTTCTTGAGTTGTCCTTGATAACTCACGGCTTCTTGGCCATTCACGAGTCCGTAGGCCGCGAGAATATTCGGGTGCTTGCGCACCGTCTCGAGATCTCGATCTTTGAGTGTTGTAATGACGATTCCAGATGCCTGTCCCCCGCCATTATCTGTCCCATTGGCACTTGTGCTCGGAATACGCGTCTCGATACTGAGCGTGTCACTCCCAAAGACGTCGAGCTGCCCCAACACCATACGCTCCAATCCCGCACCTGCGGCAAAAATAGTCACAACAGCACCAACACCAATACTCATCGCAAGCATCGTGAGAATACTTCGCGTGCGTTGGCGACGCAGAGAGTCGAATGCCTGGCGAATCAATGCAGTCCACAATCCATTATTCATATCGGAGTGCTTCAATAGGATTGAGTTTGCTCGCGCGTCGCGCTGGAATGATGCCGAAGATCAGTCCGATCGCAATCGAAACCACACACCCGAGCACAATAGACCCTGGTGTAATCACCGTGTCCCAAGAATATCCGAGATAGCGTGCAACAAATCCTACAGAAGCCGAGATAATCGCGCCTCCGATGATACCAATAATACCACCCGTGAGTGTGATACACGCTGTCTCAACAAGGAACTGGAACGTAATCGTTCGCGACGTTGCACCAATCGCCTTACGCAATCCAATTTCTCTCGTACGCTCCTGCACTGCAGCCAACATGATATTCATAATTCCAATTCCTCCGACGATCAGTGAGATTGCTGCGATGGCCGCAAGGAAAAATCGCAATGCATCAGTAATCGACGTGAGTGCATCCAGCGCCTGCGTCGTCGCACGCACCGAGAAATCATCCTCTTCAGGATCATCAATCCCATGGCGATCTCGCAAAATTGCCTCAATCTCGCCAATGGACGACTCCACTGTCTCTGCATCCCGGATCTTGATGCGCATGAAGTTGATATGATTCATGCCTAACAACAATTTTTGCGCAGTGGTCACCGGAACAAAAATTTGGTTATCCTGATTCTGGAACGTTACCGTTCCTCGCTCCTCTACCACGCCAATAATCTCAAAATTAGTTCGCTTGATCTTCAGTGTCTCACCGATAGGATCCTCATCAGGAAACAACTCCTTCGCCACTTCTGATCCCAACACGACCACACGCGCCATTGCGCGCTCCTCATCTTCTGTGAAATAGCGCCCACGTTCAATCGTCACGTCCTCGACATTTGTATACGACGCAGACGTTCCCACAAATGAGGTGTCCTTCTCCACATCCCCAATACTCACCCGATCAATCCCCTTCACGTAGGATGACACAGCCTCAATAGGCTCATACCCCGAAGTTGCAATCGCGCGTGCGTCAGCATCAGTGAGCGTCGTGATCACAATGCCAAATGCTGATGCTGGTGGACCATCTTCCTCAGATTTGCCAGGCAACACGCCGACGAGATTACTCCCCATTCCTGTGATTTGATCCAGAATGAGACTCTGCGCACCTGCACCAACAGACATGATGACGATTACTGACAAGACGCCAATAATGATACCCATCATCGTGAGGAAGGACCGCATTTTGTTGCGGGTCAACATCTGCCACACATTCTTGACGTACTCAAGAATTGGCATATTATTTCTTGAGCTCAGACGTCGCGTGCGCAATGATACGATTCTTCACCTGTTCATCATTGGTGATAACGCCATCGCGAATGGTGAGGATGCGCTTCGCGTGCTCCGCAGTATGACGTTCGTGGGTCACGAGAATGATGGTGTGACCTGATGCGTTGAGATCTTGGACGATTTTCATCACTTGCAGACCCGAGCGAGAATCGAGGTTACCTGTTGGCTCGTCAGCGAAGATCACTTCTGGATTATTAATGAGCGCTCGAGCGATTGCCACACGCTGCTTCTCACCACCAGAGAGTTTGCTCGGCGTGTTACCCAATCGATGGGACAAACCTACAGAGTCGAGCATTGCTGCAGCACGACGCTCACGATCCTTGGCGCTCACGTTGGCGTAGAGCAGTGGCATCGCCACATTCTCAAGCGCGGTTGCACGTGGCAACAGATTAAATGCCTGGAACACGAAGCCAACCTTGCGATTGCGCATGGCTGCAAGCTGATCTTCTTCTAATTTGCTCACATCATCACCTTCGAAGAGATACTGACCGGAGCTCGGCGTATCGAGAAATCCGAGAATGTGCATGAGTGTGGACTTGCCCGACCCCGACGGTCCCATGATCGACACAAAATCGCCTTTTTGGATCGTGAAATTCACACCATGCAACACCGGCGTCTCAACCTCTTCATTTACATATACTTTTGCGAGGTCTCGTACTTCGATGAGCGGATGTTGCATAGAGATTACTTTTTGACCGAGAGGATTACTTCTTGGCCTTCAGTCAGTCCTGTGATGATTTCGGTGCGACCTTCATCTGCGCGCATGCCTACCTTGATAGTAACTTCCTTTTCTACGCCATTTTCCAGAACACGGACGTATTTGTCGTTGGTCTCATTGTCGCGAGTGCGCACAGCACGTGTTGGAATGGAGAGCGCGTCCTCACGTGTCTCTGTTGTAATATCTACATTCGCAGTCATGCCTGGCTTGATCGGCTCATCAGTATCAGCAATGCGTACACGGACTTGGTAATACACAACGTCCTGTACTTCTGTAGATCCTGGATCAATAGCAATGACGGTTCCAGTGAGCACCTTCTCAGAACCAAATGCGTCGAGCGTAATACGCGCCTTGTCATTGAGAGCCAACTTGGACACATCTGTCTCAGGAATATCTACAGAAATCTCATAGTGAGGCGAGAGGAGCTGCACCATCACATCACTGCTGCTCACAAATTCTCCGCGCTTCTTCGCAATCTTCGTCACTACACCGTCAATTGGTGCGATAATAATTGCCTTATCGCGCGTGGCAACTGCCTGGCTCACTGCTGCGCGAAACGCTGCGACGTCCACTGCGCGAGGGGGTACAGTCTTTGCCAGGTAGTTAGCCTTTGCTTGGGCATAGGCAGCACCACGAATGGCACTATTAGCCTCTGCTGTTGCTCCTGCTTCAATGAGATCGCGCTCAGCTCTACCCAGGGCAATCTGGTAGTTAGCAAGCGCGTTACGACTATCTTCAATTGCCTGTTGTGCACTGATTACTGCTGTGTACTTCGTCGTCACCGCTGTGCGGCTCGCCTCAAGTGTGCTCTTCTTCGCGTCTAATGTGGTCTGCGTGAGCGACCCAACAGGGCGCATTGCTTTCACAAGCTCAATAACGGCGTCCATTAGGGTATTACTGGAGAGCAACGCGGTCTGAGACACTGTAAAACCCACATCGATCGACGCATGCGTGCTCGCGGTGGTGAGTGGCAAGACTGCGGTGCGCGCTGATTGCACCTGAGCCTTCGCTTGTGCATACGCTGCAATAGCTCGCGTCTGCTTCGCAGGTTCTGTAATCTCGACATTTAACTTAAAACTCTCATTCGCAAACGTGTTGTCTACGGCTAGAATATTATCTGCTTGCGTGAGTGTATCACTGAGTGTTCCCAACGTGGATTGTAATGTTGCTACTGCGGCATCATACTTCTGTTCCACAACCGCACTATTATCCCCACCTTCTGCCAACTTCAAATTATTACGCGCAGTCTCTACAGCTGCCACTGCTGCGGCAATGGCTGCATTTCCATCATTTTGCGTCTGTTCCCAGCTTGCATTTGCAGAATCCAACGCCGCTTTGTAATACTGCCGGTCTTGTTCCGTTGCTCCGGCGAGCTTCTGATTGAGATTGGCTGCTGCTTGCGCAACTGCAGCGTTGAGTTCGCCCAAACGAAGTGCCGCAAGACGCTGGCCAGCCTTCACGGTTTGTCCTTCTTTCACCAACACTTCATTAACCGTTCCTGGCATTTCGAACCGAAGCGCGAGATCGTCTACTGAGGCAATTTTGCCCACAGCGCTCACCGTCTGCTGGAGCTCGCCACGTACCACAGGGGTCGTGTCGTACTGCACAGGCGCGTTCTTGGAGCTATACGAGCTATACCCAATACCGCCCACGACAAGAACTGCCGCAAGCGCGAGGTAGAATTTGGTACTTTTGAGAAATGTCCATGTCATAGTCATAGGATAGTATCCTAGCGTATTTTACTGGATTTGACAATGGGTGTCGATTCATCGAAAGTGAAGACACAGGAGGTGCAATCATGCACACAGTCAATGGAGAAATCGGTAGATGGTTCGCACTTTCCGCTCTTGCACTCATTGCATGCACGGGACTGTGCGCACTGACCAACATCAGTGCATCCGGAATTCCCCAGTTCTACCCACGTTCCAACACGGAATACCTCCTCATCGGCGGGATCAGTTGCGTACTATCAGTCCTCATCCACTGGAACGCGCCATCGTGGAAATCAGTCCTCGGCTCGAACCTCGGATTCATCGCCGCATGGCTACTCATGACCTGGGTTGTGCCCTGGTTGCAGCTGAACGACATCACGCTCATGCTCGTGTGCATGAGCAACGCCGCAGTTGTTGCCTGGATTGTATTCCTCTCCAAGCGCGCCTACATCTCATTCGTCCTGCGCATTCGCGTGTAACACGCAATGCGCACCACCCGAGAACCATCGTCCAACTGTGACGATGGTTCGCTCGTTTTGTCCCAAAATAGTAACAACCCGAACACGTGTATACGTATTCGGGTTGTCTGGTGTGCTCGAGCACGTTCAGAACGTCGCTTGCACAGCATGTTCTGCCACGAACTTGAAAAATGGTTGGAAGAAATCGTTGTGCATGCGCCGTGCGAACTCTTCCGCCTCCCCGATCGTTGCGAACTCGCCCATGTGCAGCGCGTACATGATGCAGATGGCCTCGTTGACCATCGCATCTTGCCCTGCGAAGCTGTAGATGTTCCCAGACTTGGCGCCGCGGATCGCACCCGCATAATTGTCCGATGCATCGCGACTTGCGACGCGCGTCGGATTCTGGACCAGAAACTCCGCAAGAGCGCGGGCCTGGTGCTTGTTGGCCACGTGACGCTCTGCCGGCACCGTATTGGCGCTCGGGAAATAAATCACCGACAGCTCCGTCCCTCCACTCCTATTCTTGATGTGGAACGCACCACAGCACATCAGTGGATCGAACATGCTCTGGAACTGCGTGGAGTTGACGCCGAACATGCATGCGACCTGCAGTATCTTGCTCGCAGGAAGCGCCAACTTCTCCGAGAGTTCAGTATCATCGTCATCGAATTGGTACTCTGGTCGATCCATCGAATCCACCTCACTGTTACATGGATTGAGAACACGCAACACCCCTATGTTACGTAGCGGAATCGAATCATATTCGTTGCCGAACGTCAAGAATATCTACGCGCGACTCGCCTGCAGTACAAGAATGGGATGCGTGCCCATCTCGACAGCATCGAACACCACAGCAGTTTGCACCCCCGTAAACCCTGCCGTCACTGCTGCACACGCAAGTGTCTCCTGCGCCACGTGATGAAAAAATATTTTGTGACCCATGCTCCCATCAGCTGCAGTCAGCCATTCATCGCGGACTTCCTCCTCGTCCGCACCAAGGCTTGTGATAATACTGATCACACCACCCGGCTTGAGCGCGCGATACCACCCACTCAGTGTACGCGCAACATCCGCCTTCGGAATATGAATAATAGAAAATGAGGACCAGACTGCATCGAACGTCGCGTCGGCAAAATCTACCGCTCGAATATCCATCGACAGCACAGTCGCCTCTGGCGCTGCTTGGCGTGCCAACGTCAGCATCGTGTCTGAGAAATCAACACCCGTTACATTGTACCCATGTTGCACGAACCAGCGCGTTGCGCGACCAGCACCACACCCAACGTCGAGCACAGCAGCACCTGCCGGGAGCCGCGCCGCGAATTGCTCGAACTGCTGGAGCAGGAATAGAGTGTCACCGTAGCGCGCAGCGTACGAGGCGCCGACAGCGTTGTAGGTAGATTGGACGAACTCAGACTCCTTCATGTTCGTGGGAGTGTCTTTTCAAATCGTAGAATCTCATTACGCATACGATTTGCATCCCACGCCTTTCGTTTGTTCAACATATAATCGTCCATAATGCGGAAGAAATCCAACACTATTTTCACAGCGTAGATGCGCTCGAGGTGTTGTGCGTCTACCGCACGTCCGTAATACGTCTTCAAAAAGAGTTGCTGTTGCATCTTCGTAAGCCGCGAGTCTGCAAAAAAATTACCAATGTCCACTTCAGGAATATCAGATCCACCACCCTCCCAATCAATAAGCCTAATCTTGTCACCAGCCACCAACATATTCTCCTTCTTCAAATCCGCGTGCACGAGACTGAAAGACGTGATTCCATCAAAACAATGCAGCCCACTGAAGTACAAGCCCAGTGATTTCCTCACCCGATTGAATGGTTCAACCACAAGCTCAATACCAGGTAGATCCGTATACTTTTCAATCTGCTTATCCGCACCGTTCGCATACAGATCAAAAATATCGCAAGTATATGGCAGCGCGTCCTTGGGTGGAAATGTGTCTCCAGAACGCCTGAATGTAATGGCATGCAACTTCTTCAGAGTCTTTGCTACAGAAATAATATGCGTATCTGCAAATCGCCGCACAGGCTCCCCTTCTACATAATCCACAATAGTGAAGTGTTGCCCTAGGGGATTTTTTGTGCTCAGATAGTACACCTTTGGTGCAATACTAAGGTGCTCAATTTTCTTGAGGATTTGGAACTCCTGCTTCTTGATCCCCCAATCATTTTTCAGCGAATAGAAGTTCACCCGCGCAACATATTTCTTTTTTCCACCCGTGATCAAATACAGATGCGTTCCTCCACCACTCTTGAAGTACGTGACGGAAAAGTCCTTGCGCAACGTCACACCTGCGATGCGCTTCGATGCCAACAACTTCGAAAGATACGCGATGGTCTGTTGATGTACTGTCTCCATACGATTTTACACAAGAATACCACTTCGATAGCCACGCGCAAAGAACAACAACCGCCTTTGAAGCGGTTGCTGTTCTTTGTTTGGCAGGGGCGGTAGGAATCGAACCTACGCAGAAGGTTTTGGAGACCTTTGTACTACCATTATACGACGCCCCCAGTACTTGAGATCGACTCAAGTATACCAGAATACCACAACGCCGGCAGATGCCGGCGAGCGGAACTACTTTGTTTCCTTGTGTGGGGTGTGCTTCACGCAAAACTTGCAGTGCTTATTTGTAAGCATGCGAGCCTTGATGATCTTCTTGTTCTTGTGGGTGTCATGCGTCACGCGGCTGCATGCGCTGCACTCAAGGTGAATCAAATTGTCTTGTGACATATGTCAGTAATTAACTGGTCTTTCAATACTCTCGGAGCCATCTCCGGGGTTCGAACCCGGGACCTACGGTTTACAAAACCGTTGCTCTACCAGCTGAGCTAAGATGGCGCTGTGGGCAGGGGGGGATTCGAACCCACGAAGGCGTAGCCAGCAGATTTACAGTCTGCCCCGGTTGACCACTTCGGTACCTGCCCATGGAAGTAACGGCGGTATTGTATGCAATTGTCGTATTTTTGTCAAAAGGACCAACTTCCTCAAATTTCCTTAAAAAAAGCTCACCCCACCACCGACGTCTGTCAGTGATGGGGTGTAGCAGTGCCGGACGTCGTACGTCCGTACTGTCAGTCGCCCGATCGCTTCATACGATCGAACGAGTCTGGGTCGTTGTTCCAGGCCTCGAGTGTCTCCTCGAAGGCCCACTGCGTATTGGACCGAAGCGTCGCGAGGTCTCCCTCACAGACGAACCAGTACAATCGCCTCTTCGTATGCGGCCCGCCGCCCTCATAGTCCGGCGTGGTGCTGCTCAACGCCAGTGTCATGATATCCCGCATCTTGCCGGGGAAATCTTTGCGTTGGAGGTGGAGCACCCGAGGTGGGCACTCCTCGGAGCTGCCAGCTGGTCTTGCTTCGAGATACATGGTCAGCCTCCTGTCGCCTTCTTGAACGACTCGGGCTTCGCGTTCCAGCGCTTGAGCTGGGAACGAAGCGCTCGCTCCGTGCAGTCCCAGACGCGTCGCGGCTCGTAGTCGCACACGTACCAGTACATCTGGTCGCTGGGGCTGGCATCTGGATCCGAGTCGGGACTCGAGGAACTCCCCATGACCTCCTGGATCAGCCCCTCGAGATCGTCATTCGGGAAATCCGACGATTCGAGAACGATGACCATCGCAGGGCAGTCCGCGGAGCTGTTGGGCGGTCGATTATCGAGATACATGAGATGCTCCTCATTTGAACAGAACGAATTCCACATCACTCGGGACCCCGAGCTGCGGAAAACAAATATGTATACCACATTTTTAGGCTTTTGTCAAGATGTGCATTGAAAAACAGAAAAATTACAAAAGAAAACACCCCACTCTCTCGAATGGGGTGTTCTGTTAGTCGTGCGACGGCAATCCGCCACATGGACGCTGGAGCGTCCGCCATCGAAGTCCGCTCATTGGATACTCCTCCTGTTAGACGGTGAAGGGATGAATGATGGGAAGCTCTTGCGTTCGCAGCGGCTGGTACATCCGATCCTTGCGCGACGCAGGGCTCTCGGATTGCACGTAGATTGCGTTCGGGTACACTCGTTCGAGCGTTGCGCCCTCGAACGCATATGCTGCGACCTGTCGTTGCGCCGCCTCACGCGTTCCGCCAGGGAACAGGATGTCAGGGAACGCTCGCAGGTGTTGATCTTCTTGATGCACGTGCAGTGCTTGTGCTGACTCACTCGCCCACCGCACTGCGTGCGCGTGAGTCACGTGAAGTGCCGCACGAGATTCGATCGAACTCCACGTCGCAACATCCCAGTTCTCAGGAATCTGTTTGCGTCCCTCCTCGATCATCAGCTCACAGGCTGTTGTACTCTCACTCTGATCACAGCTCCAGCCCCACGTGCGAACCGGCTCACAATCAGGGAGCACCACCAGCATCTGTGCATCGACATGATCACGAATGCGCTGAAGCAACGATTGCATCTGTCCGTACTTGCGACTGCGCAGGAAATACGTTTCGAACAGATCGAGTCGCAGTTCCTCTTTGTCCTTGTACGTTCCCAGGCAGGAGAATGCGATGAACTGCAGCGGTTGGTTCGCATGCAATGCTGCGAGCACTCGCGCAGGCGCGTAGAATGATTCTTGCTCACAGGCCTCGAACAGTTCGAGCACTCGTTGTGCACTCGTACTGAGCGCACGCCTGAGCTGTCGTTCTTCCTTTGTTGATGCCACGTGCCACCTCCTCGGTGCGAGATCAGCTGTGAAGCGTCCTGACCTTCAGGACGCTCGTGCAGCTGACCGCTGCACACGTCATTGATATCCTCCGTTATCAACGCCGTAGAAATACACAATCGGCAACTGCGCATCATACTGCTGTGCAATCAGCGGTTGATACATCGTTGATCGCAGGACTGACGGATTCTCATTCTGGATGAGAATCATTGGCATGAGCGACTTGTACATCCACCGCGCCTGCAACGCATACTCTACGAATTTGCGACGAATCCAATCGCGCAAGACTGTCTCGTCAGGCGCCGTGAGTCCATCGAAATATTTGCCCACAGTGAACTGTGTTCGCAGTGCACGCAACTCCCATTCGCGATCAGTCTCACTCCCCACTCCCCGCGCCAACTCCTGATCGAACTCTTGCTCGAACGTCTGTGCACGCAACTGATTCTGTTCCTGCTCCCAGACATACCAACTCACCACACGCGCACGGAGCGCTGGATATGTTGCTGCAACCCATGCTTCCAACGCATCGCGATACTGTGCCCATCGCGCTGCGAACTGCTCGACTACCGACGCGCGATCAGCCTGGGACAACTCCTGGAACTGCTGCCGATAGATGTAGTACGGATCTGTATTACCAATCATGATCACGACTTCGACTGGATACACCTCGCGTAGCGCCTGCACAATCCTCGTGAGCCGCGGCAAATCTGCTTCCAGATTGTTGCCCGCAGTATCAGTGCGCACGTACATCCACGGCGTGTCGCTGTACATCTCTCGCGCAGTGATCGTTGAACACGTGAACGTCACGAACCGCAGTGGTACACCCGCTTCCACAGCACGCTCTACTGCCTGTTGAACCGCGGCGCGATACGTATCCTCTGCGGCGTCATACACCGCAAGTTTTTCCATGATGTCTCGAATGATTTGTTTTTGCATACTGTAATGAAGAGAAAAAAGAAACACCCCTCTCTTTCGAGAGGGGTGTTGGCGAAATGATGGTCGGAAATCCTACGCATCAAAGCACACCTCTGTCGAAAGAGAAGCGTGTGGATGCGGAGCATGAATTGCAAGTGTAGCGCGCAAGATTTGATTCATACATACCCACCGTAGCGAATCTCAAAAAATCTGTCAAATGAATGAGGTCCTGTCACAGCTGAGCTGCAACAGGACCTTCGTTGTTCACGCCTTCTGCGCTGGGGCAGACTGAGCGTGTGCCGTGAGTCGCGCAGCGACCTCCTCTTGGAGGAGGCGTCGCTGCGTCTCATCAGGTGCCACCGTAGCGATCTGATCGAGTGCTGCCTTGAAGATTCTCGCAACTTCACGCTGACGATGCAGACACTGTTCGAGCTCCTGAATGCGTTGCGCTCGTATCTGCTGTTCCTCGATTCGATACCGAAGCTCCGTTTCCTCCTTCTCGTAATCTGCCCGAACTTGCACGAGCTCTGCTTGGATCGACTCCTCCGAAATAACATAGTACGAGGGCGTCACCGGGGGCTCCTCGTCTTGCACGTCATCTTCCGGAACTCGTTCGCGCCTGACGCATCTGAATAGGCTCGGCGCTTCGCTGTCGATACCCTCTCGCTCTCCTGGAATGTAGTATCGATCGAGATTCAGCAACCCCTCCTCGTCCACCAGCTTGCGCAGGAAGTATTCCACGAAGTCCTCCGAACCATCCCAGCCGAGAACAGCACGAACTTCATCGATGTGCCCAGTGCTCAATGCGAAGTAGTCTCTGTCCTTTGCATTCTCTGTCGCACGTACGAGCACCTCCTCGAGTTGATCGAGAGCCACACCCTCCTTACGTAGACGACCGATGATCACAGCAGCATGACTCGCGCCAGCGTTCTGATCTGTTTCCATTGCGAGGAACGCGTACCATCGGGACGTATCATTGAACTTCAGTCGACGCTGATTACTCTCTTCAGAGTACCTCGTCGACGTCACATCTGCGAGACCGTCTTTGATGAGAAGCGACGCGAATTCTGCTGCTGTGACATGGAGCATGAGCCCCGCATTGAACCACGCCGCATCTTCGATCTCCTGGACCTTGAAACCGCTGCGCCCATAGAACTCCTTGACGACATCGGTGTAGGCCGCCCGACACGCATCGATCTGCGCCTGCGTGAGATTGTCTGCTTTGGATGTTTGAGAACCAGTTGCCATGCTGACCTCCGTTGTGCCGCCCGTCGATGCGCAGCGGCAATGCAGCGTCCTGATTTCGCCATCGCTTGGCGATCGCTCAGGACGAACTTCGAGCAGCGACCCAGCAGGTGTCACTGCGAACTGTTCGAGGAACCGTTCCACGAACAGTTGATGCTGACGGTGTTGAGACCAGTTGAGCGCAGTGCGCAGCACACCTGCTACACTCGCCGTGACCTCGAACCACCCAGACTCATCAGTGGGAATGGTGCGCAATGCAGTTGTGAGGGCTTCACGGAGTGTGAGATCCTCCGAGACTTCCTCGACAGCACTGATACACCTCTCTTCGCCCCAGATTTTGCCCAGTCGCATTGCGATACGGTCTGCAGTGCGGTCATGAGCAACCAACCGGAGCTCGCGCTTGTCGCTCTTCTTGTCAACAGTCGCGTGCGTGAGATCCTCGAGATGCGCATCGCGCACCAACGCATCAATCACATCCGCTGCAGTATTGGGTTTGCCGTGCCCAGTATTAGCTGCGAACCACGGCACACGCTTCACCCGTTCGAGCGTGAACGAACTTGCGCCGTAGAAAGCACTCACGAGCGCCTCGTGTGCGGCTTGCGCGGTTCCTGGTGACAACCCCTGGGAGACAGTCGGGGCACGCACCACAGATACTTCGCTCTTCCGAAATCGTCCACCGCATTCCTTGGGAAGGCGATCGAGATCGAACGCGAACTCACCTGGGATCGTGCTTCCCTTCGCTCGTGGTGGTTTGTCGATACGCAGTGCGCTATGCTTGCGCGCGAGTGCAATCGCAGCGAGCGCAAGACCCTTGTCCGAGACAACTTCAATCGCGCGAGCAAGAGTGAACTCTTTCTCTGACACTGCACCTACCAGCATCTTCAGGTTGACCACAGTGATATCCGCGTCAGCAGATTCCGTGACTGTTCTTTTATGCGCCTGAAGAGGCATCGGTACAGATTCGGTGCTGCGCCCGTGCAGCTTGTTCGCGAACCTGTATGACACGTGCTCGTCACCTGCAGAGAGTCCTCCACGAACCAGATGCAGTAATCCAGCTTCGTGGTAGTGAGCCAGTCGCTGACCCCAACTCTTTGCCGTGCCGTCTGAAAGGATTGGCGCAATTGATGCACCTGAAAAGACCAATCCACTGGACAGTTCTCGGGAGAGCCGCAGGAAATGCGGTTCATTGCTGAGATCTTCATTCACTGTAGCCTCCAGAAACGGTGATTGTTGTGGTTGCGAGTACCCACTCGCTTGCGCGATCCTACCAATCTTTGCATGACGGGTCAATGTGTCAGCGTTGATCGTCGAACCCACCATCCGAACAACGTCACACCAACTCCCGCTGCCAGTAATCCGCCCACAGACGTCGCAACTAATGCAGCAGGACTACGCAACACCACTAACGCCGACCCTCCAAAGCAAAAGAACGCGGTCGGCAACACACCTACTGCGTTTTGGATAACAAAAAATTTCAAAAATCCGATCGGAGTGAGTCCTGCGGCGTAAGCTACGACCTCAGGCAATGACGCGAGACACACTCGTGCTACAACAAACCCTTTCGTTGTTGTAAGCACCGCTCGCACCTTCGCAACCACACCCATTTCATTCTTCACCATGCGCTCAACAGAGGCTCGGCCAAGTCTGCGACTGATCAGAAATGCAATAGCGCTCCCCAGCGCATCGCCAAGAAGCAACAATACGAATCCAACATTGAATCCAAATAGCGCACCAGCAAGTGGATAGAGTGGCCCACCTGAGATTGGCGCGAATACAAGAGTACTCGCCTTCGCAAGCACAAATACTGCAGGCGCCCAGATGCCAGCACGAATGATCCACGCCTGTAACGTTGCATACTCTACGAACCACACAACACCAAAAATCACCAACAGCATGAGCACTACGCCCACGCTATTTTTGAACCCATCTTTGTACGCTTGTAGTCCGACACGCATATATTCGATGATACCAGTTGTGTCGTAAACAAAGAACAGTTCCGCAATGCGGAACTGTTCTTTTGAGCTGGAGCCGACGACCAGGATTGAACTGGTGACCTCATCCTTACCATGGATGCGCTCTACCAACTGAGCTACGTCGGCGTGGTGGGACTTTTCTAATGCGCCTACACCATACCAGAGAGTTTCTCCGAACACAAGTCCCTAGCGCATCCCCTGAACCGTGTTCTTGAGACCAGGTAATTTCTGGTTCTCTGGGTTCACTTCTTGGAGCTCTGCGAGCTTCTCACGAGCGAGCGCACGATCATTGTGCGAGATAGCGAAATGAATAATTTCGTCGAGGATTGCTGGGTTCTTTGGTTCCAACGCATACGCCGACAACAGCGCCTTCTTCGCCTGCTCTTCACGGTCACTCATCTCTTCGTACACAGCTGCAAGATCCAACCAACGCTTGGTGACGTCCTTCTTGATTTTGATGGCACGCTCGTACCATGTTGCGGCCTCTTCCCAACGCTTCTCCGCCTTTGCTACACGTCCGAGATACGCTGGAGCAATGTCATCGTTCTTGTCGAGCTTCATCAAGAACTTGAACGTCTCCTTCGCATCCACATAGCGCTCCTGCTCGAAGTACACTTTGCCAAGTCCTCGATATGCGCGAACACTCTTGGGCTCGAAGTTGATTGCTGCAATGTATTTTTCTTCGGCATGGATGAGATCATCATCATGGCGCAGCTCATCACCCTCTTCGATGAGGTGATTGAGCTGTCGTGCACGCTCACGAGGCGAGAGCGACTGCGCACGCTCCTGCATGGTTCGACCATACTCGGCGCGATACTTGTCTGCAACTCTGTCCACGTGTGTGCGGAACTTGCTCTGCACCTGACCAAAATATTTTTCAAATGTATTTGTAACGATGCCGATACCACTTTGCAGCGGCTTGAAGGCGAGATCGAACTTCTTCTCGAGAATTTTGTCTTTTTTCTTGCGCGCTTGCTCCTCCGGGAGTCCGTCTACATCGAGCACTCGTAGCTGTGGGAATTTGCGAATAATAATCGCGATAATAATCGCAAGTCCGAGCACAATGAGCACGAGTGGAAGAAAGCTAAACAGCATAGCGTCGCGAATTACGACGAGCGCAACACATCAAGAATCGGGAACAGTGTGGTCGTCTTGGTGCTCGCACCGCCAATGAGGAAACCGCTAATAAGTGGTTGGGTTGCAAATGCGCCGACAGTCTCTGCAGTTACGGAACCGCCATAGAGAATTGCCGTGCGCTCACCCATGATGCTCTTCACATATTCGCACATTTGCGTCACGTCTTCAACCGTAGCAGCTTCGCCTGTGCCAATAGCCCACACCGGTTCGTAGGCAATGAAGAATTCATCTGGATCAGCAATGTCTTCGAGACCTCGCAATTGCTCGCGCACTACTGCAGCCGCATCTCCTGCATCTCGTTGCTGACGCGTCTCTCCGATACAAATCACCGGTATCAAACCAACTTCAAGCGCGGTCGTTGCCTGTGCGATGAAGTGTGACGCTGGCATTGGCGCTGCTGCACGCTGCTCTGAGTGTCCCACAAGCACGTACTGACATCCCAACGTATGCAAATTCTCTGGATCGAGCTGTCCGGTGTACGCACCATGACGATGGACACTGGAAGTCTGCGCCCCCATCTCGACACTCGTCCCTTCAATCACGTGCGCAACAGACGCAAGGAGCTCTGCAGACGGTAGGAGCACAATTCCCTTTGCCGAACCAGCGTACTCCACAATCTCAGCCGCCAGTGTCTGGGTCTCACCAACACCGAGATACGTCTTCCAATTGCAGAATACTTTTTTGTGCATACGTATGGTGATTATTCAGCGAGAAATGATTCAAATCGTTCTGGAGTCTCGAATGGCCCAATGACCGCGAGCTTTGCCTTAGTGAAATCGAATACCTCTGCAGCAACCTTCTGAATATCTTCGCGGGTTACCGCTTCGTACTCGGAGAGCTTCTCTTCTGGTGTGCGAACTTTGCCCACGAGTAACTGTTGCTCTAGGAACATCTGCGCGACAGTGGAGCTGTCTTCGAGCGCGAGAATCATGCTGCCGCGGACATTACCCTTGGCATACGCAAGTTCCTTGGCAGTTACTCCTTTCTTCGCTACTTTGCGCAATTCATCTACGATCACGCGCAATGCTTCATCAATGCGCTCAGTGTGTAGACCTGCGTGAATGTAGGTGTTGCCGCAATCGCGATACGTCTCAATATCCGTGCGAACACGATACGCAAGTCCACGCTTCTCACGCACTTCTACAAAAAGTCTCGAACTCATGGATCCGCCCATGATACTCTGCAAGAGTGCGAGTGCTGGCACGCGTGGATCACCCTTCTTGTACGCAGGGAATCCCAGAGCGATGTGCACTTGATCTGTTTGTTTGAATTTGAGATGTACGCGCTCCTTGGACGCTGCAGGTACACTCTTCTTGAATGCTGGCATCACACCCTTCTTGCGTCCTTTGCCGAAGAGGCTTGCAATTGCTGCGGACTGCTTGTCTGTGTAGTTACCTGCAACAGCCACCACCATTTTGTCATGGTGGTAGAATCGGTCGCGATACGTCACCATATCTTTGCGCGTGAGCGCGTTGATGATCTCAGGTGTTCCGCCGATGCGATACCCGAGTGGCGATCCTTCGTGCATGATGATTTCGAATTCTTCCTGAACGGTACGCGTCGGCGTATCCTCGTACATGCGCAGCTCCTCATTGATTACACCTTTTTCACGTTCGAATTCCTTCGTATCGAAAAGACTGTGGAAGAGCATGTCTTCGAGCAAGTCTGCAGCGAGCAACAATTTGTTGGAGTCGATCTTGATGTAATAGACGGTCCACTCTTTGCTCGTGAACGCATTCCACTCAGCGCCAACGCCATCAATCTCTTCCGTAATATCCTTGCTCGTCGGACGACGCTTGGTTCCTTTGAACATCAAATGCTCAATGAAGTGAGAAATACCATTGATACGCTCTTCTTCGTAGCGCGATCCGACAGGAAATCCAACAATAATTGTTGCCGACGCCGTGTGATCCTGCGGCACGGTAATATACGTCGCACCATTTGCGAGTTTCTTCTTCTGGAATACGGTTTTCATACTGGTATGGGATTAAACGCGCCCGCGCAAATACGCGACGAGCTCTGCAATTGCCACGCGCTCCTGTGTCATGGTATCGCGATCACGAACCGTCACTGCATTGTCATTGAGCGTATCGAAATCCACGGTGACACAAAACGGCGTTCCGATCTCGTCCTGACGGCGATAACGCTTACCAATCGACTGTGTCTCGTCATACGTTGTGACCCAGTGCTCGCGCAACAATGCCACAACCTCAGATGCTGGTCCTGCCAATTCATCCTTCTTCGAGAGTGGCAAAACTGCAACGGTGTATGGAGCCACACGCGCTGCGAGACGCAACACGGTGCGGCCTTCGTCATCACCTTCCTTTGGAGCTTCCTGCTCGTACGCATCGAGAAGCGTTGCAAGCATCACACGATCTGCACCAAACGACGGTTCGATCACGTGCGGCATGAACTTGCGCTGCGGATTCGTCGGATCTGTCGCACGCAAATCTTCGCCACTCCACTCACTGTGTTGCGTAAGGTCAAAATCTGTTCGATACGCTGCAGCAGCACACAATTCTCCCCAACCCCACGGGAAGTTGTATTCTACATCTGTTGTGCCGCGCGAATAGTGCGACAACTCGTCAGCTTCGTGATCTCGGAAACGCAACTTTTCCTCTTTGATTCCAAGTGTGACTGTGAGGAACGCCCACGTATCGCGCTTCCACTGCTCGAAGAGCTCTTTCCAATCACTTGCTTCTGGATCGAAGAAATATTCAATTTCCATTTGCTCGAATTCACGCGTGCGGAACGTGAAATTTCCTGGTGTAATCTCGTTACGAAATGCCTTACCAATTTGTGCAATACCAAAAGGCATCTTCGGGCGATGCGTCTGCATTACATTCTTGAAGTTCACAAAAATTCCTTGCGCTGTTTCTGGACGCAAGTACACCACACTTCCTTCTCCTTCAATAACACCTTGGTGCGTCTTGAACATGAGGTTGAACCGCTTTGCCTCAGTCCAATCACATTTTTTGCACGATGGGCAGGCAATCTTCTCCGCCATGAGACGAGGCTGTACCTCTTCGAGCTTGATCACAGCCACTACTTCTACACCCAGTCGCTCCTCGAGCAACTTGTCGCCACGAAATCGCTGCTTGCATGCTTTGCAGTCTACGAGTGGATCAGTGAATGAGCCTACATGACCTGATGCTTCCCACACACGTGGGTTCATCAGAATTCCAGCATCGAGTCCAACCATGTCAGCACGACGATGGACAAAGGTCTGCCACCAAAGACGCTTGATGTTGTTCTTCATCTCCACACCAAGTGGACCGTAATCCCAGCTATTGGCAAGTCCTCCGTAAATCGCACTTCCTGGATAGACAAATCCGCGCGCCTTGGCGAGTGTTGTCACCTGCTCCATGAGCGTCTGCTGTTCCATACAATTGCGCTTACTAGATCTTCATGATTTCTGCTTCCTTCTCTGCGCCCAAAATTTCAATTTTTTCGTTCGTTGATTTGGTCAGCTCGTCGAGCTTGTCCATGTCGTGGAACTTCTGGTCCTCGGTCATGGTTCCAGCCTTCTCATCAGCGTTGATAGAAGTGCGGCATTCTTCGCGATGCTGTCGCACGCGAATCTTCGCTCCCTCCAGACGCGTCTTGAGGTTCTTCACCAACTCCTTGCGAGTCTCCTCGGTGAGTGATGGAATCGGCAACCGAACCACCACACCATCACTGCTCGGATTGAGTCCAATGTTGGCCGCGATGATCGCCTTTTCGATCGCTGGCAATACCGTACGATCCCATGGCGCGATCTGAATCAGACGAGGATCTGGCGTGGTGATTGTTGCCACGTTCTTGATTGGCTGACGTGCACCGTATGCCTCAATCTGAATATCCTCAACAAGCATAGGATTAGCACGTCCTGTTCGCAGACTTGCTACTTCTTGTTTGAGATGTGCAATGGTTTCGTCACACGCATTTCGCATTGCTTCCAGATGCTGCATATATCACGTTGTTACACTATTTGACAGTAATGTTTCGCGCTCCCAAGTACACCACGTTGGAGTCTCCTTTGTCAATAAGGAGAGCGCTGACTGCTTTTGTTGTTGGGATCGCTTTTTTCTGCCAATTCTGACCGGCGTCTGTTGAGCGATAGAACCCGGTGAGTGTTCCATAATAGATCTCATCTGGTTTTGTCGGATTAATCGCGACAGAGAAGATAAGTTCTGTTCCAGGCGCGTTGATAAGCGGCAACTCTTCCCACGTCGCACCATTATCCGTTGTACGAGAGAGACCGCGCTTGCTCGCAACGATAAGCACTTCACCATCTGCACTAAATGCCGCCGTGCTGTGGATCTTTGCATCATTCTTCTTGAGCTTGAAGACCGGCGTGATATCAGACCATGTGTCACCAGCATCATCGCTGCGGAATAATCCACTGCGGCTGCCTGCCATGAATAGTATGTTGTGATTATTCGGGTGTACAAAGATGTCTTGTACTGTATCGTTGTTCAATCGACGCTTCACATTCCAGGAATCTCCACCATCAACTGACTTCATGAGTGCACCGGAGCGTGTACCTGCGTAGAGTACATTCGTATCTGTTGGATCAATAGCAAGACTGCGGAAAATATCAGGTTGATTACTCTTCACTGCTTCGTTCTTAGTGTACTTCGCTTTCCATGTACGACCACAGTCTTCGGTCTTTTGGATCGCATTCTCTACCGCTGCGTACACTTCACACGACTCCTTGGGATTCACCGCAAGCGCGAGAACTGCAGCATTCTGCATTACCGCACTTGTTGGACGGATCCAAGATACGCCTGCATTCTCAGTCACCCACAACCCCTTGTTCGTACCTGCGTACATTACTTCGTGGTTGACGGGATCCTGTACCAAAAAGCGAATGTCTGCGAACGTGTGCAGTGATTCTTTTGTGCCTGACGTCGTGAGCACTGCGGACGCTGTGCCCCACGTCTCACCGCTGTTTGCACTACGGAATACGCCATAGTCATTACCTGTTGGTTTTTTTTCATCACCACACCCGAGTCCAACGAGTGCGAGTGTCGCGACGAGCGCGACCGTCTTCAATGATCGATGCATATTAGATTCCATACAGAGCGAAGAATAATGTTTCAAAAAGTAATTTGGGGTGAATATTGCGCGAGATATCGTGCCGCGCTCGGCTAATTGCCCTTGCCGCCTTCACGACTCGCATTGCATCTCCCCCGCTGCCCACGCGGCTGCGCAGTAACTCGCGCGTATACACATGCCACCAGTACAGGAGCTGCGCGAGCATGCGCCGCTGCACTGCGTGATCTGCTTTCTTGTCCTTCTCGCCGAACAACGGCTCGAGAAGTTGGCGAGCTTCATGCATCGGGCGCAATCGCACCGCGTCGAAGAGCTCGCGATGTTCGATGTACGCAGGATGCGTTGCAACCGCCGTCGCATCAACATGCACGCGATACACGCTCACACGCGATGCAATCGTGGGAAGCACCGCATCCCATGCATCAGACATAAGCAAAAAATATGAATGTGCTGGCGGCTCCTCCAATACCTTGAGCAACGCATTAGCAGCACCCTGACTCATATGATGCGCATCTGTCACCACAATCCAACGAGGATGCGCGGCGTCAGCAGTCGTCATCAAGAATTCTTTGCACGCGCGAATTTGTTCGATAGTAATATCCTTGCCCGATGGTGCAACGTGCATCTCGTATCCAACCGAAGATGCGCCTCCATACACTGTTGTGAGAAATGTTCGGCTCAGTCCCGACAAATCCGCAGCACTACATCCCGCAAGCGCAATAGCATGCGGCAAAGCACGCGTCTCCCAGAGGCGCGTCAGGAGCCCCACAATGTGATGGGACGCTGCATGATACATAGTCAAGGCTATTTTAGCACAGGTTCTGCTGTGGGAGAAGGCGTGACACGCAACACCGTCGTGCCAACCACACCCATGAAAATCGCCACTCCCACCGCACCAAACGCGCCATACCGAACAACCAGAGCTCCGGCAACAAGTGTCATGACAATATCGACGATATTCTTCACCATATTGAAGTTCGACAACACACTGGCGCGATGAAACGACGCGACAGTGCGATTGAGCTGCAAGATAAAAAGTGGTTCGCGCAGTGTCTGAGATAGCAGCGTAATGAAGGACAGCGCACCAAGCAACCACAGATTATCGGTGAAGAACATGAGCAACATACTCACAATCGGCACCCAGAACATATTGTTGGCCAATCGCACGAACCCAAACCGCGCTTCCCATCGATACGTAACTCGGCGCAAGAAATACGCCAATCCGTGGTACACGAGATAAAAAAGTCCCAACGCAAACACCGTCCACCCCACATTACTCAAAATCGGCTGGTAGACGCGCCAAAAAATAAGCACACTCACAAATCCCAATCCTTTGTTCGCTGCAACACGCATCAACCACGGCTGCGTGCGCACAAACCGGATACTACTGAGAATAATATTTACTTCGCGTTCCTCCTCCGACTGATACCGATTCGGCTCCTCAATGAACCACAACAGCCCCAATCCAACGGCAGTAATCGCCGCATCGATCACCAACACCAACGTGAACTGCCAATCCAACATGTTCGTAGCCAACAGCGCACCCAAAAAAGGAATAATCCCTTTGAGCACGTTGCGCGATGCGTAATACTGCGAATTATGCCGAACTGCGTCCTTCTCCTCCCCCAATTCCTTGAGCGTATCGTAGAGAAGCGCCTCATCAGCGCCTGACAAAAAGGCATACGCAATTGCAGCCAAAACCTGCGAAACAACAAACCACTCAAACTCATGCGCAAACGCTTGCACAAGCGTCGCCACAATATAAAACCCAAATCCAACACCCAGACTGCGCACACGTCCCATGCGATCCGCCACATATCCCGTTGGAATTTCTGCGAGAAATCCTGCGACAGACCACACGACCGTGAGGATCATCACTTCTTGCAACGTAATCCCGCGTGCAAGATAAAACAGTGTCAAAATAGCATTGAGTGCCTTGGTCTCAAAGAGCGCACGCGCCCAAAACAACAACTTCATGTTGCGACGCAGTCGCTGTGTACGCAGCTCACCAGGAGCCGTCGCGTGGCGCCCCCACATCATAGAGATCCCATGAGCTCAGTAGCGATGCGCTGCGCAGTACGCTCCCAAGTATATTCCTTTACTTGCTCACTATCGCGCAGAGCGGCTTCGCGTACATCTGCACTCGTACTCAACGCTTTCTCGAGCATCAACACCAAGTCCTCTGTCGTTCCATCAGTAATGAATGTTGCTTCGCCTGCGATTTCCTCTGTAGCGCTCCCTGCACGAACAATAACTGGTGTTGCACACGCACGAGCCTCAAGTACAGGAATTCCAAATCCCTCATACTTTGTCGCAAAGGAAAAAACACTCGCCCCAGCATACAACTGCGGCAAATCTGCCGCAGGGACAAATCCCAACGCTCGAATACGCGTTGCCATCGGCGACGCGTCAATAGCTGCGCGGACCGATTCATATCCATACCCAGGCTTGCCAGCGAGCACGAGCAAGTGCGGATCATCCTGATGCGTTCGCAAATACTGTTCAAATGCACGGATGAGTTGCGTTACGCCTTTTTTTTCTTCCAGCCGTCCCACGAAAAGAATGTAAGGTGATCCAATCGTGTATCGAGTGAGCGTGTCTGCAACAGCGCGCTGCTCAATTGCAGTATTGAACTGATTGTGGTCGTACGCCTCAGGAATCACCACGATCTTCGCGCGAATCTGCGTGTATCCATTTTCAATATCACGACGCGTTGCCTCTGATGGCACAATAACCACATCAGCATCACGCAACGCACACCGAGTCATGCGATTGGCATACCATCGCTCAAAAGACGAATAGCATTCTGGATTATGCAAGAATGCGACATCATGAATGACAGTCACCGTGCGCTTGCCCCGCACCAGCGGTAACACATGCGCCGGAACAAAGAGCACGTCCGGCTTGTGCAACACCATTTCGAGAGTCAATCGAATACTTGTCCACGCACGCATTCCAGGCATAGACAGCGGCCTCGCACTCCATGATGCAGGTAACGGTGTTGCGTCAGGTGCCTGCTCGTCCCCGCGCAGGTAGAGTCGTACTTCTACAGACTCCGGAATCGCAACCTTGAGCGCTTCAATAACAGAAAAAGCGAACTGCTCTACCCCGGTTCGCTGACTCGTAGTTGCGCGTGATCCATCAATACCGATCACCATACTATCGAGTCGCAAGAATACTACGCTTGTAACTATCGAGGTTCTCCAGTGCAATACCTGTCCCCTTTGCCACACACAACAGCGGCTCATCAGCCATGTACGTTGGAACACCTGTTGCCTGTGCGATGAGTTCATCGAGATTGCGCAGCTGACTCGTACCACCGGAGAGAATCATTCCTTTGTCCATGACATCCGCAGAAAGCTCTGGTGGCGTCTCATGCAGCACATCTTTGATCGCTTGAATCAACCCAGCGAGCTCATGCTGGATCGCATCTGTGACATCATTACTCGTCACACTGATCGTTCGTGGCAATCCGCTGACCATATCGCGCCCACGAACATCCATCGCCAATTTCTTGTCCATGTACATCGCAGAACCAACCTGAATCTTGATGTCTTCTGCCGTGCGTTCGCCGATAGCAAGTCCATATTTGCGACGGGTGTGCTCGGCAATAGCTGCGTCGAGCTTGTTACCACCAATACGAACGCTGCCGCTACTCACAATGCCGCCCAGCGATATCACGGCGATCTCGGCGGTTCCGCCGCCAATGTCGACAATCATATGTCCTGAGGCAGAGCCAATAGGCACGTCAGCGCCAATTGCTGCCACGATTGGTTCTTTGATGATATACGCAGCACGCGCGCCCGCAGCTATGGTTGCGTCGATCACGGCGCGGCGTTCGGTTGAAGTAATACCTCCAGGCACCGCAACCATCACTTCAGGGCGGAAGAGTCGCACGCCGCCAAGCGCCTTATTAATGAAATAGCGAAGCATCGCTTCGGTGGTACGATAGTTAGCAATCACACCGTCTTTGAGTGGTCGCTCAGCAATAATCGTGTCTGGTGTTCGACCAATCATGTCCTTTGCCTCTTTTCCTACCGCGAGGACCATGCGATCTGCCTTCGAAATCGCAACAACAGACGGTTCATTGATAATAATGCCGCGTTTTGGGACGTAAACCAGCACGTTGGTGGTGCCCAGATCAATACCGACTTTTTTGGTGAACATAAAAAGGGAGAGCCTGTGTACAGGCTCTCGTATAGTAGCTTCGCAACACTCCCCGCGTCAATCAATTACTTATTTCGCAGCTGAAAAGACGCATCGCTCGTCAGGATCGCATCAATAACTGCGTCTCCCATGAACTGGAGCTGCAATGGCATGGCTGGTGTGCCCGATTGCTTCTGCACATGTAATTCGTATGTACGATCTGCCAGGCGCTGACGCACCGCCGCCGGAAGTTGATATTCCAACTCAATCGTATGCGTTGCACCAGGCTCAACCACAAAGAAAAATCCAACTACAGGGCGATTGTACTCACGCCCAACAAAGAAATCTCCTACTGCAGGATCCTTTTCGCGAATCATTGCACCTTCGCCCCGAAGAAATTCCGTTCCCGCAGGGAGGTACACTCGCGAGTACGATCGATACCGCGTTGTGCGCCAATCAAATGCTCCACGATTCTTGTACGTGATACGCAATGTTGCTCGACCGTCAGGTGTAACCGAATATGCAACACTGCGCGCCATCACACGATCAGTCTTGAGACTCGCAAAGTTCGCGTCTACGAGAAGCCATCCATCATCCCCCTCGCCCAGCTGCGCCACCTCGCCACCCCATTGCTGACTCAGAACCGTACGCTGCACACCAGCATCGGTTGCATAGAGCTGCACATCCTTGATGTCGAGCCCTTCGAAGAAAATACGCGCCATCTTGGGCCACAGCACCGTGAAATTGTTTTTTACTCGATCGAACATGATTGCCATTACGTGCTGAACGAATTCTTTGCGATTCTCGTACGAATCCCCACGCGCCGCATACCCATATTCCACTTCCCATTGGAGCTGCTCTACGAATGTATCCGGATCCAGTCGCACTCCATCAGCCGTGATCGGCCCCAACACGCGCATGACACGCGCTACAAATTCCGCATTGATCGCAATCACACCATCAAATGGCTCTGTATCCCCTGACTCCTGCGCGTACCGCTCCATGAGCAGCTTCGCCGATGATGGGAAGTCCGGGAGCCAATTCGAATCTCGGAAAAAGAATTTGGGCTGTGCGAGATAATTGCGCAGTGGCGGTGGAGATTGTGGAATCTTCGATTGATCTGCGCGCGCATCGAGCTTCTCTGTACCTTCCACGAACCACGAAGTTACACTCGCATCATCCATCTCGATGATGGCGTAATTACCCACGAACCCACCCGTCGGCCGCAGCTCAGTGTTGTTCTGGAAAAGCACCAAAAAACGTTTGGGACTGTCCATCCCAAGAAAATAAGGAAATACTTCTTTCGCAGTATCAACTACCGCTGGCCCATAGGCCTGCTGGAGTTCCTGCGTTACTTGCTGATATGAACGTAGCTGCGGTGCAACATATCGGTAGTACGCGCCAATCACACCGATCGAAAGTGCGAGTACAATCCAAATCACCACCCACAACCACACCCTCCTGCGGTGTGTCATACGCGACAAAAAACTATGCTGTAATTATCTTACGCTTTTTTGCCGAAACATTGAAGCCGAGATAGCGTCCGAGCATCAATCGCGTCTGCGCATCAATCGCAGGCAGCGAGCTCATGAAAATGAGAGAGATCGGCAGCAACAGCCACTGCAACACCATGATCAGAAATGTATACGAACGCACCGAGCTCGGACGTGGCGGCAAGAGCAATAGACTGTACGTCATCGAGAATACAAGTCCAAGCATTGCACCACCCATGAGCCACTCGAGAATATGCGGCGTATTCTGGAAGAGCACAGTCGAGCGCACTTCATCCCCTGCAACAAGCAATGGAAGACGACCAAATACGAGCAGAATAATCGCCGTCATACCCCACGAGAATTTGCCTTCAATCATGTTGAACATGTAGTACCACTTGCGCTTCCACGAAATACCAGGATGCTTGGGCAAATTCCAGAGCATGAACGGAATATGCTCGGTTCCCCACGCCCAACGACGCTGCTGCTTGTAGAGATTCTTGCACGAACGCCAGAATGTTTCGTCACGAACGGTATCCATGGACACTGGCAAGAAGATCGGATACGTACGGTAGTCTCCATCGTATTTGAGCACGCACTGCCAATAAATACGCGAGTCCTCGCTCACAATACGCTTCTCCCAGAATCCAACGTCCACCAGCGCTCGAAACGACATGCTGTGTGACGAGAATGTCACCATGCGATCCACACGAGGCAACTCGGTGAGCAACCAGAATGTGGTACCAAAAGCCATGATACGCAACACCGCCGGCGACTCCCACATGTTGTTGTTATAGAGTGCAAACGGCTGATACGATGCGCGCGTCGGATTCGGCACACTCAAATACGTATAGGACAACGCACTAAAATAGTGCGGATGGACAATCGTATCAATATCAAAAGCACTCACGATAACACGGTCGTAGTTATACCCAATCGCATCAATATATTCTTTGACCTTCTGCCCAGCGTAATGGATGTTACTCCCCTTTCCTGGAATTTCGTCTGGCAAATCCGACGGATGAATCGTGACGAGGAAGTCAAAGAATTTGTCGCCGTATTCTTCCTTGAGCGCATAGCAAAATGCCCCAAAGTGATCGAGCTTGCGCTCCTCTCCTGCGAGTACCACGAGCATTTGCTTCGCTGGCAATGACGATTTGAGGAGCCCTTCGAGCGTGGTACGCACGACTGCTTCATCCTCATCGTACACTGGCAGAAAAATCGCATGGACATATTCGCGCCACTGCGGCTTCTCCTCCTGCAATTTCGCAAACCAATCTGTGCGTAGCGCTCGTCGATATTCGCGCAGCGACAAGGTCAAGAAAAAAGAGAAGTACACCACTCGGTGTACCCAATAAATATCATAGACAATCACGAAATAGATCATCCACAACGGCGCAAAGAACGACAACAAAATACCGCCGACAATGGAGAACCAAATCAGCGCTCCAGGGAGAATTTCGTACAATCGGTATTTGGTGTAATCAGACAACATGCGATTTGGGTATGCGGATATTGGGTTCGGCGGAATATTCTGCTGTTACGCTTGCTGTTGCTGGCACACCAGCAAAAAGCGCTTCAGCCTGTGCCCATGAGAAGTCATCACTCAATTGCGCAGGAGCAACGGCAACTGCAGGAACATTCCATCCCGCAGCCAGACCATTGGCCGCCGTGACACTGATACGCGTTGCCATGAATGACCCTACGCCAGTCGCGACGATAGTACCACGAATACCTTTTGTGTCCAGTTGGTGCGACTGAATCGCGCGATCCACCACCGCAACCGCTTCTTGCGCTCGCACGGGCTCACGAACCGCTGTTGTACCGTTTTGCGCTATCACAAGAACGCGAGTTTGCCCCTCCATTGAGCAATCCAATGCCAAGTACCATGTGTTCATACAAGATTATTTGACGCCGCCGAGAATGAGAATGTGCGGTGCCTCAAAAAGTGAAAAAAGAAATCGATCTACCACCTGCTGCCGCTCATGATATTCCTGCGAAGTGAAGTGCGTATAGCGAATCGGTCCGCCGAGATCATCTTCGTATTTCTTGATCGCACGACCGAGCCGCTTGGGATCCATGTCACCCACACACAGCATATCTGTAGGAGCCTCAGACTCACGGACAAACTGACCCGTGAGCAACAACACTTGCATCTCCGGAAATGTCTTGAGCAAATCGTCCGTGAACTGCCGCTGCCCCACAGACTCAGACTTCAACAGCAGCGCACGCAACTCGTCGTAATAGAGTGATCGTTCGCACAGGCGATACCACACGCGGCGATTCGCTCCCGCGTCCTCAAGTGAGGTGAGCGTAACGTTGGGCGTGACGATTTCGATGATGCCTGCATCAACAAGATGTGCGAGCTCGCGCCGCACGGCATTGATCTGACTCTTCACCTCGCGCGCCATTTCACGAACAAAGTACGCAGTCTCAGGATGCGTGAAAAAGAGGCGTAGGAGGCGTAATCGAGTCTTTGAACCAAAAAGGTGTTCAAGCATAACTTCCTGTACAGACACGGATCTAGTATAATGGCTGCAAGTGTTAAACGTCAAAACCATGCGTGCATTTCTGTCCCATATTGGAGTCCACGAGTTCTTCGTGGAAGGCAAAGACCCGGACGCTTCCCAAGTCATCGTACACATCACCGAACCAGCCAACGAATCCGAGTACCGCCGTGGATACATCTTCATGATTGCGCAAGCAGATCACGCGCCCATGAAGACAATCGAAACCATCAACGCCTGGGTACAAGAAGTCGAAACTGGATTCTACGAAGAGCCACTGCATCGTGACTCAGCCGCAGCCCACTTCGAGCATCTCCTCGAACGCGTGAATCGCAAGAGCGCGGCATTGTTGCGAGATCTCAAGAGCAGAGATGCTTCTTTGAGTCTCGTGATTGGTATGGTCAATGAACAAACCCTGGCGTTTGCTCTTCGCGGCGTACCTGTTGGATTTGTGGCGTACAAGGACAAGAAGACCAACGCCGTCAATACCATCGACATTACTTCCGAGAATACCGAACCACACTCTGACACACAGTTGTTCGGTTCAATTATTAACGGCGCACTCCACGCCGGCGACTCCGTGTTCTTCGGCACCCCCGAAATCGCCGAGCAACTCGAGCTCTCCGAGATCACTTCAGTACTCGAGCAAAAAACACCGATCAAAGGTGCAGCGCATTTCCAGAACGCACTCGACCGTATTGCCGGCGCTGCGTCCTACGGTGGTGTATTCTTGGAACGCGTTCCAGAACACGCATCGATTGAGACTTCGGAGTACGAATCTCCAAGCAAAAAATCTTCGAGCAAACGCGACTCCATCTCCTCTCTCATCGACTCGCAACAAGCAACTGAAGAAACGCTCGCGCCATCGCTCTTTGCCAACATGCGCAAACGGCTCGAAGCGCGACTGCAGAACTCCCGCGCAACAGATGAGGACGCAGAGGAAGATGATGAGCCATCAGCTTCCATCACCGCTGGTACACGCCATCGCGAACGCATTGCCGCGATGCGCGAAGGCCGCAGCACGTCAGGTGGCGCATATCTCCACTCGATCGGCAGCGCAATTGCTCGTGGTGTGCGCGTCGCCTTTCCAACCATCATTCGCTGGAGCCGCGCACTCATTGTATTTGTGATCATGGCAGTGGAGACGTTGTTCTTCGTGACCACAAATATGGGTGGCCGTCGCCGTGAATTCATTGAATACTGGAAAAGAAATTCGAGCGAGCAATGGGAGCGCACGAGCAGCTGGTTCGGCTCACTCTCCTGGCCACACAAGATCGCGACTGTTGTTGTGGGACTCAGTGCCATCGCCTTTGTGATCGGCATCGGCGTTGTACAATGGAACCGCTCGTCCGCAGCTGATGCGCAAGTATACGCTGACACGATTGTTCGCATCGAGTCACTCATCTCCTCAGCCGAATCATCCCTCATCTACAATGAGGAAACCCGCGCTCGCGTCACCATGACTGAGGCTCGTACAGCAATCGAATCACTCCCCAACAAATCTATCGACGAAGAGAACGCGCGCGTTCGCCTCTCGAGCAAACTCGCAGGTCTCGAGGAACGCATCCGCCGTGCCACACACGTGTCACCAACAGAACTC
Organism: Patescibacteria group bacterium; assembly: GCA_038065555.1. Lineage (GTDB taxonomy): Bacteria > Patescibacteriota > Patescibacteriia > Magasanikbacterales > JBBTQS01 > JBBTQS01. The sequence goes on from JBBTQS010000001.1 coordinate 421,457, forward strand.
GTAGCTACAGCTGCGTCTGGCATCAACCCAACATCACTGCTTGTCACCAACAACTTACTCATCGTAGCTGATCCTGCGAAGAAATTGCTCGTTCTCGAACGCGGCTCCCAGAAGATTTCTACCGAGAATGATGTCCCTGCGCTCAATGACTTCATTGGACGCGCAACTCCAGAGGGTCTCACCTTCTTCATCAGCCGCGGCGAATCAATCCAGTGGAAGAATCAGGCAGACGATGCAAAAGTAGCAACTACAATCCCAGGTTCTGGCATGTTCGACGCAGCCATCTACAACGATCGACTCTACTCGCTCGTTCCAAGTGACAAAATGATTTATCGCCATGGCCGCTACCAAGAGGGATTCGGCACTGGTACTGCATGGGCAAAAGGAAATCCTGATTTGAGCAATGCCGTGAGTATGGCCATTGATGGCAATGTGTGGACACTCGACAAAACCGGCAAGATCCGCATGTTCGAGCGCGGTGAAGAAAAGCCAATCACCCTGAGCCCTGTAGACCCTGCAGTAACCAACGCGACGCAACTCGTCACATTCCTCAACTCCAAGTGGCTCTACACACTCGAGCCAACGACAAAGCGTCTCATCGTCCACGAGAAAACAGGCGCGTACACGGTGCAATACATTCTGGACAACACCTCTGACATTCGCGCGATGGCGATTGATGAGGCGAAGAAGATGGCGTTTGTGCTTGATGGTGCTTCGGTGAAGCAGTTTCCGCTCACTCATTTCTAGGCGCGCAAAAACAACGATAGCTTTGCATCCCTTTCGGGCACGACGTCAATTCCACTAACCGTGGAATTGCGTCTCGAACTCGGACTGTCGGACAACGTGTCATGCCTAACGGCGATTACGACTGGCCGACCGTCCTCCGTTAGTCCCTCAAGGAATGCAAAGCTATCGTTGTTTTTGTACACACATCACTGTATGAGCGAACACTCCCTCAAAACACACCACCCTCAGAGTTCGTCTGAGGGTGCGGTTTGCGATGATGCTACTGACTACTCGCCAGGCAGCAGACCATCGGGGTTGTTGTTGATGTAGAGGTACGAGTAAGGCAGCTGCCGATCCGGGAACCGCGGAGCCGCCCTGAGCATATCATATGCCCGGGCGAGGAAGATGGAGGCTCCCCCACTTTCCCCTTGCACCTCAGCACACGAACCCGGAGCTCCACTTGCGATGATCATATGCTCACGCTTGCGATTGCGCGCGAGTGTGAGCAGCGTCTGGAGTGGACTCGCACTCACAAGATTCAGATTCCGCGCCACTGCATCGTGCACCTCGAAATCTGCGAACACGAGCACAGGACGAAAGAACAGTGTTACTCCCGCAGGAAGAGAGAGATCGCAGAATCCCAGCTCTTTTTTCACGAACTCATCCACTCTCCCAGCCGCATCGTGAATCAATACTTCTTGACCCGTCGAACCAGACACGGTCACAGGCTGCAGATGACACACCATAGCCTCGTCGTGTTCGGTAATCACGTTGCATGTGATCATCTGCCGACCCAGCCGCCGTGCGAGCAGTGGATCATCCACTACACCCTGAACCACTGCCTCTTGTTCTTCGAGCGCAAGCCCTGGAAACGCCGCCAACACCCCACGCGGAAGTGCAGACTGAAATCCTCGATGCTCAATATCCATGTGAACACCTCCTCGCCCCGAGCTTCGCACACACACAAAGGCTTGTCAACGCAGGTCATTTACTTGCGCGCACGTACACCGTCGCATTGCGAGGAGTGTGCGTTCCTTGAGGGACTCACGGAGGTCAGCCGGTCGGCCGTATTCGCCGTGAGGCGGTACGCGTTATCCGGCTGACCGAGTGCGAGACGGCCATTCCCGGTTAGGGAATGGCACGTTGTGCCCGAAAGGGATGCACACTCCTCGCAATGCGACGATAACGCACGCGCAAAGCAAAAGACCCGCCACGAGGACGAGTCTTTGTGCGAAGTGTGCGACTGATTACTTGAGAGTAACCTTTCCGCCTGCTTCTTCGATCTGCTTCTTCATTGCCTCTGCGTCTTCCTTCTTGAGGCCTTCCTTTACTACCTTTGGCGCTGCGTCTACGAGATCCTTTGCGTCCTTGAGGCCGAGACCTGTGAGTTCGCGAACGATCTTGATAACAGCGATCTTGTTAGCACCAGCTTCTGTGAGCTCAACGTTGAATTCCGTCTTCTCTTCTGCTGGTGTTGCAGCTGCTGCGCCTGCCATTGGCATCATTGCCATTGGAGCTGCAGCCGATACGCCGAACGTTTCTTCGAGAACCTTTACAAGCTCCGAAAGATCAAGTACGGACATCGATTCGATGGACTTCACGAGAGAAGCGAACTTCTCTGGTACCACCACGTTCTTTTCTTCTGACATAGGGGTTTGATTTAGACTTTTGCGTCTTTAATAGCTGAAAGCACCTGTACGAAATTGCGTGGAACACCAGCGAGTACACGGACGAATCCGGTGATTGGCGCCTGGAGTGTACCAACGAGCTGTCCGAGCAACTGTTCGCGGCTTGGGAGCGACGCGAGACTCTTCACTTCCGCTGCGGAAATAAATCGTCCCTCGAGAATACCGCCGAGGATCGTGAAAGATTCATGACCCTTTGCAAAGTCTTGGAAGACCTTGGCAGCGCTAACCTCATCTTGTGTCGCAAGTCCTACCGTGAGTGTACCGCGTACTGACTCGAGATCCACCGCTGGCTGATTCGCTTCTTTCAAAGCGATTCCTACAAGCGACTTCTTCGAAACATGACACGTTACACCAGTTGCGCGAGCTTCTGTACGGAGTTTGCTCGCCTCTTTAATCGAGACGTTCACCATGGAAGCGAATACCGCTGCCTTGGATCCGCGAAGGTGGGCCACCAAGTGACTGACACTTTCCTGCTTTTGCGCGCGAGTTTTTGGCATAAAAAACAAAAACCGTGACTAATGCCACAGTCCATGAGCTACCATCTCTGGCAACTCCCGACTCTTCGACCGCTGAACTACTCCTAAAAAGAGAGTCCAAGCCTCGGCAGGGTTTATGGCGTGAGCCAACCTGCTGTCTGTGGCGATGGGGCAAGGATACACTGGCTCCTGAAACCTGTCAAGAATTACAGCAAACCCCATCCGTAGACCTTAGGTAGTAGTGTATCCTTGCTAAATCAAAACGAGCTCGGACCTTGTTGGTTCGAGCTCGCCCACCGTTCCGGTGTGTTTCTAGTTGGCCTTGCTGCTCTCGTATTCCTCGAGCATCTGCTCATGCTTCTTCCGCCGACGCTCGTTGCGCACGGTGTTGAAGTGAGCAGCGATTTTCAGGATGGCTGCGCCTTCGTCCCGAAGCTGCACCTCGCGAGACCCAGGCTTGTGTTCACCGTAGAGAAGCGCGATGGCATGTCCAGGCTGTGGCACCGACTGGGAATATGCACGAGGCTGGTGTCGGTGACCCGAAGGCATCTTGACCTCGTACACCGTCTGGCGCATGCGACCCCAGGAGTCGGTGAGTCGATCCCCGTCAGTGATCACGGTGAGTAGAGACTCTTTCACCATGGCTTCGTAGAGCTCGATCGCGAGCGAGCCCACGATCAAGTCCGACGCCCGCCAGCAGCGATTTTCGGGCCGCTGACACTCCGTGATGAAGTCCTGCTTCTCCGCGAAATGCCCCTCCTGAATCGTAGCATTGAGCACACCGCGATGCGCCTTCTGAAGTTCATCCCACGCGCGTCGGAAATCTCCTCGGACGATGAACCGACGCGTTTGGTGGGCCCAGTATTCGTCAGCGAGAGAGATGTCGGTCTTGCAGTAGAGCGGATGCTCGGGGTGCGTGACCAGGTCTGCGTGATGTGCCAGGAGATGCGCGAGGACCTCGTGTCCCCGTAGAAGTTTCAGGAGTCGACGTGGACTGAGTTCATTCTCATCCCACCACAAGGCGGGCATCTGTACCATTGCGGAGAAGAAGCATTTCTGTTGATTTGCACGAGCGAAGTGATCCTGAACCTCGACGATCAGCGCCTCACCGAACTCGAGATGGCAGCACCGACGCAGAAGTGCGCCAGCACTCATACCCTCTTCAGCCAGCTTGCAGATGATGCGCTTTGCCACCTTGAGGCTCCGCACCTGCTGAATACCCTCCACGTCATCACGGACGAAGCAGAGCAAAGACAGAAATTGATCTTGATCCACGAGAAGCCTCCTGTCCCAAATGGGGACACTGTGAGTCTTTAGCCAACGACATTGTCAGCTGCTGCGCAAAATACACCAAAAGCTGGTTTTTGTCAACCTCTCCTGGCTCAATTCGCACTCACGACTTATAAAAATAGAACAAAATATCCTGAAACTTCCCTTGCTGCGCGAGCGGCATTGCGTTGGTGTGGAGGCGGTAGCCGAAGCCTGCGGTTTCCCATTGAGTGAGGAATGGGGCGAGGGCTGCGGGCTGCTGGTTGATTTGGTGGTGATATTCGAGAATGGCTTGGTCGAGATTCGTGAGGACGTTGTCTCGCGTGAGTGCGCCGATGGCTGTGACCTCTCCGCCTTCGATGTCCATTTTGAGCAGCGACACGTTGGTCCCCAGCTCGCGTACGAATTTCGCGAGATCCACTGCTGGAACTTGCACTGCATCGTACGCTACACGCCCTTCCACAGTACTTGTCACGAGCGAGCCAGCTGCGCGCGGATCGGTATAGAACGTCATGGTGCCGTCCGCTGCTGCGACTGCCGCATGATGCACATGGACGTTGTGCAGAGTATTGCTCTCGATATTTTTGCGAAGTGTGATCACAGTCTGTGGATCTGCTTCGAACGCGTGAATCGTTGCTTGCGGGTACAGCCAGGAGAAATACAGCGTTGCCATGCCGATGTTGGCGCCCGCATCAATAATGAGCGGCGTCTGCGACGTCGCGCGGAAAAAATATTCATTATGCACAAAGATCTCGCGGAACAAATACCAAACATTTGCGAACGAATGCGTGTGTACAGTGAATCCAAGGATCAGCGCCTTGTCCGATGGGCGCGTGATCCACAGTTTCCAGTATGCCCCAAGAACATCCATCTTTTTTGCACGCGAAAGCGGGCTCTTTGCGAGCAGCGCCATGTCGCGAATCATTTGGTAGATCCCGCTCAACATATTACGGACGGATCCACGTGCCGTGGAATGCCTTGCCACTGACCAGTCCTGGTAATTCCGCAAGGCGTTCACCTGAGAGAACCGCAACGCTAATCTTGTGCTTGCGCGCGAACTTGGTTGCAATCGGATCAAATGGCGTGTGCATTCCTGGCGTCCACTTCTCCCCTACGATTTCTTGCATTTGCTTCCACGTGAGCGTGAGATGACGTTGCGCATCTGGAAACTGTTTCGGATCCTTGTCATACACATACTCGACGTTGCTGAGGTTCACCGCACACGTTGCCTTGTACGCACGTGCGAGCTGCACTGCAACGAGATCCGAGGAATTACCAGGCTGATGGCCGCCAGCAATAACTACTTTTCCTTTTGGCAACTTTTTTGCGAGTGGATTGGAGATGATCTCAGGCGCTGCAAGATCTCGCAACACACTCCAGATATATCGAGCGTTCGCGTGGGATGCGCCGATCCCTGCCCAATCCAATATTTCGTTGTCCTTGATTCCAAGTGCTCGCACGCGGTCCTGATACATGCGCGCTGGCGCACCGCCGCCAGTTACGATGACAAAACGTGTACCACCCTTCACCATGCGCGTAATGAGCGCACGGAACTGCTTTACGAACGCCACCCCATCCCCTTCTGCAGGAGCAATGAGTGATCCGCCCAGTGACATCACAATCGTCTGATTTTTCGCCATAGTATTACAAGGTTAAGCGTGTTCCTTTGCGCGTGACCAACCCGTCGCGCACTAACGACTCTATAATAGCATGGAGCCGTGGAGTGTCGAGCATGAGGCGCTTCCCCACCTCCACCACAGTCACTGCAGATTCCGCGCGCAGGATCGTCATAATTTTGCCACGATACCATCGATTGGACCCTGCGAATACTCCTTGCGAACTCTTTGTGACATTACGTTTCACTCGTGTGCCTGCTTCGAACTGCGGTCGTGCCTTGCAGATATCTCGCAGCGGACACACAGCACACTTGGGCGCGACTGCGACGCAAATTGTTGCACCAATATCCATGAGCGCTTGGTTGAACCGATAGTGACCATCGCGAACTGTGCTGAGCTGCGCGCTGATGCGTGCGAGTTGTGCAACCACGCGTGTCTCCATTGCCTGATTGCCCGCACTCGCCGCACGCTGCGGCTGACCGAAGAACACGCGCTGCACCACACGACGATGATTCGTGTCCACAAGCGTCACAGGCTCATGATACGCAAAAGAGAGAATTGCATTTGCAGTGTACGGACCTACACCAGGAAGTGCGAGTAATGCATCGCGCGTGCGTGGCATCACACCGCCATGACGCTCCACAACCACTGCTGCACCACGCCACAAATACAACGCACGCCGGTTATACCCGAGCCCTGCCCATGCGCGAATCACCGCAGCTTGCGGCGCACGTGCAAGCGACATTACATCAGGAAACTGCAACAAGAACGCTTCGTACTTGGGCACGACGCGTTCTGCTTGCGTTTGTTGCAACATGATTTCTGAGACCCAGATGCGGTACGGATCGCGCGTCTGACGCCATGGCAAATTCTTGCGCGCATGACGCGAGAACCACCGCATCACGCGGTGGACCATCTCACTTACTAATGACAACTTTTGTTCCAACATCAGCCCACGCGTAGAGTGATTCTATATCTTTGTACGCCACATTCACGCACCCGCCACTCATTGGCTTCTTGCCAAATTCATTGTGCCAGTACGCGCCATGAATGTAGTATGCGCCAGGCGATTTCCCATGGAACTTGAGATTCCACTTCGTATTCGGATAGCCACGATACTGGTGCACGGGCAACTTTTGCTGCACTTCGTATGAGCCTACTGGCGTCGGATACCCTTTTCTTCCTGTAGACACTGGCATTGTCCCCATCTTCACATCATCCCAATAGTACGTCAATCGAAGATCGCTAATATCCACTGCGATTCTTTTCTCTATTTTTCGTGACTCTGCTGTACGCGGATCATACCCAGCACGAACTTCCTGCCCATCCCCGAATCCATCGCCGTCAGTATCAGTCACACGAATCTTCGTGCGAAATGCAATTTCCAAAAAATCATTCATCCCGTCTTCATCCTCATCATTGTCCGAGAGACGCACAGACCCACGTGCAAGCGGCGAATACCCATTCTTGATTTCTACACCATCGAGAAATCCATCACTGTCTGTGTCGGCGACAGACTCATCAGTTCCATAGAGCTGCACCTCATCAACATCACTGAGCCCATCTCCATCGGTGTCAACAACCGACTCTGCAGCAAACGACGAACTCGCGCAGACAACAAAGACACCCACTGCAAAAAAGAAAACCAACGAATTATTCACGGTTGCGCGCCCACATGCGGACATAGAGTGCAGCAAATACCGCAGCCAACGCTGCAGTTGCGTATGCAATAATTGGAAGCACGCCAGTTCCTGCAGGTCTGTCCGTACGACTTCCCTGCTCCAATACTGCTGGCGCTGATGCTACATCAACAGTCGTTGTTGCAGTGAAGATGGTCGAAGTTGTGGAAGTTGTAGACGCGACCACTCCAGTAGCAGCAGTCGTGATACGTGGTGCTGTCACTGACTGAGCTGTTGTGGCAGGAGTTGGCTGCGTGGTTGGGGCTACTGGCTTGGTCTCCACAACAGGCTCCGGAACAACCGGCTGTGGAACTCGTGTAGGATCAGAGCCTTTTGCAATTTCATCACCATCATTGATGCCGTCGCCGTCTGTGTCAGGATTTGTAACATTGGTTCCTCGACGAATCTCCTCTGTGTCAGAGACACCATCATTGTCTTTGTCTTGATCTTGGCTGTCGCCAATACCATCGCGATCAGTATCTACATCAACAAAAATCGACGTCTCCAGTGTCGCGCCTCCGATACTCGATGGATTGAGCTGCACTGTTGTACCATCTTCCTTCTTGCCCACCAGACTCAGGAACCGCGCATGCACACTGCGCTGCCCACTACGCGGCGACCAATTTGCAGAAATCTGCCGCGCTTCTTCGAACCCGAGACTAAATGCCACCTCAGCAATCGGCGTAGTGTTATCAAAAAATCCGAGTGTTCCTGTAAGTGTCGCGTACGTATTATTCACCACCACTGTCATCACGCGCACCGTGTCACCCTCGAAAAAAACAGTCTTAGAAAACCAAATACCAGAACTCGTAACAAATCCCAAACTCTGCTGCGCAGCAAAAACTGGCTGCGACATCAGAAGTACAACAGCCACGACTACAACGATCTTTCGAAAATACTGGTGCATAGCAGGTTCAGTATAGCACAGTCGTAATATCTCCTTCTATGTCAGTGCGGCGCACGTGCATGCCGTAACGCTCGAGCCTCGATAGAACCCGCTCGTGTGGATGCCCATACCGATTCTCTTTGCCCGAAGAAATGATTGCTGTTCGCGCGCCAACTGCTCGTAGTAGCACATCTGTAGACGACGTCTTGCTCCCATGATGCCCAGTACGCAACACATCTACCATTAATTCACCCCGCGTATATGTCGCTGCCAAATACGCCTCCTGCTCTACCTCAGCGTCTCCTAGAATAAGTACACGTCCGACACCATTCACACTCACTCGAATTACAACACTCGCATTATTGTCAGTAATCGCTTTGCTCGTTGGTGTTGCACGCCACGAACGCGTAATCGCAAAATTCGGGAACAGCGTCTCAACCTGTGCTCCGCCAATCTCCCAACCAATCAGCCGATCAACAGGCTCCAACTCCAGCCCTTCCTCGCGCACCGCCGCAGCAAACGCAGTCCACTTGGGATCTTTGCCATCTTCCGCAAGTCCGTTGTAATACACCCGCTCCACATCATACGAACGCAACACCGATGCACAACCACCAAAATGGTCTGCATCAGCATGCGACACCACGAGATACTCAATCGTACGATCGAAATACGGCATGTTGCGCCCTAGTGCACTCAAGATAATGTCACTAATACCACAATCCACGAGCATCTGTGTCTTCCCATCTGTAATAAGTGTCGCGTCACCTTGCCCCACATCCATGAACACAACCGATGTCGACGTTGTTGCACGCGGAATCACTGCAGTACCCACTCGCGTGTGAAACAGTAACGCATACACTGCAACAATCAAGACAATAATGCCGAGACTGCAGAGGACGAAGTACGTGATGGCGCGTTGCCGCGTGAGAGCCATACGAGAATAAAAATATACAAGAGAACAGCAACCGACCAATGCACCGCAATCTCCGCGCTACTATACGGTATCCGCGCACTCCATGTTACCACTGCCAACACATACGAGCTGGCAATCCAGGACACAATACCCAGCGCAACACCCAATGGCACCCACACAAATCCCAGCGCGAGCGCAATCGCCCCTGACGCCATGATACATGGAATGACCGGTACCACGATCAAGTTCGCCGCAATCGAAATGAGCGACACTCTGCCGAACACTACAAGCAAATACGGAAATGTCAGCACATACGCACCAAGTGTTGTCGCAACTAATCCACGCAACTGCCACCGCTCTGTAATCCAGCGCAATATTTCTTCACATCGCGGCGATGCATACGTCACACCAATCGTAGCAAGCACCGAGAGATGAAACCCTCGATCAAAGAGCAAAATCCTCGGCTCTGCCATAACCATCAGTGTACAGGCAACCACGAGCACCGTCCCCGATCCTCCACCACGCCCAAGTGCGCCACTCAATAACACCAACACACCCATCACCCCCGCACGCACTGCAGATGCACTCATTCCAACCAGATACACAAATCCGGCAACCATAAGCACAACAAAATAGAATGCGCGTTTGCGCCGCACTCGCAACGCTCCCAACGCCCACGAACACACCGACACAATAATACTCACATTGAACCCCGAAACAGCGAGCACATGCGTGAGTCCCGTGTTAGCAAAATCTTGCTTCATTGCCGGCGGGAAATGCGCTTGCAGTCCATACAATGTCCCCGCGACAAATGCCGCGTGAGGCTCTGGCCAAATTTCCCGCACCCGAACATACAGGCGTTCCTGCACAGCCACCGCTGCCTCTGGCGCCTTTGCACGATACCGCTCCAAGTGCGTTACTTGCTGGATCGCAACGGCAACAAGATAGACGCCGCAGGCGACCATGAGACGTCTTGACGGCGACTGTATCCATTGCTTCATACGATGTCTCGGCCTCAATGAGCCGTTTGCACACCGTAGAAAAGAATTGGTGATTTAATCAATGTGGATAACTCCTAGAGCACAATACTAACCATCTTTCCCTTGATCACAATAACCTTGGTCGGCGTTTTGCCCTCGAGCCACTTCTCTACTCCAGGCTGGGTAAGTGCTGCTTCGCGGACAGTTGCTTCGTCTGCCTCGCGCGCAATTACGAATGACGCGCGCAATTTGCCAGAGACTTGCACCGCGTAGGTCACTTCGTCTCGCACCAGATACTGCTCATCCACCGTAGGCCACGCAGCATACGCAACGGACGTCGTGTTGCCCAGCGCACTCCACAATTCTTCTGCAAGATGTGGTGCGTATGGCGCAAGCAATTGCACGCCGACGCGATATGCCTCCATCGGCACTGCAGACAACGCATTGAGTGCATTGGTGTATTCCATGAGTGCAGCGACTGCGGTGTTGAACCGCATGCCTTCGATCGCATCACCAACACGCTTGATTGTTTGATGCATGAGCACCAACAGATCGCGATCCGCGACAGCGTCGGACACCTTCTCACTGAGCAACGTGAACTTCGTCAGGAAGCGATGCACGCCAATAAGCCCATCCGTATCCCACTGTGCATGTTGATCAAATGGCCCCATGAACATTTCATATGCACGGAATGTATCAGCGCCATACTGCGCAACAAGATCATCCGGATTCACCACATTACCCTTGGACTTCGACATCTTCTCCCCGCCCTTTGCGAGAATCAATCCGTGACTCGTGCGACGGTTGTACGGCTCGCACACAGGAGACGCGCCAATATCGAAGAGGAATTTGTTCCAGAATCGCGAGTACAACAAGTGCAACACAGTATGCTCCATTCCACCGTTGTACCAATCCACACCCATCCAATAATTCACTGGCTCGGCTTGGTATGCAGCAAGAAATTCGCGCTTGAGCGCATCCATCTCATTCTTGTTGCGTGTTGCATAGTGTCCAACATGCCATCGCGGTGAAATCATCCGGAATGTCGTGCCGTACAATGTGCAGCGATGCACCTGTTCGTAATCCGTCGGCAACGCATCACCAACCGATGGAATAATGTGTACCAACTCACTGTTAGTCACGAGTGCGCGAGCGCGCTCAAAATCTTCGCGACGCACCACCACATCTGCATCATTCATGTGCATCCACACCGAACGGTTGAGACCATTGATCGCGAGTGTCCCACATACCCAGTGTTCAATTCCAGCAGCATCAAATCGTGCACGCGTTTCAAGGTATGCATCCCAAATCTGTTTGTCCTTGTCTACAAGTTCAATCGCAGGGCGCGTCCACGCATGCGCTCGCGTGAACATTGCGTCATCCTCTGGCGCGCAATAGCGCAAGAAATACCAGCTAGACCCTGCCCAATTCGGCATGGTGTCTGTCTCACGTCGTGCTGGACCGCCACACTGCGGACAAGTCGTCTTCACCCAATCAGTAAGCGTCGAAAGCGGACTCTCTCCCGTGTCTGTCGGCTGATACTTCTCAACGTGCGGCAACGTGAGCGGCAACTGCTCCTCAGGAAGAGCAACCCATCCGCCACATGGTTCACAGTGTACGAGTGGAATCGGCTCACCCCAATAGCGCTGACGTGAGAACACCCAATCGCGCAGTTTGTACTGCACAGTGCGCTTGCCCCAACCCTTCTCCTCAAAGTAATCCATGGTCTTGTCCATCGCGTCAGCGAATTCGACACCATTGAGAAAATCCGAATTGATCATCACACCCTTCGCGCCTTTCTCAACCACCTGCTCCGGGCGCTCGATCGCTGACGTATCACCGTCCTCACCAACGACAACGCGACGAATTGGCAACCCGTACTTGATCGCAAATTCAAAATCGCGCATGTCATGCCCCGGACACCCTTGCACTGCACCTGTTCCCACAGTCATGAGCACAAAATCTGCGACCCACACAGGAATCGACTCGCCCGTCACGTGATTCTTCACGTACGAACCTGTGAACACGCCAGACTTCTCTTTGTCATCTGCGAATCGATCTTCGGATTTTTTCCTTTTGTAAGCATCAACATACTGTGCAACTCCTTCGCGATGTTCTGCTGTAGTGAGCATTGCAACTTCCGGATGCTCAGGAGAAATCACCACGAAGGTTGCACCAAAATTCACTGGAGTTGTTGTGAAGCATGCGAGCTTCGCGTCACTTCCTACTACTTCATACTCAATAATAATACCCTCGGACTTGCCGATCCAATTCGTCTGCTGCACACGCGCAGCTGGAATATAATCGACGGTATCAAGATCCGCGAGCAAACGATCTGCATACTTCGTGATCGCGAGCATCCACTGTTCCTTGTCGCGCTTCTCTACTGCGGTACCACAACGCTCACATGCACCATCGACAACTTCTTCGTTTGCCAACCCGATCTTGTCCTTGGGACACCAGTTGATAGGAATATTCGCCTTGTACGCCAACCCCTTCTTGAACAACTGCAAGAAAATCCACTGTGTCCATTTGTAATACTTCGGATCAGTCGTATCGATTTCGCGCGACCAATCGAACGAGAATCCGAGCGCCTGCAACTGTCGACGAAAATTCGCTTCGTTCTCTGCAGTCACATCCGCGGGCTGACGGCCAGTCTTGATCGCATAATTCTCCGTTGGGAGTCCAAACGCGTCCCACCCCATAGGATAGAGCACGTTATACCCTTGCATGCGACGCTTGCGTACGACTACGTCGAGCGCTGTGTACGAACGCGGATGGCCTACATGCAATCCGGCACCAGACGGATATGGGAACTCGATGAGCGCAAAGAATTTCGGCTTGCCAGAGCTCGCGTCTTCTACCTGGAACGTGTTGTTGTCGCGCCAGTACTGCTGCCACTTTTCTTCGATCGCGCGGAAGTCGTATAGCTGCATAAGGGGGTCATTGAGATAGGGTCATTGTGACGAAATAGGCCAAAAATGTAAAGCGTTTTGCCCACTATCCCAGTTGTCCACAGATCGCGCATATTGTAATACACGCACCCCCATCATACAGTGAAGACACTCGTAATGAGCGGCATATGCCAACCACCAATCCCAATGCACCTGTTACCGTTGCCGAGCTCGATGACCGGCTCGATGTTCGTTTTGCCGCCTTTGAAGTAAAGATGGCAAAAATCGTAGAGAATGCTGTAACCTCCCTCGCAACCACATTCCACGAAGCAATGCTTGTTATGTACGAACATGTCGACCATCAAGGCCGATCACTTTCTGCCAGACTCGACCGTGTTGAGGCCACAATGGTTACCAAATCATACTTGGACGATAGACTCTCTGATTTCAAGGGTGAAGTATTTGAACGTATGGATCGCACCTACGTGAAGCGCAGTGAACTGCGGGCACAAGAAATTCTCCACCAGACAAAATAAAAAGCGCTCATGTATCCTCCAATACATGAGCAGCTTCGTTTGAGTTGTCTTGTCGCTACGCCGGCCAGTCTCACATCGACGCGGACTGGCCTCCGTTCTGGCGCGCCAGCTTCTTGTCGCGGTTGCTGATCCTACCCGAGTTGAACGTCATCGCGAGCGCCTGCGCACCGCGATGCGCCAGCTCCTTCTTGACCTCCTCGGCCTGCTTCTCCAGCTGGCTACGGCTGACGAACCGGCCTTTGATGCGTCCGGTGTTCTTGGCGCTCTCGATGGCACTGAGCTTCTCGATGACCGGCGCGAGCGCCTCGCGAGCCGCACGAACTTCAGTGCGGTCGAGAGCGTTCAATTTCAACGGATCGACCATGCCCTTTGCTTTCTCGGCCTCGTACTTGTACGCATGCTCGATCTGTGCGACCACCGCCATCAGCGGACTGAAGCGGGTCTCTGGGTCATACTTCCGAATCTTGCGCATGCAGCTCTTGCAGCGGATCACGAGCTTCAGGACCTGGTAGTCCACGTCGGTGAGCTTGGCCACGTTCTTGAAGCCACTCCCTTTCTTGACAGGCAGGCGGACCAACAGTTTCATGGCCATGATGCACGCCGGCGTTGGCGCGAACGCATCACGTGCCAACATCGGCGTGGCAGCACATCTCTCGCTGGCACAGGTAACAGTATCGATCGAAACCAACATCGGACACCCCTCAGTGCTCTGCCATTGGCAAAGCGGCAAAAGATCAAAACCCCGCATCCTAGCAGAAATGCGGGGTTTTGTCAATATACTGATGAACTATCGCCTTTTTACGCACCAATCGCCTTCTTGATCATCGCTTCGAGACGCTCGCGACCAATGCCGCCAACAGCCTCGTCTACGATCTGTCCACCCTTGAATACCTTGAATGTTGGGATGCTCATGATGCCGAATTGGCTTGCGAGCTCCGCGTTCTCATCCACGTTCATCTTGCCGATCTTGATCCCCTTGCCGTCGTACTCGCGTGCGAGCTCTTCGACCATTGGTTTCATTACCTGACAAGGACCGCACCATACTGCCCAGAAATCAACGAGTACTGGGATTGAGCTCTCGAGCACTTCTGTCTTGAAATTTGCCTCCGTGAATTCCATAGATGTTGATTATTTTTCTTGATGGAGATGTTTGAACTCGATCGTGCGCTTGCGGATCTCTTCGCTGTACGCCTCGAGGATGTCGCCAACCTCAACACGCAACTTGCCCGCAAATCGCATACCGAATTCTGTACCTTCGAAGATCTGCTTCTCGACTGATTGACCGAGTTGGAGACTCTCGATTGTGCCTTCGCCTTCGATCATGTTGGAGCGACGCACACGAACACGCAGACCCTTGAGCATCTTGCCACTGATCACACGCGCACCGATTGTCATTGCACTCTTGTCTGTGCGGAAGATCGCGAGTACCTTCGCATGACCGTGCTCTGTAATAATATGTTCTGCTGGGAGCAACTTCTGGAGTTCGGCTTCGATGTACTCGAGAAGTGCATAGATAACATCGAACTTCCCTACCACAACGGTCGGCTTGTTGCGCAACTCTGCCTGACCCATCGGTGACATCTGTACACGGAAGGCGAGAATCTGTGCGTGAGATGACTCAGCGCGAGCAACATCAGCTTCGGTAATGTTGCCAAGTCCTTTGCCAACCACCTTCACCGCAACTTCATCATGCTGGAACTTCTCAACCGAACCGAGAATTGCTTCGAGCGATCCAAGTACATCGGCCTTGATAACAAGTGTGAGTGTTTTCTTCGGCTGATTATCCTGGTTGGTCTCTTGTGTAGGCTGATTGATGCTGTGTGTGGTCTTGGTTGTGGAGACACCCTTACTCTTGCGAACCTTCTCCGCAGTGTCAGACTTGCTCACATCCATGATATCACCAACTTCAGGAGCAATCTTGAATCCGAGGACGCGAACTGGTGTGGAAGGCGGCGCAACAAGTACATCTTCGCCGCGATAATTCTTCATGGCGCGTACCGTGCCGTATACTTTGTTGTTCACTACCAGTGAGTCCCCACGGTGCAATGTACCAGCCTGAACCAACACGGTAGCCACTGGACCTTCGCCCTTGTCTACGTGCGACTCAATGATCGTACCAATAGCTGGTCGATCTGCCGAAGCGCGAATATTCGCTTCTTCTACATCAGCAACGAGGAGGATAGTCTCAACCAACTGATCAATGTTCTTGCCTTCCTTTGCAGAAATCGCAACCACTGGCGTCTTGCCACCCCACTCTTCAGGAAGAATATTTCGGCCGGACAATTCTGTCTTCACCTTGTCGATATTTGCGTCTGGCTTGTCGATCTTGTTGATCGCTACAACCATTGGCAACTTCGCTGCCTTAATAATATTGATAGCTTCGACTGTCTGCGGCATCACGCCATCGTCTGCTGCAACAACGAGAATAGCGATGTCTGCGATACGCGCACCACGGCTACGCATCACGGTGAACGCTTCGTGACCCGGAGTATCGATGAAGGTTACGTGGCGCTTGGTCTTCTGCCCCTTCATGGTGTGCTCGATCTGGTACGCACCGATGTGCTGTGTGATTCCACCAGATTCTGTTGCCATGATGTTGGTGCTGCGAATGGCATCGAGCAACTTGGTCTTACCGTGGTCAACGTGACCCATGACTACTACAACTGGTGGACGCGTTGTCATGTCCCCTACAACCTGTGTAGAGAGTGCTGCTTGCAATGCGTCAGCAGTTGCTTCTTCGCCAGCAGTTGCAGGAACACTTGCTTCTTGCTCCACAACAAATCCCATGTCTTCTGCAAGCACGGTTGCTGTTTCGCGATCAATATTCTGGTTGAGATTGGCAAGAATGCCGTTCTTCATGAGCTCCATGATCACGCTCGTCACTGGCAAGTTGAGACGACCAGCGAAATCACGCACCGAAATTACATCAGGTACATACACGATTTCACCACGCTCTTTGCGCATGGCGCGCTCGAGCTCTTTGCGCTTCTTCGCTTCTTCCTTCTTGCGACGCTCCAACTCGTCCTTCATGCGCTTGCTCGAGCGCATGATAGCCTGAGCGACGCGATCATCTACTTTGATTGCTTTTTTACCGATGTCAAAACCGAACTCCGGCAGGATTTCGAGAAGTACATTCGTATGGATTCCTACGCGGCGTGCGAGTTCTGTGACGTTCATAGTGTGAAGAGTATAGCAAACATTGCAGAAAATACAAGGGCTGCTAGGATGGGGGTATGAGCTTCCTCTTCCTCAACAAACCCGCTGGCTGGACCTCGCACGACGTGGTCAATGTTGTGCGCCGAGTTACGGGCGAAAGACGGGTGGGGCACGCCGGAACACTCGACCCATTTGCCACCGGACTGCTCATTGTCGCAGTAGGGCGAGAATCCACCCGAATGATCGACACATTCAAGGCGCATGAGAAGGAATACGAAGTAGTCGCGCAATTTGGCGCAACCAGCGATACGCAGGATCGCATGGGCGTTATCACACCAACCCCAGGCACACCCGTGACCGTAACGCGAGAAATGCTCCAAGCAACACTCCCCGAATTCACCGGCCACATTCTCCAGATACCACCCATGTACTCTGCGAAGAAAATCAACGGCCACAAACTCTACGAACTTGCCCGCGCTGGCAAAACCGTCGAACGCCAACCATCAGCCATCACGATTTATCATATTGAAATCCTCGACTGCAAGGAAAACCAAGCAACCTTGCGCGTAGTATGCAGCGTCGGCACGTATATCAGAACACTTGTACACGACATTGGCCAACGAATTGGTTGCGGCGCCTATGCAGCTGAGCTCACCCGCACGCGCATTGGAGTGCATACACTTGCGCAAGCACAAGATGTGGAAGTATTTCGGGCGACTGTAACGCCTAAAAATGAAAGCAGCGCGCCACACCCGAAGATGTAACGCGCCGTACTACCTGAAACCACCGATGTTGATCGCTCAATCCCGTTGAGGATCAAGTGACAGCGCGACGATCAGCGTCTAGCGACCCCGACCACGCACGTTGCCGCGATCGCGACGACGCCCGCGCTTGCGCTGCTCCCGAACTTCCTGCGCTTCCTTCTTGCGCTTCTGCTCGAGCTCTCGAACCTTCGCGCGCCACCCGGGACCGCGGGGCGGCTTGACCTTCTTGGCCTCGTCGTCCTTGGACTGGACGCTGAGGTGGATTGCCCCACCGGGACCGCGCTTGGCCTTGAGCTTCATCTTCGAACCATCGGACATAGGTGTTGGCCTCTTGTCTTCCGGGTTACAGGTCTGATCGCATCGACACATGCCGCTGCGAAATCTCGGACAGTATCCCTAATTTTACAATTCTTGTCAACGCCCAGCGCTTGCGCTATGATTGCGCCAGTGAACCTTAATCCTAAATGCGCTTGTTTGTTCTGATAGGGATTGTTGCTATGGATACCACGCACTCATTGACTTCGCTCAAATTCGCGACGTTTGTGCTCTAGAGGCGACTCTGGTCTTCTTGCGGTCCCTGTTGGGCAATCGCGCCTGACACTATGCCCTCTCTTATTTATATCGTACTCGGCCTTCTTGCAGGCGGCGCCGCCGGGTATTTGTTGCGCAAAAAAATCGCCGCCGCCAATGCCAACACCCTCGAAGCCAAGGCAGAGAACATGCTCACCGAGGCACGTACCAAGCAACAGCAAATCCTCCTCGAAGCGAAGGACAAAGCCATGAAGTACATGGACGACGCCAAGCGCGAAGAAGAAGAGCGTCGCCGAGAACTCAAGCAAACACAAGATCGACTCTCCACCCGCGAAGCAACCTTCGACAAGAAATTACTCGAATTGGAAGAGCGCCAGGAAGGTCTGCGCGCCCAGGTTGAGAAGGTCCGCGTTCGCGCGACAGAAATCGAAGGGATCCGCGCCGCTGCCGAGACCAAGCTCGCTGAAGTAGCTCGCCTCACAGCCGAAGAAGCAAAGCAAGAACTCTTCAAGCGCGTCGAGGAGTCCAGCCGCCAAGAAATTGGTGACCGCCTCATGAAGCTCGACCGTGAGAACTCCGATGAATACGAAATGCGCGCACGCCGCATTCTCTCCACAGTAATGGAGCGCTACGCTGCTGCAACAGTCTCCGAGAACGCAACATCCGTTGTAGAGTTGCCAAGTGAAGACATGAAGGGTCGCATCATTGGTAAAGAAGGTCGCAACGTTCGAATGATCGAGCGCCTTACTGGCTGTGAATTCATTATCGACGACACTCCAGGTGTTGTTACTATCTCGTCGTTTGCGCCGATTCGTCGCCAAGTTGCGAAGCTCACCCTTGAGAAACTCATCAAGGACGGCCGCATCCAGCCAGCCCGCATCGAAGCCTTTGCTGAGGAAGCGAAGAAAGATCTCGCGATCGAACTCAAGAAAGCTGGCGAAAATGCACTCTACGAATTGGGCATCACCGGTACTGACCCGAAGTTGGTTTCTATTGCAGGACGTCTCAAATACCGCACGTCATTTGGTCAGAACCAGCTCATGCACGCTATGGAAGTTGCATACTTCTGTGAAATGCTTGCGAAGGAGTTGGGTGCAGACCCTGCTATGGCAAAGAAGGCAGGGTTCTTCCATGACATTGGTAAAGCAGTAGACCACGAGACACAAGGAGGACACCCAGAGATTGGTTACACCATCATGAAGAAGTTCGGCTACCCAGAAGAAATCGCGTACTGCTGCATTGCGCACCACGAGGACAAGCCGAAGACACTCCTTGGCTCTATTTGTAAGGTGGCTGATGCGCTGTCTGGCGCTCGCCCAGGCGCACGTCGCGATTCGTATGAGCAGTACATCCACAAGCTCGAAGATCTCGAGAACATCGCAACACGCCAGCCAGGTGTAGAGAAGGCATACGCAATCCAAGCAGGCCGCGAAATCCGCGTGTTCGTGAATCCCGCTGCGATGGATGACTTCGGCGCATACAATCTCGCAAAGGCAGTGGCTCACGACATTGCCGCAGAGATGAAGTACCCAGGTGAAGTGAAGGTTACGGTGATCCGCGAGACCCGCGTTATTGAGTACGCGCGCTAAAAGGTGCTATACTTGGACCAAATTACCATCTCACATATGAACAAAGCAGAGTTAGCCGAAGCCATTGCAGCCCGCGTAGGTGTCACGAAGAAAGAAGCGGAAGACATGGTCGAAGCGTTCACAGACATCACCACGCAGAACTTGCAAATGAACGGTGAAGTGGTGCTCGCAGGGTTCGGCACCTTCTCCGCCCGCGTACGCGCTGGCCGCATGGGCGTGAATCCACAGAAGATCTCCGAGCAGATTCAGATCAATCCAACGAAGGTTGCGAAGTTCAAGGCTGGGAAGAATCTCAAGGAAGCGTTGAAGAAGTCGCAGCACACGACAACAGCGGCAGCTCCTGTACCAGAAGTGTCAGTACCAACAGTGTAATCTCAAAAAACAAAACACTCTCGGCGCGATGCCGAGAGTGTTTTGTTTTTACTTTGCTTGTACCCCGTACACATTGGTACTTCCCAAGATGTCCAATGTTCGACCTCTCATAGCGCCACGCTCGTTGCGCTGAAAAAGAAACCAGTTATTACTATACCCCAAATATTGCTGAACTCTACCATTCACAGACATATCACCATTTCTTTCTGCGAGGATTCGTTGGGATTCAGTCAGGATGAACTCCTGCCTCGACGACGCACCTAGTGTAACGACAGTTACAGCTTGTGGAAATTGATTGTGATCGTTAGAAAGAATTACACGGTCGCCTTCGATGCGCTCAATATGATCAAAAAATCCTTCAAGTGTTAACGCTTTGTGAATCTTTCCTGTAGAGAACTGATAGACCCACATCTCGTTCTTTGACTTCTTAGTGTCAAGCGTTCGAGCGCTCGTAGTAGATGTCGCGAGTGTGTTACGCAGGATTAGCACACGATCGCCGTAGACCTTGATATCACTCTGTGGCGCAAACAAGTTGTTGGAAAGCGATGGGTCAGGATTCCACCCATCGAGTTGTCCCGGTGTTCCAGAGCGATACTCCAGTAGGAAGGGCACAACTACCTTCCCTGTTTTCTTGGTCTGTACGTTATACCATAGGAGTTCGCTCGTTTTCTTCTGTGGATGTACAGCAACGGTCACAGCGTATGATGAACCAAGCACAGGGTAGTACACTTTTCTCGGTGAACGGTTGGACGTCTGTGCGCCTGGCACTGTTGCAGCACTCACCACATAACCACTACTCGGCTTTGGGAACGACGGCGCCAAACGTTCCCACTTTTTTGTGCTAGTGACCCAACGAAAGAGTAATTCTTTGCCTTTCCCCGTGGCTGTTTCCACTACAATCGCACCTGCCGTCTGGTACTCACCGCGTATTTCGAACAACCGCTCGTAGGATACGAGATAGTCACCACGGTTGTGCCAAGTTGGCTCGCGATACACTTCTGCTGTAGTGCGCGACGCGAAATCATAACTCATCAATCGATGCTTCACCATTGTTGTCGCGCCGGGCTGCTCAACATTTTCGGTCCAAAGAATATGTGTTGGTGTCACGGTCCACTTCGTCATCGGCGGTGTCTCGTACTTCCCAGTGGTTCTGACAATCTCAGGCGGTGATTGCTTCCCTATTGTCCACACGCGGAATTGTATGAATTCACTGGCAAGGAACTCCTGGCGAAGATCCCCTACCTTTCGACTGAACTCGAGAATCTTTCCTTGAGCTGATTTTTGAAACTCCGTATCTTCCATTTTTGCCGCATCCTTGCTGTCTTGTTCAAATTGTTTGTAAAAGGCATCAATCTCAACTTGCAACTGTTTTGCCTTTGCTTCAATTGGCCCTTTGGATTCGTTGGCACTGACCATCTCTACGACGCGCCCCGTACTCACCTCAATATCACGATGAACACTCACGATCGCATTTGTTTCTGGTGCAAGGAACTGCATCATTGATTGCACAGGCAATGTCACTGTTCGCGTTGCAGCTTCAGCGTTCGATGTAACACCTAGGAGTAAAACGAGAAAGAGAATCATATTTCGAACGACAAAAAATCGTTGCATGTCAGTAAAACATACTCGCAGTATACCACGACCAAAATAAAAGGAGACAAACACCTTCGACGCAATGCCTGAGTTTTTTGTTTTATTTTCCTTACAGTTATATACTCATGATATTAACTTACTTTTTTTATGTTACGTTCTTTTTTATCAATTACCGCCATATTGGTGTTGCTCTCTGCAATACCAGCGACTACGTTCGCTGCAGTACCATCCTATCCTCTACCTTCTCGCACAACGGCCGAGCTTATTGTGCCACGTGCTGAATCGAACATTTTGTTCGATCTGAGCAGTCAAGTTTCCAACAATCGCTTTGTACAACTAGAACAAGTATTCGATCGAAGCGCGCACGAGAAGAATCTCAACGAAGTTCTTCCGCCGATCCTTTCTGCGCTCAAACAGTGGAACTCGCTGGCACCCGAGGTACAAGAAAGTGCTGAAGAGCAGATGAATGCCCTACGTGCAAATTTTTTGCAAAAAGAAACACCTCTTTTTGAGAACACTACAGATCAATTCCGAGTGTGGGATCTCACTCGCCCAGGGAAATCACGTATCGTGCCCACCAAAACTCTCCAAGCAAAAATAACCCACTGGACACTCACTCCAACTCATATTTTGTGGGAAAGTACTGAGCCTGCACCCAAAAGCACAGACGGCACACTAGTTAACAGTATCCGATCCTATTCGTTCGCTACAGGCAAAGAAGAGCTGATCTATACCGAAACTTCAGCGAACGGCGGCCCCATCGACCGCATTATGTATGGCAGTACCACAGGGGAATACAACAGCGTCACGTTCGAGATTCAAGAAGGAGTCGCGCCGAATGCACAGCACAAACAGACGTACGTTTGGAATACCAAAAAAGGCGTATGGGAATATAAAGACCTTACTTTTTCAGGTGTTGCAAAGGGATTCACCTTCTCAAACAAACGCATTACCGGCCCGACGCAAGTAAACAGTAAGGAATTAGTAATGCAGTATCCAGTCATGGGTTCAACCTATGCAGTACTTCCCGCATCTCAGTACACAAAAAAAGTAAGCCAACTTGCATGGGTAAATGTTCAGACTAACAAGCGAGGAGTAGCCACGCTTCCATTCTTGGTGACCACCGACGCTCGCAAAGATGGGGTTACAACCACGAAGAACTACCTCACTCCGTACGCTTCGGATATGAAGATCTACGGAGATCGTATACTTATCCTCCGCATGATCCCAGTGATGAATGGCAAGAATCTCAATGAAGCTAAATCAGTATCCGAACTCTGGACATATACCTTCAGCACGAACAAGGTGCAACGCATCATGAAACTCGAGGGATACTTCGACCGTATCGAGTCGTTCGAAGGCGATGAAGCCCTGCTTTCATCTGTCGCATACCCTACAACAAGAGCGTTCACTCATATTGTGCTAAAGGGAACACCCCGTCAGGATTACACGATAACACAAAAAGAAATTACCAAGCACAAAGGAAGTAAAAACATCATTGGCTATTCGCGAGGCACATTTGTACTAGCTGATTCCCCTTTTGCTTCAGCAGAACCTACACAACCCGACTTCAGCAAGATGTCGGATGCACAACTCGAACAATTCGCACTCGATGTGTTAATGGCACCACGTGTACACACATTCCTCCTGAAAAAATAATCCACAGCTCTGTTTCGCACAAAAGAAGAGGCCGCCGTATCACTACGGCGGCCTCTTCGATGATTGCAACGTGAACTACAAAATTGCTTCCTTTGCAGCCTTTGCAACGCGGAACTTCACCACAGTCTTTGCTGGGATCTGTACCTGTGCGCCGGTTGCTGGGTTGCGTCCCATGCGTGCTGCGCGGTGAGCCTTTACAAGCTTACCGAGTCCTGGAAGTGTGCACTCACCAGACTTTTTTGCGTACGTGCAAGCCATAGAAACAAGTGTTTCTACAACTGCAGCTGCCTGCTTGCGGGTGAGCCCCGTCTTCTCTGCGAGCTCGGACATGAGCTGCGACTTGCTTGGTCCTTTTGCCATAACCTTGAAGTTACTTGAGTTATCTTGATCAAAGTATACCAAATCCTAAGAAAAACAAAGAAAAGTTATCCACAGTGCAAAAATAAAAGCGGCTCAGGTGCTCGTGTGAGAGTTAGAATCTCAGCACGAGCACCCGAGCCACCTACTGTCGACGGCGTTCAGCCGTAGACAGCGCGACGCAACTGACTGCTCACCCCCGCCTTGAGCAACGCGTACGCGAGCCGCGGCGGAAATAGAAACAATCCGATAGCGTAGTCCTTCATCATTCGGCGCATGCGTTCTCCTCGAGATATGTTGCGTAGCTCGAGGAGTGAACCACATTTGGCACGTTCTGTCAAGACTCTGAGCCGACGATCTCGAGATGTCGCCTGTACGCGCCCGTATCATGCAGCACTCGATACTGTGCACCATCGGGCGCAGTCATGGGTTGCCACCCCGTGTGCAAAGGCGGCGCCAGCTGAGGGACGCCAAACATTTGTGCGTGGTGAAACAATGCCACCACCACGACGGCCGCCTCCACATCGACTCGCAATCGCCTACACGTTCGATGCAACCCTCGTCGCAATGCGAGGTATTGATCTCCCTGCATGACCTGCACAGCGAAGTGATTAACGAACTTCACACGACTGTCTTCGCACTTGCGATCTGTCTGGATGATCCCACGTGCACACGCGAGAGCTGACTCCCCCATGATCGTAGAGAGTTGCGTACAGAACTGCCGAAAGAACTTCGGTAGTACACGAAGATGCGACTCTTCCAGCCATCCAATCTCTTGCGCATCGGTATTCCACCGCCAGTACGCGTCGTACTTCATGACTTCCTCCTACGGGGTTAGTACTGCTTCTCCACAGTAACAAGAGAAAGATGTTTGTCAAAATAAATCTATCTAACTCCTCTTGTGAGTATTGACAAATCACCTCATTTGTACTACCTTGCACGCGAGTTACTCGCCCACACTGGAGGTGTTGCGTGGCAGAATCACTCTCGATCTCTAGCGCCGTGCTGATTCTGATCACCGGCATCATGTACTTCATGCAGATTCAACGCGGCTTGTCCCAGCCAAATGCCGCGACATGGATCATCTGGCTCTTCATCGATGTGGTCAACGTCGCATCCTACACAGAGATGGTCGAGCACGAACCATTCAAGGCGTACGCAGCCATGGCAGCCATGATGAATGCGGTTGGCATTTTCTTCTACGCTGCTTGGAGAAGATCCTTCGTGCGCATGGATAGAACCGACTTCTTCCTCCTACTGCTCGCGATAGTGATCGCTTTCATATGGAAGCTTACTGGGAATGCGACACTTGCTAACGTGCTCCTGCAATCCGTGTTCGTCATCTCGTTTGCACTCACCATTCGCAGCATCTGTAACGGCGCTCCAGAGCATCCAGCTGCCTGGCTCGTTGCTGTGAGTGCGTATGTGCTCTCGATCATTGCGATCATCCTCACATGGGACAGTCCCGACGATGGCTGGGAGCTTGCGTTCCCGATCATCAACGGAGTGCTCGGCAACGGCTCGATCCCTGTGACGTTGTGGATCGTACGCCGTCGACAACAGTGAACCGCGCCAACCCATTGAACTCGACACCGCTTTGGCATCAACCAGCCAAGCGGTGTTGTTTTTTGTCGGCGTTCGCTCCTAGTCACACCTCGCGATCCACGGTATACTACGCACATTCACGTACCACATGGATACTGATTTTCTCGCGTCCCTTCGCCGCCAAGAGGAGCGTTTACAACCGCCGCCCGAGAAACGTTCGCGATTGCGAACGTGGCTTCGTCGCGTCGGTATTTTTTTCTCTGTTCTCATCGCACTCGTCATTCTCGTGACATGGCTGGGCACGATCGTCTTCATGCCAGACTCTGGCGAAGGATGGTATCGCGGATCTGACAACCACGTGAGCATCATCTCTGCGCTGCGCAATCTCATTACACACAACACAGACGTAATCGAAGGTGCACCAGACGACCGCATCAACATTCTCCTGCTGGGCATGGGAGGACTCGGACATGACGGTCCATATCTCACTGACACCATTATTCTCGCCAGCATCAAGCCGTCGACAAAGAGCGTCGCACTCACCTCAGTCCCCCGCGACCTCACCGTACCAATTCCTGGACACGGAGATCGCAAGATCAACGAAGCGAATCACTACGGTGAAATGAAGGATGCAGGCAATGGCGCCGAGCTCGCACGCAAAACACTTGAGAACGTCACTGGTCAAACCATTCACTACTACGTGCGCGTAGATTTCGCAGGATTTGAACGACTCATCGATGAAGTTGGTGGTGTTGATATCCAAGTCGAACGAGGATTCACCGACAAAGGATTCCCTGCGCCAAACGACGAGTACCAAACCATCTCATTCGCTTCTGGGCTGCAACACATGAATGGACGCACTGCGCTCAACTACGCGCGATCACGTCATGGTAACAATGGCGAAGGATCAGATTTCGCACGATCACGACGTCAACAAAAAGTGATTGTTGCACTCAAAGAAAAGTTATTGTCTGTTTCTACACTCGCCAACCCTGCGAAACTCTCGGGTATTCTCGACACGCTCTCATCACACCTGGTCACCAACATTGATTTGCCCACGGGTTTGCAGATCGGCCAGATCATTCGCGATATTGATACGTCAGCAGTGAAGTCACTCTCCCTCTCTGACGCACCAGGCAACTACTTGGTGAATGCGAGTACGCAAAGTGGGTATTATCTGTATCCACGTGACCGATCCTTCGGAGAAATCCGTCAGGCAGTCGAGCAGATTTTTGATGAGACGCCTGTGTCATCAGCTCGCATTGCGACCTCAACTCCTACACAAACAGCACCCGCAAAGACAACCTCCCCAGTGGGTACAATTGCGACCACCAACTCCAGTTCTACCTCTGCACTGGTCGTGGCCGTGCGCAACGGCACATACGTTGCAGGCCTGGCAGCTCGAATTCAGGCCCAAATCGAGGGGGTCCAGGTCCCAGTCTCGAGCATTGACAATGCGGACAATCGCCCCTATACTACGACAGTTGTATACGATTTGAGTGGTGGCAAGCATCGCGAGATCGCCAATCGCATCGCTACTCGACTCAATGCAACCGTGGTTACCGGCACGCCGCCCACGTCTCTTGCACCCGGAACTTCAATCCTGGTCATCGTCGGAACCGACGCTGTTAACTGAGTTCGTATGAATCGCGTCCGCACCCAACCCCTTCCCACAATCGCTCTTGTGGGCCGTACCAACGTAGGCAAATCTACGCTTTTTAATCGTATAGTTGAAGCCAAGAAGGCACTCACATCTGATATTGCAGGCACAACTCGCACACGCAACATCGCCAATTACTGGTGGCGCGGCCGCGAAATCCGTGCGATCGACACTGGCGGACTCACCTACGACGATTCTCTCCCTTTTGAAAAGGAAATTCTCGAGCAGGTAGAGCGCGGCATCAAGGACGCCGACGTTGTATTGTTCGTACTCGATGTCCAGACTGGAATCCTCGCCCAGGAACGCGAGCTCGCTCGACGATTGCGCAAAGTCGGCAAACCCGTAGTCATCGCCATCAACAAAGTAGACTCCGTGAAGTGGCGCAAGCGCTCTGAGGATGAGAACTGGAAGGCGCTCGGATTTGGTGAACCATTCTTTGTTTCGGCAAGCAGCGGATCTGGTGTGGGCGATCTCCTCGACTCCATCCACCACAAACTCCCGAAGGAGATTGTCATCCCCGACGAAATGATTGAAGAAGTGAAGCACCTTGCTCCTGGCGAAAAGCCAGAAGGCATTGTTGCGCGCATCGCACTCTTGGGCAAACCAAACGTTGGTAAGTCATCACTTCTCAACTCACTTGCAGGCGCTGATGAAGTTATTGTGAGCGAAGTCGCGCACACCACACGCGAAACATTTATTATCGACGTGCAGCACGAAGGCAAGAAATTCCAAATCGTTGACACTGCTGGTATTCGCCGCAAGGCTCGCGTAGAAGGCGGCCTCGAGCGCATGGGCGTGAGCGCGAGCATCCATTCACTCGACGAGTGTGATGTTGTGTTGTTGCTCCTCGACGCAACCGAACCATTCTCCAAACAAGAGAAGCATCTCTTGGGCCTTGCAGAGAACAAGCACGCAGGCGTGATCATCGTGGTCAACAAATGGGACCTCATCGAAGACCACGGACAAGAATACCGCACCGAATACACCAACAGCATTCGCATGATCTATCCGTTCTTGCGCTACGCTCCTGTAGCATTTGTGAGCGCAAAGACAGGATTCCGTGTCCATCAACTCTTCGAGATGGTGGAGAAGGTTGCTGTTGAGCGCGCACGCGAAGTAGAAGACGAAGTACTGCACGGTTGGTGGAAAACCATGGTTCGCCGCCACAAGCCAGTCAAAGGAACTGGTACCAACCACCCAAGCATCTTGTCGTTTCGCCAAATCGATACCAATCCTCCACACTTCGAAGTGGTTATTCGTTTCCAGTCATCACTGCACAATTCCTACTTGCACTTCTTGGAGAATGGGTTGCGCGAGTCCTATGGATTCGAAGGTACTCCGATTGTAATCACGGTTCGCAAATTCAAAAAATAATATGCTCCTTATCGTAGGACTGGGTAATCCCGGCGCGAAATACGCACACACCCGACACAATGTCGGGTTCATGGCGATCGACGCTATTGCCGACGCACAGCGCGACGCCTGGGCTATCAGCTCATGGTCGGAGTCCGAGAAGTTCAACGCGCTCATCACTGATGCCCGCGTAGGTGACACGCGTGTTGTGCTCGCAAAGCCCAACACCTTCATGAATCGCTCGGGAGAATCCGTGCGCGCAATTGCTGCATGGCACCACATCGAGCCCTCGCAAATCATTGTATTGCACGACGAATTAGATGTTCCATTTGGCGAAGTCCGCGTCCAGGAAGACCGCGGCGCAGCAGGACACAATGGCGTGAAATCTATTATTGAAGAGCTTGGTACACAGGAATTTGGCCGTGTACGTATTGGTATTGGACGCCCCGTCGACCCCCTCCCCGTTGATGCATTTGTCCTCGAAGACTTTTCCACAGTGGAAAAAATTGAAATCGAGCGTATACTCTCCGGACTGCCAGCAGTCATCGCCGACAAGTTCTTTGCTACAAAATAGTGCCAGTGCGAGCTGCGACAGTACTAACCACCACATATGGCAGCTATTTCTACCCCCGTTGCAACGGACGTTATTTGTCGTACCACAATTGCATCTCCTGGATACCCAGCACTCTTGCGCGAAATCGTACACCCGCCACACGAACTCTTTGTTCGCGGCGCACCAATCCGAACAGATATTCCACTCGTGAGCATCGTTGGCACACGTCGCATTAGTTCCTATGGGAGACTCGCACTCCAACAGCTTGTTCCGCCGCTTGTCCGCGCAGGTGTTGGCATCGTGAGCGGATTAGCATTTGGTGTTGATGCTGTCGCGCACGCACTCACTGTTGAGGCGCGTGGATACACGATTGCTGCACTTCCTGGATCAGTGGATGACGCATCGATCTTTCCCACGAGCAACCGCGCACTCGCACGTCGCATTCTCGAATCTGGCGGCACGCTCGTGAGTGAGAATCCTACTGGCGCACTCATTCAGTCATTCTCGTTTCCACTACGCAATCGCATCATCGCAGGACTCACACAACTCACCATCGTTGTTGAGGCGCCACGCAAGTCAGGCGCGCTCATCACAGCCAATCTTGCCCTTGATGCCAATCGTAGTGTTGGTGCAGTTCCTGGGCCCATCACGAGTCGAGTTTCTGATGGATGCAACTCACTGCTGCACCGCGGAGCCTACGTGATCACCAGCGCATCAGACGTGCTCGAAATTCTCAATCTCAAGGTGCCTGATACTGCAACAGGCATACCTGCAGAAATTCCCGAAGAATGTCACGTACTTGCTCCGCATCTCACAGCGTCCCCCATCACTACAGATGAACTCATCGAACGCACGCAGTTGCCACCAGGCGATGTGTTGCGTATGATCACCACATTAGAGCTCCTCGGGTGCGTTCGGTCCCCAGTACCTGATACGTTTGTCCGCGTCTACCTATGACCTCGCCAATGCAACCTATTCCCATGTATCACATCAGCATCACCCGCCTCATGGAGCGGGTGATGCGTGTTGGCAAAAAAGAGTTCATGCAAGATCGCAGTGACTGCGCAGTGTATCTCCAACGAACACAATGGGTACTCGACGCACTGGGCAATCCAGAACACAAGATCCCTCACTATATTCACGTCGGCGGCACCAGCGGCAAAGGATCGACAGTCGCGATGATCCACAATTGTATTCGCGCTGCAGGACACCGCGTTGGCTCTACCTATTCACCGCATCTCACCTCATTCACAGAACGATTCCTTGTTGACGATCAGTTCATCAGCCCATCGAAGTTCACTCCACTTGCGTTTGAGATTGAGGACGTATTGGATCGTTGCGAGAAGGAGTCGCCCTACGGCATGATTTCGTTTTTTGAACTCATGTTCATTATGTCGATCATGCACTTCGCTCGCGAAGGCGTGCAGTATGCAGTGATCGAAGTGGGAATGGGCGGACGATATGACGCAAGTAATGTCATCCCCACACCAGATGTCACAGTCATCACCAATGTTGGACGCGATCACTGGCAACTCATCGGTCCAACACGCAAAGATATTGCCCACGAGAAATCAGGTATTATCAAACGCGGAACCACACTCATCCACGGCGTACGCACCCCAGAACTTCAGCAGGTACTCCTTCAGCAGTGCGCCACAGAGCCCCCAGTAACAATACTCGAACCACAATTGCCGCAGCGCGTTCGCGTAGCTCAGGATGGAACAGACTTCGTATATGATGGCAACACATATCGTGTAGCGGCGCTAGGCGCGCATCAGGCCATGAACGCTGGATTTGCAATCGAAGTAGCTCGCGCACTCCACATTCCGGAGTCGGCAATCCGCGCCGGACTTGCAGCGACAACGCGACCAGGATGCATGGAGCGAGTTGACTCCTCTCCTACCCTATATATAGACGGCGCGCACAACACGGACAAAATGCGCGCGACGGTTGCAACCTTGCGAGCACTCACTGCACCTGAGATCCCCGTGCATGTCGTCCTCGCGATTTCTTCGGACAAGGATGCGCGCGCTATGATCAGACTCCTTGCAAAACGCGCCACTACACTTGTTGCCACACAATATGTACCAGCAGGCGGCAAGCAACCATATGCAGCAGCAGCGCTTGCAACCATTGCATGCGAGTTCATGCCTGCAGACCGTGTACGAGTTATAGAAGATGCACACACAGCCTTCACCACTGTGTTGGCGTCAGCTAGCAAAGATGCTATCGTTGTGTGTACTGGCTCACTGTACCTCGCAGGAACACTGCGTAGTAGGTATGTGAGTGAAGACGACATTCTCTTGCGCGGCCACAACCACCTGCCTTGACAATTTCGGCTCCGGTGCGTACGCTCATGACTACCCTATGTCAACACTCGTCATCGTTGAGTCCCCAACCAAAGCGAAGACTATTGCCAAATTTCTCGGCCGTGGCTACCACGTTCTGTCTAGTTTTGGCCATATTCGCGACCTCCCGAAGTCCAAGATTGGCGTAGATGTTGAACACAATTTCGAGCCGAGCTACCTGGTCCCTCGTGACAAGTCGAAGACAGTCAAAGAGCTCAAGGCAGCAGCAAAAAAAGCAAAAACTATTTTGTTCGCAACTGACGAAGACCGCGAAGGTGAAGCTATTTCGTGGCATCTTGCACAGGTGCTCAATATTGATCCAGCAGTTGGACAACGCATCACATTTCACGAAATTACCAAACACGCTATCGAGCATGCTATTGAGCATCCTCGTGCGATTGATTTGCACCTTGTCGATGCACAGCAAGCACGCCGAGTACTCGATCGTCTCGTAGGATACAAGCTCTCTCCATTTCTTTGGCACAAAGTTGCGCGAGGACTTTCGGCTGGTCGCGTGCAGTCTGTAGCTGTTCGCCTCATTGCAGAGCGAGAGCGCGAAATCCTCGCATTCGTCCCACAAGAATTCTGGTCAATCGATGCAACAATGCAAGCCAAGCAAGGTGATGCATTCCCAGCAGCACTCGTTGCCATCGCAGGCAAAAAACTCGACAAATTCGCAATTCCAAACGGGGATGATGCAAAAAAAATTGTAACAGCGCTCACAGGCGCCAAGTATACTGTCAGCTCCGTGGAGACCAAGGACAAGAAGCGCTCCCCACTCGCGCCATACACCACATCTACACTGCAGCAAGACGCCAACAACCGCATCGGCATGTCCGCAAAGGAGACAATGCGCGTGGCGCAGCAACTGTACGAAGGTATTGAGACCACAGATGGTCATGTTGGACTTATCACCTACATGCGTACCGACTCCACTTCGCTTTCGGAGAAGTTCCTCGGCGAAGCACACGCGTACATCGAATCTGCCTACGGCAAGGAATACGGCGTAGTAGAGTCGCGTGTGTTCAAGACAAAGTCCAAGGGCGCACAAGAAGCACACGAAGCCATCCGTCCAACTGATGTTCGCCGCACCCCTGAATCAATGAAGTCACAGCTGCAACCACGCGCATTCAAGCTCTACCAATTGATTTGGCAGCGTGCGCTTGCCACACAAATGGCAGAAGCGAGTGTTGCAGGAACAACCATCGACATCACCACAACCACAGATCAGGAATATACATTCCGCTCTACAGGATCGCGCGTGACGTTCGATGGATTCTTGCGCGTATACAGCACCGCATCAAAAGATGTGATTCTTCCCAAGGTTGCAGAGGGTGAATCTGTGCAGTGCACCACACTTGCTCCAGCGCAGCATTTCACCGAGCCGCCTGCACGCTACTCCGATGCAACACTCGTCAAATCCATGGAAGAACGCGGTATTGGTCGTCCTTCTACCTACGCGCCAACTATCGCAACTATCGAAGCCCGACAGTACGTCATTCGTGACGAGCACAAGCGTCTCCAACCAACGGATATCGGATTACTCGTGAACGACTTGCTCGTTGAGCATTTCCCGACCATCATTGACTTCGACTTCACGGCGGAGATGGAAACACGTCTGGACGATATCGCTGAAGGCACCAAGGAATACGCGCCAGTGTTGCGCGAATTCTACGAGCCGTTTGCCGCACTCCTCAAGGAGAAGGAAGAAATGCTCACCAAGAAAGAAATTACAGAGGAAAAGATCGACCGCAAGTGCCCGAAGTGTGAGAAAGACCTCGTGATCAAAACCGGACGATTCGGACGATTCATCGCATGCACTGGCTATCCAGAATGCTCATTCACTGAACCAATCAACAAGGAAGAAAAAGAAGCGCAAGAAGCAGTCACTGGTGAGGTATGTGAGCTATGCAGCAAGCCAATGGTACTCAAGCGCGGACGATTTGGATCATTCCTCGGCTGCTCTGGCTATCCAGATTGCAAAGGCATCAAGAGAATCGAAAAGAAAACCGGCGTTACATGCCCCAAATGCACCACAGGTGAAATTGTGGAGAAGAAGAGCAAGCGTGGCAAGAATTTCTATGCATGCAACCGCTACCCTGATTGCGACTTTGCGCTCTGGAGCAAGCCGACAGGTGAGAAGTGTCCAACATGCTCATCACTCCTGATCCTTGGCGCCAAGAAATCCGTGAAATGTAGCAGCGCGACATGCTCGTTCACAAAGGACGCCGAAGAAATCGAAGACTAATCTCCAATCACGAACAAAATGAAGAACCAGCAGCCCATAACGCTGCTGGTTCTTCTTCATTGTCAACGCCTGAGACGCCATGGTACGCTGCTAACGTATGGATGAGCCATTTATTGAAGAAATTACCAAGGAACCACTCACAATCGACCATCTCTTGAAGGTCATTGCTGAGACCAACCCCAAAGCAGATTTGGAGTTTATTCGCCTTGCGTACGAATTCGCTGAGCACGCGCACGAAGGACAAAAGCGAAAGACGGGAGAGGCATACATTATCCATCCCCTGGCAGCCGCAATCATCCTTGCGCACATGCAGATGGATCAGTCTATTATTATCACCGCGCTCTTGCACGATGTTCCCGAGGACACGAGCGTGACTCTCGAGGATATCGAGAAGAACTTCGGCAAAGACATCGCCGAAGTCGTCGCCGGCATTACCAAACTCGGCAAACTCAAATACCGCGGCGTCGAACGGTACATCGAGAACCTGCGCAAAATGTTCGTTGCTGTTGCCAACGACGTGCGCGTCATGATTGTGAAGTTCGCTGATCGTCTCCACAATCTCACCACACTCGAAGCACTCCCACCAAAAAAGCAATACCGCATCGCGCTAGAGAGTCTCGAAATCTACGCCCCCATTGCCAACCGTCTCGGTATGGGTGACATGAAAGGACGCCTCGAAGACGCGGCATTTCGCTACGTGTACCCCAAGGAATATCGTTGGGTAGTGAGCCTCGTGAAGGAGCGCTACGCTGCATACGAAGAATACCTCGGATTTGCAAAAGAAACTGTAGAAAAGGAACTGCGCAGCGCGAATGTTCCGTTCATCGAGATCCAATCACGCATGAAGCGGCTCTACAGCGTGTACCAAAAACTTCTCAAACACGACCGCGACATCGAGAAGCTCCACGATCTCATTGCGCTACGCATTGTCGTGCCCACTGTCGCAGACTGCTACGCAACCCTCGGCACCATCCACAAGCTGTGGCGCCCACTCAAAGGACGTATCAAGGACTACATCGCACAACCCAAACCCAACGGCTACCAATCACTCCACACCACGGTATTTGGCGAAAATGGTCGTATTGTTGAGTTCCAAATCCGCACCCAACAAATGCACGAAGAGGCTGAATACGGTATTGCTGCACACTGGCACTACGACGAGCGCGGTTCTGCAATTCCTACCAAGCGCCTCGCCTGGATTCAAGAACTCGCTGAACTCCAGAAGAACCTCATCCACAAAATCAAAGACCTCGATGCACTCAAGATCGACGTTTTCCAGAATCGTATTTTTGTGTTCACACCTAAGGGCGATGTGATTGATCTTCCTGAAGCAGCAACGCCAGTGGACTTTGCCTACGCCATCCACTCAGACATTGGCAACACCGCAACGGGCGCACGAGTCAATGAACAAGTCATGTCACTTTCTCACGAACTCAAAAGCGGTGATGTCATCGAGATTCTCGTTGACAAGCGCCGCAAAGGCCCGTCCGCAGACTGGCTCAAATTTGTAAAAACACACCACGCAAAAGAATGCATCCGCCAACATGCCAAGAAAGGTATTGCCTCTTGGATTATGGAGCGGTTTCGTTCAACAGATGTCGGATGATTTCTCGATACTCTTCTTCTGAGTAGAAATCAATTTCAATTTTGCCGTGGTCGCCGCGCTTGGTGATTCGAACTTTGGTTCCGAGTGTCTTGCGAATTGCATCTTCTTGATCGAGCACATTTGGATCACGACGTGTGAGCCCTTTGCCGCCACTCACCTGACGATGCGCTACTGCAGATTCTACATCGCGTACCGTCATGTGCTCGCCAACCATGTCGCCAAACATCCGAACTTGCTGATCGCGATCTTCGATAGACAACAATGCTCGGGCCTTGCCCATGCTGATTTTGCCATCAATGAGCGCTTTCTGAATCAGCTCTGGCAATTGCAGAAGGCGAATCGTGTTGGTTACTGCGCTACGACTCTTCCCTACACGCTGCCCAACTTGTTCATGACTCAGGCCGTATTCATTAGCAAGACGCTCGTAGGCACTTGCTTCTTCGATCGCATTGAGATCTGAACGCTGAATGTTCTCGATCAGTGCGAGCTCGAGCTTCTCCTTGTCCCCCACCACATCACGAACAACAACAGGCACTGTCGGCAATCCGAGCATTTGCGAACTGCGCAATCGACGTTCACCTGCGATCAACTCGTAGGTTCCGTCTGCACGTTGCGAGACTACCAGTGGCTGCAAGATGCCGTGTTCACGAATAGAGTTGATGAGCTCTTCGAGCGCCTCATGCGTGAACATCTTACGAGGTTGCTCCGGGTTGGGTGTAATGAGGCCAACAGGAACATGCAGCGGCTTGCCTGATGGCTGCACTTCTGCCGGCTTCTGGTTCTGCACGTCATTAATATCTGGCAAACGTCGTGAACTTTCGGTAGCGCTCGTTGCGCGCTGTTGTGGAATGAGCGAATTGAGACCTCGTCCGAGAGCCATAGGGTGGTATAAAAATCACGAAATGTTACAACACATCATCACTCACGCCTGGCACAGCCGGAGTGGGCACAGGTGGATAGAGCGTGTCGTGTACTTCTTGTGCTAATCGTTCGTATGCAGCCGCACCTCGTCCACCCGGATCATACTGGAAAATCGTCTTCCCGAAGCTCGGCGCCTCAGCAAGTCGTACGGTTCGTGGAATCACGCTCTTGAAAATCGTATTGGGGAAATGCTTGTACAGCTCATCCAGTACATCCTGTGACAATCGATTGCGCGCATCAAACATCGTGAGCACTGCACCAAGCACCACCAATTGCGGTTTGAGATTCTCCTTCACGAGATTCACTGTCTGCAAGAGCTGTCCCAATCCTTCGAGCGCAAAATATTCTGCTTGCACAGGAATCAACACTTGATCAGCCGCCACAAGACCGTTGATCGTGAGCAACCCAAGCGACGGTGGGCAATCAATAAAAATATAATCGTATGCAGTGCGCGCTTCCATCAGCAATTTGTACAACTGGAATTCGCGATCTGGAACATTGACCAATTCGATGTTTGCGCCCGAGAGATCAGCAGTAGCAGGAGCGATTCGAAAATTCGGGATCGTCGTATCTACAACAATATGATGCAACTGCTTCTCACCAACGATTGCTTGGTAGAGCCCGTGTGGCAACTCGCGATGATTGACACCAACACCACTCGTGGCATTAGCCTGGGGATCCAAATCCACGACAAGAACCCGCTTCCCTTGTGCCGCAAGTGCAGCAGCTAGGTTGACCGTCGTAGTCGTCTTGCCCACTCCGCCCTTCTGATTGACAACAGCAATAATGTGTGACATAGTCATCGATGCTTGCGCCAGTATACCAGAATCAAGTAGACTCTGGATAGACCCCAAAGGTCGAGCAAAACACTGCACCCGCAGTGCAGCGCAAATGAAACACGCCGCGATGGCGGAATTGGTAGACGCGCACGACTCAAAATCGTGTACCTCTGGTGTGTGGGTTCGATTCCCACTCGCGGCACCGCCTCCCTAGACTCCTCAGGAGCACGAAGTAGCCAACCCTCTCGGGTTGGCTCTTCTTGTTTATTCCGGCAGACCTCAAGGTCTCCTGAAGAGCCTAGGGAGGCGGTGTGGTATTGCGCTCCCCATTGACACTTGTCTCTAGGTACGCTACATTGCGTCGTCCTGACAACAAATCCCAGGACCACAGGAGCCAGCCGATGAAAGTGCGCATGATCGCATTCGGAAAAGAACAGGACTACGAGAAGGAAGACGCGCAGTACATGGCACTGACGTTCTTACTTTTCTCAAACCTGCAAGGTACGCAGACGCTGATCGTCAGCGAGCGTGGCGCCTCGGGCTTCACCTCGCACACCAAGCTGCTCGAAGCAATCCGCGGTCGCTTCGACGACCAAAGCCTGATACCGATCGGTGCAGGGAACGTCGACGAAGGGACAAACATCCGATGGACCTCCATCGGTTTGCGCCTCGAGACCCCCATGGAGTTCCGGGTGCCGATCGCGCAGGCGCTCGGCGTCGAGCCCTGAACCACCCCACCAACCAACCCACGCCCCTTGGACACACGATGTGTTCAAGGGGCGCTGGCGTTTTGGTGAGGTTCACAATATTGACGAATGCGCACTGCTGCGCTATTGTTGCCAGTCCCAATCACCAAGGGACGGAGGGATCATGCTCAAAAGAGTTCTCAATCGACTCGAACAAGTCGTCCTCAGACAAATCGACTCGATGCACAGCAGTGCAGCCGCACTGTGCACACAGCTCACCGAGACACTCGACTGCCCCGAGCGGCACACGAGTACACAACACGTCATCGCGCTGATCGGGATCGTCGGATCCGGCAAAACCACATTCGCGAAGATCCTCGCCAAACGCATCGGCGCAGTGATCATTGAAGGCGACGCCATCCGCACACATCTGCGAGCAACAAGTGTAGGTGGAATCGATTCGTCCAACCACGTTCGCATCATCGCCGAACACCTGATGCTCGTCGCGCTGCAACGTGGTGCCAACGTCATTCTCGACTCAGACTTCGTGAGTACCGCAAAGCGTACGACACTGCTCATGAAGGCACGCAGTGCCAACACGCCCGTGCACTTCGTGCGCACGGTCTGTGACTTCGACAACCTCATCGGCGGGATCATCAGCGCCCCTGACCACATCTACGAAGGCACGATCTTCGAAACTGCGCAATCCTCATGGGAGGGTACGCGCACCGCTCGAATCGTGAAACTACGCGAAACCATTCGTCGCATCCCGCAGCACTACCGCTGGTCAATGCGCAACGGCGGTGAGTGGATCCCCAGGTCACTGAAGTTCCCCGTGCTCATCACGGTCAGAACGCACATGCCCGATGAGATGCAAACCTGCGCCAACCTGATCTTCCGCCTGCTCGAGCAGAACTGATCAGGACCCCCGAACCCCCTGACACGCGTCACGCATGTCAGGGGGTTCATTCATTTTGATCTGGAAAATTCTGTCCATGAATGGTATAAAGACTCTATTCACTGCAACACCTATGGCGCTGACTGAACACCTCATTGTGTGGGTTACCAACCTCATCGACACCCTTGGATACACAGGTATCACCGTACTCATGATCCTTGAGAGTATGATTGCGCCCGTGCCTAGCGAAGCAGTGATGCCATTTGCTGGCTCGCTGATTCTCACTGGACGATTCACCTGGGCAGGAGTGCTCGTTACGTCCACAGTTGGCTCCATCATTGGATCACTGATCAGTTACTACATGGGACTCTACGGCGGCCGTCCATTGGTGCTGCGTGTTGGCAAATGGTTCCTCCTCAACGAACATCATCTCGATCTCACGGCGAAATTCTTCGAGCGCAAAGGTGAATGGACGATTTTTGTGAGTCGATTTATTCCTGTGGTGAGACATCTCATCTCTATCCCTGCGGGCATGGGCAAAATGCGTCTCGCACCATTCCTGATCTACACCACGATCGGCGCATTCTTGTGGAATCTCATCCTCACAGTGGTTGGATATCAACTCGGTCGCAACTGGCAGAGACTCGATCAGTACACGCACTGGCTAGACTACGTGATGGTCCTTGCAATCATTGTTGCTGCTGCCTACTTTGTCTGGAGCGAACTCCAGCGCCGACGCCGCAAGAAATCCGCGCAATAATATGTTGTGGACTCCCCTCTTTTTTGACGCGCTCATTCTCCTGGGCATCATTCCTGCGGGGCTACTCGCATACTTTTTGTTGCGTGATCGCCGCGACAGAACACTCTGGGCCGGGCGACACCGAACTGCATCACTCGTGCTCGCCATCTTGTGTGCTGCCATGGCGAGTGGGATATTTTATGGATCATTTATTGAGCCGCACATTATTGTTACCAACCATGAGCAGCTCGACCTCGCGACGGTTGACGCACCCATTCGCATTGCCATCATCTCAGATATCCAAGTAGGTCCCTATTTGCGTGACGAGTTTGTTCGGCGTGTAGTCAGGAAGGTTGACGCTGCTGCCCCAGACTTCATCCTCTACCCAGGCGACTTTGTCCAGAATGATGGAACGCAGACCACGGACGAATCGCAATTCCTGCGCCCCCTTGGCGAACTGGCACAAAAATATCCGTTCTTTGCCGTCGCGGGCAATCACGAACATGGCGTTGGAAATCGCCAAATCTCCCCTGAGCACACAGGATCAGTCGTACCAGAGCTCACGCGCACACTCACCGACATTGGCGTGCGATTACTGTCCAACAGAATGGCGACCACAAC
Source organism: Patescibacteria group bacterium (assembly GCA_038065555.1). Lineage (GTDB taxonomy): Bacteria > Patescibacteriota > Patescibacteriia > Magasanikbacterales > JBBTQS01 > JBBTQS01. Next base: position 461,098 of record JBBTQS010000001.1, read on the forward strand.
TGTGCGCGGACAAGATATCGCGATCTACGGCGTAGATGACATATGGGCTGACGCGGACAGCTTCCACCGTTTTGAGCCTGTAGCCACCGGAACACCTACTATTCTTGTCTCTCACAACCCCGATTTGCTGTTCAAATTCATCCCGTACGCCAGCTCCATGGGTATTGACCCACGGACCCTGTCTTTGGTAGTATCAGGGCACACGCACGGGGGCCAGGTCCGGTTGCCCTTTTTGGGTGCGATCGGCAATGCATATACTGACCTTCCAGCGCAGTGGTACCGTGGATTTTCGAGCTGGGGTGGTATTCCACTCTACGTGACCTCGGGGCTTGGCGAGTCCGGCCCAAGAGCGAGACTGTTCACATTGCCAGAGGTTGTTGTGTTAGATCTGTACTAATCAAGTGAACGTGCCATGGTTGCACCGAATGAGTAGCACACTCATTCGGCGGCTACCCTGACTCCGTTCGGGAAAGATTGGCCGAGCAGGCCATCTTTCCACTCTCTACGCCAGGGTAGCTCAGTTGGTAAGAGCGTAGCACTCATAACGCTAAGGTCGCGGGTTCAATTCCCGCCCCTGGTACCAAGAAACAAAACAGGCATTCTAGCCTGTTTTGTTTTACTTCTGCAATGCGCGAATTTTTGCTATACTTTGCGCAACTATGTTCGCACACCTTGGAACGATCTTTGCACTCATTGGTCACACGCTCTACGCAGCAGTACACGTTGCCGATCGATTGGTCGTAACTTCGGCGATGCCTAATGAGTATGTGTATGCATTCTGGGTTGGATTTATTCCCGTTCCGGCAGCGATTGTGCTCCTCCCCTTTCTGGCCCCAGTCTCCGCAACGATCGTTCTGATTTCACTCGCATCAGGTGCTGCGTTCACTATTGGTAACGTCTTTCATTTCCGCGCAATGCGGCATATGGAAGTGACACGCGTTGCTCCGTTTATTGGCGCGATGGTGCCGATCTTCACCTATCTTCTTGCGTGGTATTACTTTGGCGAAGCATTACCAGGATCTGCAAATATCGGTTTTGGTCTGCTGGTTTTTGGATCTGTCATCATTGGGTTCTCATACCCTGCAACCAAGCGCACGCAACATGTTGCAATGACAATCGCAGACATGTGCATCTCTGCGCTTTTCTACGCTGGATGCTTTGTGCTGGCCAAGTATGCGTACGATAATGCGCCATTTATCCAGTCATTCACATGGGGGTTGGTTGGTAGCGGCATTCCCGCAATTGCGATGCTCTTCTCCCACGGATTTCGCAAGGCGCTCAAGGAAGATTCGCAGCGCAAGCGCACGAAATTCGAATGGCTCCTGCTCTCCAACAAGGTCTTCTCCGCAATGGCTTTCATCCTGTTGCATCTTGCTACCGCACTCACCAGCGCAACGCTCGTGCAGTCCATCCAAGGACTCCAGTACATGCTCGTGCTGGTCATCGCACTGTACATGGGCCGCAATTACCCAAGCATTCTCAATGAGAATTTGCGTGGCAAGCATATGTTCCTCGCGGTCATCGCCATCGCATGTATCCTTGCAGGCCTAGGACTCCTCGGCATTCACTCCTAACTTCTATGCGCAAAAAGTCTTCCACATCCTCCCCTGTCTGCGCCACCTGCAAAATCCATGATCACGACACACTCCACTTCCCAAGTGGATTCCTCTGGGGCGCTGCAACATCATCGCATCAAGTAGAAGGCGGCAACGAGAACGAGTGGTCCGCGTGGGAACGTGAGCCTGGCAATATTCTCGACGGCACTGAATCAGGCGACGCAGCGGACCAATGGAATCGCTACGAAAGCGATTTCGATCTCGCACAAAAACTCGGCCACACCATGCACCGCCTCTCTGTGGAATGGAGTCGCATCGAGCCTGAGCCTGGACAATTCGACGAAGAAGCTATCGCGCACTATCGTGACATGCTACACGCACTCAAGGATCGTGGCATGACGGTCATGCTCACACTCCACCATTTCACCAATCCTATTTGGTTTGCAAATATGGGTGGCTGGGAATCACGCAAATCTGTTGCACTTTTTGAGCGTTTTGTTCGTCGTATTATTCCGGAATTCCGTGAATATGTTGATCTGTGGTGCACGATCAACGAGCCGAATGTGTATGCGAGCAACAGCTTCTTGCGAGGTGAATGGCCCCCACAACGAAAATCGGTTTGGGCCTATTACCGCGTCACGCGCCACCTCGCACGTGCGCATCGACGTGCGTACAAGCTGATCCACGCACAGATCGATGATGCAAAAGTCGGCATTGCACAAAACGTTTTCTCCATTGAATCATACCAATGGTGGGAATTCGACGACTACATCAAGATGCGCCTGCTCAACTACTTTTGGAACCATCATTTCTTCTCACTTGCGGGTCGGCGGTACCAAGATTATATTGGCGTGAATTATTATTTCCACGTTCGCATTCGCAAGAGTGGTATATTCTCATTCCGCACCATGGATTCGCGCGAAGAACATCGCGAAGGATCAGATCTCGGATGGGAGTTATACCCCAATGGTCTCTTCCAGAGCATCATGAACATGCGACAATACGGAGTGCCCATCTATGTCACAGAGAACGGCCTTGCAGCGGTAAACGACCACCGTCGCAGCCGATTCATGGTCGGCTCCCTCAAGGAGACATACCACGCGATCCGCGCTGGCGCTGACGTACGCGGATACTGCTACTGGTCGCTCATCGACAACTTCGAGTGGAACAAAGGTTTTGCTCCAAGGTTTGGCATGATTGAAGTAGACTACAAGACGCAAAAACGTACCCCTCGCAACAGCGCATTTCTCTTTGCACACATTGCGAAGATGAATGGCATCTCACACGACATGTTCCGCTACTTGGGACATTCTGCACATGAAGAACCCGAGACATACGTATGATGGAGATGGTCCGCATCCCTGAGCACCGACGCAAACACGCAGCAATTACCATGCTCGTGTTGTTGCTCATTGGTGTTGTGTACTGGTGGTCGTACTCTTGGAACTTCACTCCCAAGACTCCACCGGTGTACGGTGTCACTTTCAGCAAACCACACACCGAGAACCTCGGTCTTGATTGGCGCGAAACATTTACTGCGATACTTGATGATCTCCAGGTACGCAATTTCCGGCTCTCTGCGTACTGGAATGACACGGAGTGGCCAGACGATACCTACCGATTCGATGATCTCGATTGGCAGATTAATCAAGTTCGTGCAAAAAACGGCAAAGTAGTTCTCGCCATCGGTCGTCGACTCCCTCGCTGGCCAGAGTGCCACGTACCCGAATGGGCCAAGCCACTTTCTGAAGCGCAGCAACAAGAGCAGATTCTTGAGCTCCTCACCGCTGTCGTTACACATTACAAGCACGATCCAGTGATCACAGCATGGCAAGTTGAGAACGAGCCACTTTTGGATTTCTTTGGAGAATGCCCTGAGCCTGACCACGCATTCTTGCAGCGTGAAATCGATCTTGTTCGATCACTTGATAACCGCCCCATTATCACAACCGCCAGCGGAGAATTCAGCAACTGGAGCGCAACCGGCCGCGAAGCAGATCTCCTAGGTGTGAGTCTCTACCGCACGGTCTGGAATGAAAAAACAGGGCATATCACCTACCCTGTCTCTCCACCATTTTACGCATTCCGACAGTGGTACGTGCGCAGACAAGGGGTGAAGGCAATATTCCTCTCCGAGCTGCAAGGCGAACCATGGGCGCCAGTTGCACTCACCCAGCTCAGCCGCAACGAATCTACCGAGCTTATGAATCCGCAGATGTTCCACGAAATCGTTGACTATGCGCGACGCTCCGGATTCTCTACGATCTATTTCTGGGGTGTAGAGTGGTGGTACCAACAAAAAAAATCCGGCGCCCCAGAGATGTGGGACGCCGCTACACGCTACTTCCACTAAGAATCACTCTCTCCGCTCGTACTCTCCCACGTGAAGTGATCATAGACCCACCGCGCAAGTAGATCACTTTCCGTATAGCGCGCAAACACATCTGCACACCCCAACACCACGACCGTAATGTCGTGGTCGTTGTGACTAAATGTCACTGCAATATTGTATCCTGATGCATCAATATACCCCGTCTTTCCTCCAACAATCTCTGCGTCACTCACACGACGCACTTGACCCGTCATGAGCCAATTCGTCGTTGCCACGTTGCGCGTCGTATCTCCTGCTGGATAAATCGTGTACGCCTGGCGCTGCGCACTGCCACGAATCTCTTCTCGAGATAGCGCATAACGTGTAAGCGACACAAGCTCGCGAGCTGTGGATACATTTGCTGGATCCAAGCCACTTGGCTCGGCAAATACTGTCTGCGAAAGTCCGAGTACCTTCGCCTTTTGATTCATACGTGCTACGAATTCCTCTGGAGCAATCCCCGTGTGTCGCGCAAGCGCAACAGCTGCAGTGTTGCTCGATCCAATCAGCATCGTATTGAACACGTCACGCACGCGCAACCGATCACCGCTCACAATATACTCAGACCCTTCGCGTACATCACTCGGAGCAATAACCATATACTCCGTCATCTCTGGCGACGTATCAAGAAAGACAAGTGCTGTCATCAACTTCGTGATGCTTGCCATTGATCGAACCTCATCCATGTTTTTGCTGAAGAGCACGCTATTGCTCGCATTATCCACTACGATGACGCTCGCAGCAGAGAGTGGCGCACTGAATTCCGCGTCCAGATCTTTGCGCGGTGCAATGAGTTTGTCGAGATTGACTGGCAGGCGTCCATCACCTCGAGGGCTGTCGACATCAGTTCGCACACGGATACCCTCGGAGAGAGTGAGTCTTCCCATCTCCTGCTGTTGCGACTGACCCCACTTGGGCCACTGCAACGAAATACCAGGACTCAACCAGACACTAAAGAAAACAACACAGGCAAAAAGAAAAAGACTAATCATGTGGTGGGTATTTCAGGTGACGCCGGCTCAACTGACGCGTCAGCTGCAGCCATCATATCTGCAATAAGCGGATGTTCGCGCAGCGCATTATATTCGGGCAACTCCGTTACCGACGTCACACCTAACAGTCGAACAAAATCCATGGTAGCTGTGTACGTAGTCTGCATGCGCACGCTATCTTCGCGTTCAGCAATGAGCCCACGCATCAGCAAATTACGCAAAATCAGACTGCAATTCACACCACGAATATGCTCGAGTTCAGGCTTGCTAATCGGCTGACGATACGCAATGATCGCAAGCGTCTCCAGCGACGGCCGTGTCAACTCGCCCACCATATCGTCCTTCACAAAGTCCGCAATGAGCTCTGCGTGTTCAGGTCGCGACATGAGCTGCACCTCATCCGAAGTGCGCATGAGCCACACACCAGATTCCTCGGTATTCCACTTGGTCTCCAGTGCCGCAAGTGCAGCAACAACATCCTCGCTACTCACCGCGAGTAATTTCTGTATTCGTCCTACTTTCATCGGCTGACTGGAGACGAATAGCACTGCTTCAATTTGAGATTGGAGAGACATAGCGTAACTCTTAGGATATCACGCGCCGCGCGTACGAACAATAATATCACCAAACACATCGTCCTGATCGAGCTCCACCTCGCGCTGCTTTGCCATCTCCAGCATCGCAATGAACGTCACAATAATGTCGTGCTTGTCTGTTGCCTTGCTGATGAAGGAGTGGAACGAACCAGCATCTCCCGCACCACGAATCCACTCGCGCAAATGATCGATGCGCTCACGCACAGAGATCACACGCTTGATCGCAGTCTCAGGCAGTTTCGCAAGTGGCTTGAGCTTGTCGATGACCACTTCAAACGCTCTGCGAAGTACCGCAGCGGACATGCTCGGTGGCGGATAGAATCCTGCAGCACGTTGAATCACTACTTGCTCGCGACCATAGGAAACCTGACCTTGTGCGAGCATTGTCTCTAGCTGCTTACTCGCTTCTACGAAACGCTTGTACATGCGCAGCTGACCAGCCAAATCCCCGACGTCTTCCTCCGCAGGATAGAGTGCTGACGGGAGAATCGCACGAGATTTGAGCAACAACAGACGCGACGCAACTACAAGGAAGTCTGCCAACTCATACGCCGGCATCTCCTCGTGTGTCTCCAGATACGCAAAGAAATCCTCAGTCACACGCGCAAGTGAGATTTCGGTGATTTCTAATTTCGAATTTTCGATCAATTGCAATAATAAATCGAGCGGCCCGGAGAATTGCTCGTGGCTGACAACAAATCCGGGCATACCCGCTATTTCTTCTCCGGCATCACCGGCTTGATGTGATATTCGGTTGCTTGCTTGTCTGAAATCATTGCAGGCGCATGCATGACAGCGGTATTACCAGATCCTGTCATTGGGAACGCCTGTACTTCGCGCACATACTTCTCACCAGTGAGAATCATAATGAGGCGCTCAATTCCTAGCGCAATTCCGCCGTGCGGTGGCGTACCATACTGGAACGCATCGAGCATGTGGCCGATGGAATCGTCAATTTCCTCTGCAGAGTACCCCATGATTTCGTACGTGGCGCGCAACAATTCTGGCAAATGTGCACGAATCGAGCCGCCACCCACTTCATATCCATTGCACACGAGATCGTACTGCGCGGTCACAATGTTCTCGACATTACGATGCGCAAGATGATCCTCTACGAACTCTGGCATTGGCGTCGAGAACGGATTGTGAGTAAACGTCCAGCCACCGGACTTCTCATCTTTCTCAAAGAATGGGAAATCGATCACCCAAGCAAATGCAAGCACTCCATTAGCTTTGTCCTCTTCGGTGCGCAAATCGAACTTGTCTGCGCCATACTTCTCCATCGCCTCCTTATATGTCACGCGTGGAAATGGTTTTTGCTTGATCGTGTAGCCGAGTTTCTCCATGACGAGAATAGTCATCTCTTCGAGGGTCTGCATGACGTCCTCGCGGTTCACAAAGCTCATTTCCAAGTCGAGCTGCGTGAACTCAAATCCACGATCTGCTCGAGGATCTTCGTCGCGGAAGCAGCGTGCAATCTGGAAATACCGCTCAATACCACCCACCATCAAGAGCTGCTTGTACTGCTGCGGACTCTGTGGGAGCGCGAAGAACTTACCAGGCTGGAGGCGTGATGGAATGATGAAGTCGCGCGATCCCTCAGGCGTCGACTGTGTGAGATACGGCGTCTCGACTTCCACGAAATCCTTCGCGAAGAAATACTCGCGCATGAGCCGAACCATTTCGCTGCGCAAACGCACGTTGCGCTGCACACGCTCACTGCGCATATCGAGATAGCGATGCTTGAGACGCAATTCTTCGGTAACAGGCGAGGTGTCTCGGTCAATTTCGAACGGAAGCGCTGGACAGGTCGCGAGTACTGCTACGCGCTTCGCAAGTACCTCAACAGTACCAGTCTTCATGTCCGGATTAATCTGCTTCGCGCCACGCGCCTGCACCACACCATGGATTTCCAGCACAAATTCACCACGAATCGTGTCGAGCGTTGCAGCAGACTCTGCATCGAGCTCAGCAGGAACGCACACAACTTGCACAATGCCTGAGCGATCGCGCACATCAAGAAAAACAATCTTGCCCATGTTGCGGCGGGCCAACACCCATCCTTTGAGGAGCACCTCGGATCCTTCGCGTCCAACGGTTTCTACTGCAGTGCTTCGTTCCATAGTCTTACGGATAAATTCTTGAAATCGTTCGTGGGAACGGAATCGTCTCACGAATGTGATGTACACCTGTCATCCACGCAACCATACGCTCGAGACCAATGCCAAATCCTGCATGAGGAACCGAGCCATACTTGCGCAAATCGAGATACCACTGGAATGCCTCAAGCGACAATCCTTCATACTCAATCTTGGACTTGAGTGTCTCGTAATCATCTTCACGCTGCGAGCCACCAATAATCTCGCCATACCCATCTGGTGCAACGAGATCGGCACACAACACCGTCCCAGGATTGGTTGGGTCTGGCTTCATATAGAACGCCTTGATGTGCGCTGGCCAGTTGGTGACAAATACCGGCTGACCGAACTCCTTCGTGAGCAACGTCTCATCGTCATTGCCGAGATCCTCGTCTTCCTTGATATCAGATCCATGCGCCTGGAGATATTTCACAGCTTCTGCATGTGTCATGCGCACAAATCCAGTCTTGATGCGCTCAAGCGCCGTCACATCGCGCTCAAGAATTGCCAGCTCTGGTCGGTTGAGCTCGAGCACGCGCGTAATAATGTGCATGACCATCGCCTCCTGCACCTCCATGTTCATTTTTTGATCATGAAACGCCATTTCTGCGTCCATCATCCAGAATTCTGTGAGATGTCGACGTGTTTTGCTCTTCTCCGCACGAAATACTGGACCAAAGTCGAACACCTTGCCCAGCGACATGATCGCCGCCTCAATATAGAGCTGCCCCGACTGCGACAAATACGCGGTGCCTTCTTCGAAGTACGGCACCTCGAAGAGCGTCGTCGTCCCTTCGCACGCATTAGGCGTCAAAATCGGCGAATCAATCTTCGTGAACCCATTACTGTTGAAATATTCGTAAATCGCGTTGATCACTGTGTTGCGCACACGCTGAATCGCCCACTGCGATGGCGCACGCAACCAAAGATGACGATTCTCCATCAAGAAATCCGGACCATGTTCCTTTTTGCCAATCGGATACTCCTGCGCAACCGATACGATCTCCAATCCCCGCACCTGCAACTCGTACTCCTCTTTCTTTGGATGCTTCGCGACTACGCCTGTGACGTAGACAGATGTTTCGAGCGTGATTGTCTGTGCTGCTTCCCAGACTGCATCATCAGCATCCTGCTTGTTCAGGATTGCTTGGACAAACCCTGACCCATCGCGAATTTGGAGGAACATGATGCTCCCCGACGAGCGAAAATTGTATACCCACCCCCCGAGCGTGACCTCAGACCCTACAAATTCGCCTAATTTTGCAACCGGAGTAAGTGTTTTCATATGGAATAACTCTACCAGAGAGTGGACCCCCTTGACAAATTTCTAGAATCTGGTAGTATTGGAACCAATCGACGCCCTGAGATCGCTAATCGTGAGTGACGAAAGTCTCTCAAACGACAGCGACTCTGGAACGCCGGCTCGCCCATTTTGGTATACTATTCGCTGAAAAAGGGAAAACAGTGCCACTGTGCACCAAGGACTCACCTTTTCGACCATGCGATTGCGTTCACACCACTTGAACCAGGTGTAACACGAATTGCAAGGCCGGGCCTCTCATTGAATGAGTTGCCGCAGCGCTGGCGAAGAAATGTCGCCGATGGAATGGTGGAGAGCGTGTCGCTCCCTCCCCTAGCCGAGTCCAACGGCTAGTAGAACAGACAGTTCACAGAGCATCGACACGTGCAATGTGATAATGTGTGTGGCAAACGCGCCAAGAATCGGCCACCCAAGGTTCGTGGGTGGAATAACAAGGGGCATGTAAGATGCTCAAGCCACACACCTAGGGACCGAAGAAAACGCGGAGTTTCGCGGTCCGCTCTGCGTCGCAAGACAAAGAGCGGACCGCACCTATAACCAACACCCTCTTCCAAAGTAACTGCGGAAGGGGGTGTTTATTTACTACAACTCCAAAATCGCCCAGGCGCGCAACGGCCGCTCGAAATACGTCTCCATCGTCGTTCGTACATGATGCGCTGGTGCTGCAAATCCAGCTGCCTCGAGAATGCGTCGGCCCAGCTGCTGTGACCACGCATCCACAAGTCCCGGAGTGAGTGTTTGCTCCTCCAAATACATTCTTGCAACCAGCAACACATCCCACAGCCCATGCTGCATATCTGCTTGTCGCTGTGTTTCCAAAATAATTGCACACAAAAATTGTAAACCTTGCATCCCAAGAAGCGTCTCTCGCAACGCCGTTGGCACACGCACTGGCTCAGAAGAAATCACCCGATCAAATTGTTTTCCTTGCGCTGTAGTAAGGAATGTCACCGTCCCCGGCTCCAGACGCATGCGCTGCTTACTCGTGGATTTGCGTGCACCAATAGCAATCGCATCACACAACCCATGCGTGCGGGAATACCAACTAATACGGAGATCGTTTTCTTTGTGCGGACGCGCGGCAAGGACAATGGCATCGTGCGTGGTGAGGATCGTTGCCATAGCGCACCATTACTCGTGATGCATTTCCAACCAGTCTTCGAGGAGCACCATGGCAGAACGCTCGTGAATACTCGATCCTGATCCACCGCGAGACGCAGCCTCACTACTGGTGTGTGCTTCGGAATATGTCCGGACTTCACATGTCACCGCAGGGCGCAAAAGGTCTACAAATGTTTTGGTTCGTTTGGACTGTGCACTCTCATCACCTGAGAGCATGAGTGGCATACCCACAACGATCAGTCCGACTGATTCGCGCGCAACGTGCGCAGCAATCTGCGCGACGACTTGTGCATCATCAGTGCGTGCTATGGTGCCATGCGGCAATGCAATACTCGTGCCGGCAGGCGCATACGCAAGTCCGACCCATTTGCTGCCGTAGTCTACGGCAAGGATATTTTTCATAGTTCATCAGGTCGACGCGTTGCAACCACAGCTCCATCCTCAGTGATAATCACCGTGTGTTCGAAATGCGCAGAGTTCTTGCCGTCACGCGTCAGAATTGCCCAGCCATCACGCGCAATATCTACCTCATACGTACCTGCATTAATCATCGGCTCAATCGCAATGACCATGCCAGGAACCAACTTCTCAGTCGCAAACCGCTTGAGCCACACATTGGGAATATTTGGTTCTTCGTGTACTTCATGTCCCACACCATGTCCCACAAGCGCAACGACAATGCCATACCCAAATGGACGAATATATTCCTCCACCGCGCGACCAATATCAGCAATTGCAGATCCAGGTCCAACTGTTGCAATGGCGCGATACAACGACTGTTGCGTGCGTGTAAGGAGCTGCTGCGCTGATTGTGCAATAACACCCACGGGAACAGTGATAGCAGTATCTGTGAAAAGTCCTTTCTCTTTGCTCCCCTTCTTGTACGGCCACTCCATACCAATATCCAGACCAATAATGTCACCAGACTTGAGTGCGGTGTCGTTAGGAATACCATGCACAACCACCTCATTTACCGAGGTACACAATGTCGCTGGAAACCCTTTCTTGCCACCTGCCTTGTACCCCTTGAACGCTGGCTTGCCACCCACTTCAAGAATGCGACGCTCTGCAAGCGCGTCGAGCTCACGAGTCGTCACGCCAGGTGCAACTGCTGCAGCAACTTCAGCCAGAATTTGGCCGAGCAATAGCCCACCTTCTTTAATTTTTGCAATTTCCTCGAGAGATTTGAGACGCATACAAAGACAGCCTACCGCACCAGAGTGCTCGTGTCCATGGGCGTACTGTAGACTCGTACTTGCGCATCTTCGCGCACCAATTCCAGCCCTGCAACACGCGCCTCCAGATCGATCTGCGCCGCGCGATACCAATACAAATGCACCACCACAAAGACTGGTCCTTCGATGCCTGCAATAGCCTCAGCAACCGACTGATGCAACAACACTTCTGACCGAAGCGCGCTATCCCCCGTCGCATCCACAGGAAATCGAGATGGAAACCCATGTACTTTGAGCCCCGCTTGTGCGAAGACCTGATCACACAACACTGTGCCAGTAGTAATCCATTGCGCGCTGCGAATATCTGCACCCGAAACCACCCGCACCGTCGAACCTGCTGATGGATACATTGCGTACCAGCTCAACGTCATAGCAACTGCCAGAACAACAACCAGTGCGGCAGACTGCGTGCGTGCGGTGTATCTCGCTGCAGCGACTGCAATCGCCGGAACAATGACAACCAACGCGACGAGCAACAGGCGCCACGCATATTCATACTGATCAATCGCAGCAACATTCGGCGCCGGAACAAACATCCACAACAACACCGCGCTGATCCCAACACCAGCAACAAGCCCACTCGCAACACGTCGATACATCTCAGGAACAAAAGAACGCGACTTCATGAGAATATATATTCCTGCAACCAAGAATCCCAATCGAACACCATACGTGTTCATCACGAATTGCGCACCACTAACCCACGAATTCGCCTGTTCGAAAAATGGAACACCGCTGCGCATACGCATCCACCCAAACAATCCAACAAGTGCAAGCACAATCATGAACACACTACTTACCACGCTGACTCGTCCACGCACTCGCCACAACGCAATTGCTCCACTCAACGCTACAGGAATACCAATGAGCGGATGAAGGAGACCCGTAGCGAGGATAAGTACTCCAAAAAACACTAAGACAGGGATCGTGTGCCTCGCTGCCAGCGGCGCAAGCAGCAGCAACACGACAGTCAACAATACTCCCGCACTCCACGGAGTAGACAGCACAAAAATCGGCACACTTACCACTCCCAGCAATACTGCAGCACGACGCGCTGTCAGCGCCTGCATCCCCCACAACACTTCAAATGCCCACGGAGCAACCCACGCCTGCATCATCGCCGCAGCTACCGGCACAATCCAAGTACTCAACAACGCAATGGGAATCGTAGTAACAAAATGTACTCCCGCCAACGCGGCGTAGTAGCTGCTATACAAGAACTGCAATGGCAACACCTGCCCATGCGCTACCACCTCACGTAGTGCTGCTTCATGCACCACCGGATCAAATCCATACCCATGCACAAATACAAACTGCGCCAATCCGAATGTAACAAGCCCATGCAAGGCCAAAAGCATTCGACTCTCTTGATTCCCGCGCATCAGGAGATACCACGTACCTAATCCGTACATCGCACAGACTACACCCGTAAGCCACGAACCGTACCACCACGGAGTAACCACTGCTGCATCAGTTCGCAACACCCACACTGGCGCAAGTACTATCGCAGCCACCAGTGCCTTGAGATACCACGCAACTGCGCCACCTTCACTTGAAGACACAACAGGAGCAGGTGCAGACTCGACGGAAACCCTTCGTGCCAACACCAACGCCAGCCCACCACTGATCACCAACACCACCACACTTGTAGCCAACGCAATCCCAAACAAAAAATATTGCGCTGTACACAGCGCAATACCCAACGAAATCCAGCTGATCGCAAAAATTACCAAGTTCACAAACCCACGGCTGCAAAAACATCCTTCTGCACCGCTTCAATACTCTGCTGCCCATTAATGCGATGCACCAATCCCCGATCCGCATACACCGCAATAAGCGGCTGCGTCATTGCATGAAAAATTTCCAAACGCTTGCGGACTGCTTCCTCCACATCGTCCGCACGCTGTACGAGTTCCTCACCACACACGTCACACACACCTGCAACCTTCGAAGGATTGAAGTCCACGTGATAAATATGATTCTGTGTGCACTGCCGACGTCCTGTAATTCGACGAACTGCCTCGTCGTCGTCAATCTCAATCGCAATCACATGCGTAACAGTAGCAAATGTGTCGAGATCCTTCACCTGCTGCAGGTTACGAGGATACCCATCGAGAATCCAACCACCAACTGCGTCAGGCTCCTGCAATCTTGCAGCCACCAACGCGCCACTTACTGAATCTGGAACCAAATTACCACCTTCAATAATAGCCTGGATCTGGACACCAATCTCTGTCTTACGCTTGATGTTGTCGCGCAACAACACCCCTGTTGAAATCGTGGGGATACACAAAGCCGCAGAGAGTCGTTCTCCCTGCGTGCCTTTGCCTGAGCCTTGGATACCCATGAGCAAGATGTGCTTTGGTCCCCCTAGTTCACCCATATCACCTACCTATTTCTTGTGCTTCCAAACAATTGGGATAATACGTTTGCCAGCGATATCGTACGCTTGCTTCTCCGTGAAGTGGAACTTGTGCATCAACTTCGAAACCAGCGCGCGTTTGATATTCTCTGCATTCTCTTTTCCCTGATATTCCCAGCCATCACGATCTCCACCTTGCAGATCTCTCACCACGTCATCAGCGATCGCATGTGCTGTCTCGTGATTCTTCAGATGATCGTACTTCTGCCCAATGAGCGGCTTCAGACTGTGATACACCTGTGATGCAACCTCGCGTCGTTCTCTGCCAGGACCTTTTTCACCGTGCTTGTTCTCACGGCGACCAGTAAATTGTCCGAGAATTCTATCAAGGAGTCCCATAGAGTGCGTTGGTTACGATGCGTGTATTATACACCATCGTAACTGCGCATGCTCAATTGACCGTCGATTTGTTTCCAGGTTTCGATTGCTACACTTACAACGATGAGGATGCTGGTACCACCAATGCTCAACGCATTCGTACCGAGGAATCCCTGCACAACAAGTGGCAACACAGCGATAATCGAGAGGAAGAGTGCGCCAGCGAGTGTGATGCGCATGATGACATTCGTGAGGTAGGTCGCTGTCTGAGAACCTGGACGAATACCTGGCACAAATGCACCTTGCTTTTGCAAATTCTCTGCCATGCGATCTGGGTGCACCACCACCGACGTGTAGAAGAAGGTGAAGGCGAAAACCAGAATGAAGTAGATAATGCCGTAGAAGGTCTGGTTCTGGAACATGCTCACAACCCAGTTAGCCGACGACGCAATCCAATCTGTCTGCGCGCGCACGAAGAACTGCGCGATAAGCGGTGGGAATGTCACCATCGAAATGGCGAAGATAATTGGAATCACACCAGCCATGTTGACGCGAAGTGGCAATGACGTTGTCATACCAGATCCCACACGTGTCCCCTGCACTTGGCGTGCGTAAGACACTGGAATATTGCGCTGACCTTCGGTGATAAATACTACACCTACGATCGTAATAAGCACCAACACCACAATAGCGATCAAGAGTGGCAACTGTGATGGATCGTATGCGCCGATCAGGTTACCAATCGATGTTGGGAGCGAAGCAACGATACCTGCAAAAATGAGAAGTGAAATACCGTTACCCACCTTCTTCTCCGTGATCAACTCACCAATCCACATGAGGAACGTCGTACCTGCAGTCGCCACCACCATAATAGTAAGGGTGTCGAACCAGGTCATATCAAGTGGCAAAATGTGCAACGATGAGCTGCGCAACAACACAACGAGGCTATACGCCTGGATAAGTGCCAATGGAACAGAGAGATAACGAGTATACTGGTTGATCTTCTTCTGACCGAATTCACCATCCTTGGACAATTCTTCGAGTCGTGGCACCACCATGGTGAGGAGCTGGAAGATAATTGACGAAGTGATGTACGGACCAACACCCAACATCAAGATGGAGAAGTTCTGCAACGTACCACCAGAGAAAATGTTGAGGAGTCCGAGGAACTGGTTCCCTTCGAGGAAGAGACGCAAGTTATCTGTATTGATGCCTGGAACCGGGATGCTCGCGAGGAGTCGGAAGAGCACCAGCATTCCCAATACGTACAAGATGCTGTTGCGCAATTCCGGAATCGAGAAGATTTTTCGGAGGGTGTTCATAAACGGCACATGAATGTTCGGCTAGCCACAACGGCCGGCCAAAAGACAGGCGTGGATTACGCCTTCACCGAACCGCCAGCTTTTTCGATAGCTTCCTTAGCACTTGGGCTAACGGCGCAGCCAGCAACAGAGACTTTGCTTCGCATCTCACCGCCACCAACAATCTTCACCGCACCATACTGGGCAATGAGACCGAGCTTGAGGAGAGAGTGTGGAGTTACACGTCCTTCTGCCTTGCCTGCAAAAGCAGACGAGAGCATAGCGAGCGTAACAGTGTATGCCTTTGGAGCGAGACTCTTGAAGCCACGGTTCTTCGGCAAGTTGCGCAAGTTCATCATGAGTGAGCGACGGCTGATGCGATTGCTACCACCAGTACGTGCGCGCTGACCCTTGATACCACGACCACAGTAGTTGCCGTGTTTGCTGTCGCCACGACCAACACGCGTGCGGTTGCGGCGGCTCAGGGTATTCTTTTTGAGTGCGTGTGCAAGCGTTGACATACGGTTAGTTCTTGGAGCGCTGCAAACGCGTCAATTGCTCGAGTGCGTTGAATGCAGCCTTGATATTATTGATCTTGCTCTTGGATCCGAGAATCTTGCTCGAGATGTTCGGAATACCTGCGAATTCAAGTACGGTTCGGAGAGACCCACCAGCGATAACACCAGATCCTTTTGGTGCTGGCATGAGCTTCACGATCGCTGCGCCGAACTTCGCGTCTACTTCGTACGGGATTGTGTCCTTCACGAGTGGAACGCGAATGAGACGCTTCTTTGCCTGACGAACGGCTTTGTTCACTGCAGCCTGCACGTCTCCAGCCTTTGCAACGCCGAATCCAACGCGCAATTTGCGATCGCCGATAACAACGGTTGCGCGGAAACGCATGCGCTTACCACCCTTGGTCACACGCGTAACACGTGCGAGCTCTACAATGGTCTGGTCGAACTCTGGTACTTCGCGCTCTTCGCGATTGCCACCACGTCCGCCATCGCGACGTCCGCCACCCTGACCGTCACGGCGAGGACCGCCTTGACCCTGACGTCCACCACCCATGCCACCCTGACGTGGACCATTCTGTGGAGCGACGGCACCAGGTGCCTGCTGCTTCGTTGGTTGTGTCGATGTGTCTGTCATACAATTTCTAGAAAATAAGGCCAGCCTCGCGTGCACCATCGGCTACCGCGCGTACACGACCATGATAGCGGAAACCACCACGATCGAATACTACTGTGGTAATCCCCTTTGCTTTTGCTGCTTCTGCGATGGCCTTGCCTACGGCAAATGCGAGGGCAACCTTTGCGCTGCGCTCACCTGCTGCATCTACCTTCACTGCGCCGCTGTGTACCGCCACAATTGTGGTGCCTGCGGTGTCATCAATAAGCTGCGCATACATGCTGCGCGCGCCACGAAACACGCTCAAGCGAGGACGCTCTGCGGTTCCACTAATCTTTGCACGAATGCGACCATGTCGGCGCATGCGCGTCACTGCTTTGTGCTGTGTAAACACTTTCATAGTACCGTCGGTTTAATGAGATGGAGTAAAAATTCGAGATTCCCTCCTTTGGCTCCGGTGATGGGCGATGCAATCACGTCGACAATGGGCATGCCATCGGCGATCAGTGCTGCAACTACGCGATCCTTCTCAGCGATACACTCTTCGAGCGAGAGCATGCCATGGCTTTTGCCACGAGCATGTCCCACGCGTTCGTAGTGCGGCTTGAGAAGACTCACGATGTGCCCGCCTTCGCGGAGTATGGAGAGAGCGTGTGGGAGAATCCGGCTCTGTGGTGTCCAACCGACATCGATGGAGACCACGTCTACTTGTTCCGGAATGACAACGGTCTGTGCGTCAGTGCGTTCGAGCACTACGACGCGCGGATCATTGCGCAACTTCCAGTCGAGTACGCCGTATCCTTTGTCCACTGCATAGACGCGCGAGGCGCCATGCGACAACCAGACTTCCGTAAATCCTCCTGCGTGACAGCCGAGATCTGCTGCAACCGCACCTTGGATTGGGAGGTCTTTCCATGCATCACATGCATGTGCGAGCTTCGCACCTGCTCGGCTCACACCTGCATGCGATGCAGCAGACGACATAGACGTATTACGCCTTTGCGGTCTTACCTGCCTTGCGGCGAATCACTTCTTCTGCGTACTTGATACCCTTACCCTTGTATGGTTCAGGCTTGCGTACTTTGCGGATATTGCTTGCAACCTGACCAACCGCCTGCTTGCTTGCGCCGCTGAGCGTGATCACGTTCTTCTCCACCACAGCAGTCACTCCTTCTGGGAGATCGTACTGTACAGAGTGCGAGTAGCCAACATCGAGCTTGATGCCCTTACCTGCTAGTGCAACCTTGTATCCGACACCATTGAGCTCGAGCTTGCGCTCAAATCCCTTGGTTACGCCATCAACCATGTTCTGAAGAAGACTTGCGTAGAGACCCCAAAGTGAGCGGTCTGCTTTCTTTTCTTCATCCTTCACTGCTACGTGGAGACCTTCGTCATCCTTCGTGATGGTGACGTGTGGGTGGATGCGCTCAAGAAGCGTACCCTTAGGTCCCTTTACTTTTACCTCAGCTGCAGTGAGTGTGACCTCAACGCCTGCTGGGATTACGATGATTTGTTTGCCGATACGAGACATAGTCTTGCGATTAGTACACGGTGCAAACCACTTCACCGCCGATGCCCGCTGTCTTTGCTTCCTTATTTGTCATAAGGCCGCGAGACGTGGACAAGATAGCAATACCGTAGTTGTTGCGAACCGTTGGCACATGGTCCTTGCCGACGTAGCGGCGGTGTCCTGGTGTGCTCACGCGCTGCACATCTGTGATCGCGCTCATGGAGCCACGATACTTGAGACGTACGCGAATGGTTGGACGAGGGTCTTCGACACGCACTGCCGACACAACATAGCCTTCACGTACGAGGATTTCAGCAATAGCCATCTTCATTCCTGAAAGTGGGATATCTACCGATTCCTTGCGAACGCGTGCGGCGTTGCGAATGCGGGTGAGCATGTCTGCGATTGGATCTGTGAACATACAATTACCAGCTAGATTTACGAACGCCAGGGAGAAGTCCCTTGTTAGCCATTTCGCGGAAACAAATGCGGCAAAGATCGAAGTCACGCATGTAGCTGCGGAACCGACCACATGCAAAGCAACGACGTACTTTGCGTGTAGAGAACTTCGGTTCGGCCGCAGATTTTGCTCGGTGTGCTGCTGATGCCATACGTGTTCGATTATTTCTTGAATGGGAAGCCGAGCTCCTCAAGGAGCACGCGCGATTCCTTCGCGTCAGTAGCCGACGTCACAAAGGTGATTTCGAGACCATGGACACGGGACGCATCTTCAGCAGTAACTTCTGGGAATGCGAGCTGTTCCTTGAATCCGATCGTGTAGTTGCCGTTCTTGTCGAATCCCTTGGTAGAAATACCGTGGAAATCGCGCACACGTGGGAACGTAATGCGGAGCAACTTCTCTGTGAAATCGTACATACGAGCGCCGCGAAGCGTCACCTTGAGACCGACCACCTGACCTTCGCGAACTTTGAAGTTCGAGATGGAAATGCGAGCAGTTGTGCGGATTGGCTTCTGACCTGTGATCTTAACGATCGTCTTTTCTACGAAATCAACGTAGCCTTCGTCCTTGAGGTGCTTACCGACGCCTACGTTAATGACGACCTTCTGCAACTTCGGGAGTGAGAGGAGATTGGTGCGACCGAGGCGCTCCTTGAGCTTCGGTACAACGGTTTTGAGGTAGTGTTCCTTAAGCATAGTATTACTTCTTTGCCGTTGCCTTCTTCGTAGCCTTTGGCTTTGCAACCTTCTTCTCTTCCGAAGCAACTGCAGCTTCCTTCTCAACAAGTACTACATTGGAAGCGTGCAATGGCGCTGCAAATTCAACGCGCTGTCCAGGCTGACCCTGCTTCATCGAGCGCACGTGCTTCTTGAGCATGTTTGCACCCTCAACAACCACACGGTTTTCCTTTGGGAACACCTGAATGATCTTGCCTGTCTTACCTTTGTCTTTGCCAGCGATGATTTTCACTTGATCGCCGGTTTTGATTTTCATCTTCATACGGTTGGTATTAGAGAACTTCCGGCGCAAGAGAAACAATCTTCTGGTAGCCAGCGTTGCGCAATTCGCGTGCTACTGGTCCAAAGATACGAGAACCCTTCGGCTCTTTGCTCTTTCGGTCGATAATAACTGCTGCGTTGTCGTCAAAACGAATGTACGTTCCGTCAGCGCGGCGGATCTCCTTGTGCTGTCGAACAATCACAGCGTGCACAACTTCAGACTTCTTGATAAGTCCGCGAGGCGCAGCCTGCTTCACAGCGCAGGTGATAATGTCGCCGATCTGTGCGTAACGCTTTTTGTAGCCGCCGAGTACACGGATACACTGGAGCTGCTTAGCTCCGGTGTTGTCCGCGACGACGAGCATGGAACGATGTTGAATCATACGGGTATCGTTTTATGCCTTGGATACAATGCGCCAGCGCTTCGTCTTGCTCATTGGGCGAGTTTCTTCCATCACCACAATATCGCCATCAACGAACTGGTCGTTCTCATTGTGTGCGTGGAACTTCTTGCTCACGCGGTAGCGCTTGCCATAGATCGGGTGAGCCTTCATGCGGTCCACACGAACAACGGCAGTTTGCTGCATTTTGGTGCTGACCACGACGCCAGTGATACGGCGGCGCTGACCATCACGAACAACCGCCGGAGCTCCAGCACGTGGTGCGCGAGGCGCCTTTGGTGCTTTTGGTGCGGCTGCTGTCTTTGGTTTTGGAGCTGCCTTGGCTGCAGCGGGCTTCTTGCCAGCTGTCGCCTTGGAGCTTGCGGTTGTTTTCTTTTCCATAGACTGAAATTATTTTGTGGCTGTTTGCCCCATCTGTGTGAGGCACGTTTCCACACGGGCGACGTCACGCTTGAGGTTGCGCAACTTGCGCACATTGCGTTCCTGCCCGGCGAACAATGCGAATTCGATCTGCAAGCGCTCTGCCTTCAACTCGCGGAGCATCTTGAGAAGCTCTGCGTGTGGTTTGGTGCGAAGATCTTTGATCGTCATATTACTTGCGAACAAATCGAGTAAGGCATGGAAGCTTGTATGCTGCGAGATCCATTGCCTCGCGAGCTGTAGCTTCTGGAACACCATCGATCTCGAACATTACTGTACCTGGACGAACCACACATACGTAGTGGTCTACCGAACCCTTACCAGATCCCATCGGTACCTCAGCACCCTTCTTGGTGATTGGTTTGTCTGGGAAGATACGGATCCAAATCTTACCGCCACGTGCCACAAAACGTGTCATAGCACGACGTGCAGCTTCGATCTGTCGGCTCGTAACCCATGCATGGGTTGTCGCCTTGAGGCCATAGCTACCGAACGCCACGGTCAACTTCGTGGTCGCGATGCCTTTCATGCGTCGGCGACCCTTCATCCACTTGCGGTGTTTTACTTTTTTTGGAAGCAACATAGACGTTCAGTTAGGCGTTTTTCTCTTGAGCGAACTTGTCCTGCTTGCCGCCGAACACGAGACCACGGTTGATCCACACCTTGATACCAATCTTGCCGTACATGGTGTGCGCTTCGGTGTGTGCGTAATCAATGTCAGCGCGAAGTGTCTGGAGAGGAATCTTGCCCTGTGCAAGTGTTTCGGTACGAGCAATTTCTGCGCCGTTGAGACGTCCAGACATTGTGCACTTCACACCCTCAGCTCCTGCCTTCATCACACGTTCAATCGCGGACTTCATCACACGGCGAAATGCCATGCGCTTCTTCGTGTCGTCAACAATCTGCTCAGCCACAATCGCGGACGAAAGAGATGGCTGCTTCACTTCGAACACCTGTACCTTGACCTTCGAATCCTTCGCAAAGTACTTGGTCTGGAGTTCTTTCTTGAGATCTTCGATACCAGCGCCGCCGCGACCGATAATCACACCTGGCTTTGCAACGAGTGCCGAAACCGTCACTTCATTCGCATTGCGTGCGATAGAGAGTGAGTCAAGACCTGCCTCGCGCAATTTCTTCGTAAGGAATTTGCGCACTGCAACTTCCTCTTTGAGGAGCGCGGTGTATGGCTTGCCGTGACGTCCGAACCAGCGGGAATCCCACGGATAGAGAATGGTCAAGCGGTGTGCTTTTGGATGTACGTTGTGACCCATAGTGTTGTGTGTTACTCAGCCTTTGCTTCAACCACTGCTTCACTGGAAGCTGGCTGTGCATCTGGTGCCGTGCCCTGGAGTGTTACCCACACGTGGCAGCTGTGGCGACGAATCGGCGCAGCGGTACCACGAGCGCGAGGCATCGAGCGATACTGCATCGAACCCTTGTTCACCTGAATGGTGTGGATAACAAGCGTCGAAGCATCTGCTTTGCTGTTGTGTACGGCGTTCGCTTCTGCGCTCTTGATGAGCTTCATGACTGGCTTGCGAGCTGCCTTGTTCATTGCGGAGAGCTGCGCATATGCCTGTTCGATCGGAAGACCACGAACGAGGTCGACTACAAGACGCACCTTCTTGTCAGAAATGTGCAGGCCGTTGAGTCGTGCTTCTGCTTGAATCGTCATATGCGGAAATTATTTCTTTGGTGCTGGCTTTGCCGCTGCTGGCTTGGCGCCTGGGGCGTCAGTCTTGAGCATCTTACCGCCATGGCGGAAGAATTTGCGGGTTGGTGAGAATTCACCAAGCTTGTGTCCAACCATATCTTCAATGACAAGTACTTCAATGAAGTCCTTACCATTGTGCACCGCGAACTTGAGACCAACCATTTCTGGCGTGATCGTGCTGCGGCGGGACCAGGTCTTGATAGGCAGCGTCGAGCGAACTGCGCGTGCTGCATCTACCTTCTTCTGGAGTTTTTCGTCTACGAATGGGCCTTTTTTGAGACTGCGAGACATACTTACTTGGTGTTACCACGACGTGGACGACGTGACACAATAAATCTGTCACTCGCTTTCTTCGGCTTGCGGGTCTTAACACCCAACGCCTTCTTACCCCATGGGGTCTTCGGTGCCTTGAGACCGATAGAGTTCTTACCTTCACCACCACCGTGTGGGTGATCTACTGGGTTCATAACCTTACCACGAACCGACGGACGGATACCGCGATGGCGTGAGCGACCTGCCTTACCGAGGCGCACGAGACGATGGTCAGGGTTGCTCACCATGCCAACGCTTGCTGATGCTTCCTTCGGAATGAGGCGAACTTCGCCTGATGGCATCTTCACGTGAGCGAATTTGCCTTCGATAGCCATGAGCTGCACCTGTACACCTGCACTGCGAGCCACCTTTGCGCCAGTACCTGGAGCCAACTCGATGTTGTGCAAGAAGGTACCAACTGGGATGAACTCAAGTGGCATGCGTGTGCCAAGCTTTGCATCAATCGCTTTTTGCGAAGAGATCACGGTTGCGCCTACTGCAAGTGTATCTGGGGCAACAATATATGCGCGTTCCTTGTCTGCAGTGTACTCAATGAGTGCAATGCGAGAGTTGCGGTTCGGATCGTACTCGATCGCGATAACCGTTGCAGGAATGTCGTAGCGCTTCTGATAGAAATCAACAAGACGAATGTAGCGCTTGTGGCCACCGCCCTGATGACGCACAGTGATTGTACCATTGGTACGACCAGAATGCTTCTTACGAATAATGATGAGCTTTTTTTCTGGCTCCCACTTCGTAATATCCTGATACGCATCGACGCTCGCGATGCGTCGACCACTGTTATTTGCGTTGTACTTCTTAATCGGCATAGAGGTTCAGTTAGACGCCGGTGTGGACACTGATTGTGTCGCCTTCCTTGAGCACTACGCGTGCGATCTTGCGATCACTGCGTACACCAACCGAGCGACCGTAGCGTACTACCTTGCCAGCGCGGTTCAAGATGCGAACCGACGCAGGCTTCACTCCGAAGAGCTGGAACACTGCCGTTGCAACCATGAACTTGTTGGCAAAATTTGCTACTACGAAGGTGTACACGCGGTGTGCCTCGTCTGTTGTAGCCTTCTCCGTAACATGCGCACGCAAAATTACTTCCTGTGGATGGAGTCCTGTTGCTGGTGTAGACGAGCTAACCTTTGCAGCAGATGCTGCAGTGGTCATGATCGTTTCTTCGGTCTTTACTGCGTCTTCCGAAGTCGTTTCGTTTTTTGGCTTTTTGCTGAAGATACCCATAGGATTCTGCTTATGCGCTGTACTTCTTCGCAAGAGCCTCTACCGCAGACTTGCTCATGATCATGTACGGGTGCTGAACCATATCGAGCACACCGAACTCACCAACGAACGTGGTCTTCACGGTCGCGATGTTGCGCGTCATCTGCAAGAGTGCTTCGTCCTTCTTGTCACTCACCACGATTGCGCGGCGGCGTGACACTGGAAG
Organism: Patescibacteria group bacterium; assembly: GCA_038065555.1. GTDB lineage: Bacteria > Patescibacteriota > Patescibacteriia > Magasanikbacterales > JBBTQS01 > JBBTQS01. Next base: position 484,872 of record JBBTQS010000001.1, read on the forward strand.
AGCAGCCTTGAGTGATGCGAAGAGCTTGGTCTTCGGTTCTGCAAATGCGAAATCGTCGACAATGAGCAACGCGCCGTTAGCAATACGATCCGAAAGGATCATGCGCATTGCCTTGGACTTTGCCTTCTTGTTGATTGCTTCCTTGAAATTGCGATCATTGCGAGGTCCGAACGTGATTCCACCGCCGCGCCATAGTGGTGAGCGGATAGAGCTGTGACGTGCACGACCTGTTCCCTTCTGGCGCCATGGTTTCTTACCACCACCACGCACTTCACCACGGGTCTTGGTGTGTGCAAGCACCTGACGCTGATTCGCAAATGACGAAACAACGACGTCATGAACAAGAGTCGTGTTCACCTCAACACCAAATACTTCTGGTGCGAGATCAACCGTTCCTGTCTGTACTCCTAGCTTGTTGTAAACTGGTACCTGAATCATAGGAGTGTCGTTATTCGCTTACCGCTGGAGCAGCTACCTCTTCGGCTACTGCTGGCGCTGCTTGCTCTTCTACCGGAGCTGCTACTACTTCCTCAACTGGTGCTTCTGCTACTGGTGCTGTAGCTGCTGCAACAACCATTTCTCCTTCAGCCATGACCATCACAAGACCACCGCGAGCACCAGGAACTGCACCCTTTACGAGTACTTCACCTGCTGCTTCGTCGATCGTAACGATCTCAAGGTTGTGTACCGTAACGCGGTCGTCACCCATGTGACCACCCATACGAGTACCCTTGAACACGCGCTGTGCATTGGTAGAACCAATGGAACCTGGCATGCGCAAGTTGTCCTTGTGACCGTGGCTTGCAGGACCACCGCCGAACCCATGGCGCTTGACTACACCCTGGAACCCTTTACCCTTCGACTGTCCGACGACGCTGACGCGATCGCCTGCAGCAAAAGAAGCAAGGGCGAGAGTATCGCCACGCTTGAGTGATTGCTCGGTTGCGTATTCACGCAACTTCGCAAACGAAGGCAACCCCGAAAGGTGCCCAGCCATTGGCTTGTTGAGAGCTTTCGCCTCACCAGTTCCAATCTGCACAAGCTGTTTGCCAGCTTGCGAATAAACACGCGTAACAACACAAGGCTGCACGCGCACGCGAGTCACAGGAACCACGGTTCCGTCTTCACGAAACACCTGGGTCATGTTCAATTTTGTTCCGATTAAACATTTCATAACCAAAAGGCTAGAATCCGGTGTCGTTCGGACCTACTATGAGGTCGTGTGAACAACGCCGAGTTCTAGCCTTCTTCTGGGGCCGGTGCTTGCGCACGCAGGAGGGAAAGAAGATAGGGCCGCCATCGCTACACAAAAAATGCGTAATTTAGGCTCATTTCTTTGCTTGATGTAGCGATGTTTTCCCTTCAACAGTCACCCAACGGATCTTATCGCGTCACAAGCAAGAAGTAGATTTGTCAATACTCTATTACATCTTCATCTCGATGTCAACACCTGCTGGCAAGTGAAGGTTCATCAAGGAGTCAATCGTCTTTGGAGTCGGGTTGACGATGTCAATGAGACGCTTGTGCACGCGGATTTCGAACTGCTCGCGAGCTGTCTTGTGGACAAACGACGATCGGTTCACCGTGTACTTACGCTTCTCAGTCGGCAACGGAATTGGGCCAACAACAGACGCTCCGGTACGGGTAGCCGTATCCATGATCGTACGTGTTGATTCATCAATGACCGTGCTGTCATACGCACGAATCTTGATGCGGATTCGCTGCGTTACTTCATCAGCCTTCTTCGGTTTTGTAGTTGTCTCGGTCATAAGGACCCTTTACCATTTAAAGAAACCTCTAGGTCTCTATCCCCTAGCAATGCCAAGGGATAGAGACGCGAGCTTACTTCAAAATCTTTACTACTACACCTGCTCCAACGGTGCGGCCACCTTCGCGGATAGCGAAGCGCTGCTTTTCCTCGAGAGCAACTGGAGTGATGAGCTTGACCTTCAAGTTCACTGTGTCACCAGGCATAACCATTTCCGAACCCTCTGCGAGAGTTACTTCACCAGTTACGTCAGTAGTGCGCATGTAGAACTGAGGCTTGTAGCCATTGAAGAACGGCTTGTGACGGCCACCTTCTTCCTTCGAGAGGATGTACACTTCTGCTTCGTACTCTGTGTGAGGAGTTACCGAACCAGTCTTTGCAAGTACCTGACCGCGCTCAACATCTTCCTTCTTTGTACCGCGGAGCAAGAGACCAGCGTTGTCTCCAGCCATGCCGGATTCAAGCTGCTTGTTGAACATTTCGATACCAGTAACAGTCGTCTTCACGGTGTCCTTGATACCAACGATTTCAACTTCATCACCGATCTTGATACCACCACGCTCGATACGACCAGTAACTACTGTTCCACGACCTTCGATAGAGAAGACGTCTTCAATAGGCATGAGGAACGGCTTGTCTGTGTCGCGCTGTGGAGTTGGGATGTACGTGTCAACCGCGTTGATAAGGTCGAGAATTGGCTTGGAAGCTGCATCGTCGCCTGGGTTCTCAAGAGCCTTGAGAGCCGAACCGCGGATAATTGGGGTGTCCTTGCCTGGGAAGTTGTACTTCGTAAGGAGGTCACGAACTTCTTCTTCTACAAGGTCAACAAGTTCTGGATCAGAAACCATGTCTACCTTGTTGAGGAACACAACAATGTATGGCACACCTACCTGACGAGCAAGAAGGATGTGTTCGCGGGTCTGAGGCATCGGACCATCTGTTGCCGAAACAACGAGAATAGCTCCGTCCATCTGTGCAGCACCCGTGATCATGTTCTTCACGTAGTCGGCGTGACCAGGACAGTCAACGTGCGCATAGTGGCGAACATTGCTCTGGTATTCTACGTGTGCCGTTGCAATGGTGATTCCTCGAGCGCGCTCTTCTGGAGCTGCGTCAATTTGGTCTACACCCTTGTCCTGTGCTTTCATGCCGTGGGCACTGAGCACTTTCAAGATGCACGCCGTGAGAGTGGTCTTGCCATGGTCAACGTGACCAATGGTACCAATGTTCACGTGCGGCTTGCTGCGGTCAAACATTTCTGCCATACGTTTTTAATTAATTGGCTAAACTTTGAATCGATTTAGTACGTTTCCTGCGGAGTATAGCACGAGGTTTTTCTCCTTGTCAACTGGGGACTACTTCTTCCCCGCGACGATTTTTTCTGCAACATTACGCGGAACTTCAGCGTAGTGGAAGAACACCATCGTGGAGTTTGCTCGACCCTGAGTCATGGAGCGCAAGTTCGTCATGTAGCCGAACATTTCGGACAATGGAACGAGTGCGCGGATGACCTTCACCTGACCGCGATCTGTCATTTCCTGGATCTGACCGCGCTTGCTGTTGAGGTCACCGATAACATCACCCATGAAATCCTCAGGAGTCGTCACGTCAACCTGCATGATAGGCTCGAGAAGTACTGGACCTGCTTGCTTGCACGCTTCTTGGAACGCGTACGAACCTGCCATCTTGAACGCAGCTTCGTTGGAGTCCACATCGTGGTACGAACCATCAAATACTGTCGCCTTGATGTCGAGAATTGGATATCCAGCAACAACACCACGGTCAAGAGACTCCTTAATACCCTTCTGGATTGCAGGAATAAATTCACGTGGAATCACACCACCCTTAACCTCGTCAACGAATTCAAAGCCCTTACCTGCTTCAAGTGGTTCAATGCGCAACCAGCAGTGTCCATACTGACCACGACCACCAGACTGCTTGATGTACTTACCTTCAGCTTCTGCAGATTTGCGGATGGTTTCTTTGTATGCAACCTGTGGCGCACCAACGTTTGCTTCTACACCGAACTCGCGCTTCATGCGGTCGATGAGAATTTCGAGGTGCAACTCTCCCATACCGCGAAGAATGGTCTGACCAGTCTCTTCATCTGTAAATACGTGGAAGGTTGGATCTTCTTCGGACAATTTGCCCAGCGCCATGCCCATTTTTTCTTGGTCAACCTTGGTCTTCGGCTCAACAGCAACCGAGATAACTGGTTCTGGGAATACAATGTTCTCGAGAATAATTGGATGATCTTCGTCGCAAAGTGTGTCTCCTGTGTGTGTATCCTTGAGACCTACTGCTGCAGCGATTTCACCTGCGTATACTTCGTTCACGTCCTCGCGGTGATTCGCGTGCATACGAAGGATGCGAGAGAGACGCTCCTTCTTGCCGGAGGTTGGGTTGAACAAGTAGGAACCCGCAGTGATCATACCGGAGTACACGCGGAAGAAGGTCAATTTACCCACAAATGGGTCGGTCATGATCTTGAACGCGAGTGCGGAGAATGGTTCCTTGTCATCAGCGTGACGTGCGATCTTCACTTCGGTGTCTGCAACTTCTGTTCCCTGGATAGCAGGAATATCAAGTGGCGATGGGAGGAAGTCTACAACAGCGTCGAGCATGAATGGAACGCCTTTGTTCTTGAGCGCCGAACCACAAAGTACTGGAACAAGCTTGTTTGCAATTGTTGCTTTGCGAAGTACGCGCTTGAGATCTTCTACAGAAATTTCCTTGCCATCGAAGAATGCTGCCATGAGTGTTTCGTCATGCTCAACAATCGCTTCGACGAGCTGGGTGCGGTACTTCTTTGCAAGATCAACCATGTCTGCAGGGATGTCGCGCTCGTCAATAACCTTACCCATGTCATCCATGTAGTAGAACGCGCGCATCTTGATGAGGTCAATGAGACCTGCAAATGTGTCTTCAGCGCCGATTGGAAGCTGAATAGGATGTGCGTGCTTGGTGAGACGTGTGTGGATCGATGCAAGATCTTTGTAGAAATCTGCACCAGTGCGGTCCATCTTGTTGATGAAGCAAATGCGAGGTACTTCGTACTTGTCTGCCTGGTGCCAAACAGTCTCAGACTGTGGCTCTACACCTGCAACGCCATCGAAGATCACGGCACCACCGTCAAGTACGCGCAATGAGCGCTCTACTTCTGCAGTGAAGTCAACGTGACCAGGAGTATCAATAATATTGATGCGCGCGTCGTTCCAGAAGCATGTCGTAGCAGCGCTGGTAATGGTAATACCGCGCTCGCGCTCCTGTTCCATCCAGTCCATTTCTGCTGCGCCATCGTGTACTTCACCAATCTTGTGCTTCTTACCAGTGTAGAAAAGCACACGCTCCGTAACCGTGGTCTTACCCGCATCAATGTGGGCAATAATACCGATGTTACGTGTTCGTTCAAGAGAATATTCACGAGGCATAGAACAGTGGAATCAAAGGAAAAAACGAGAAATTAGAATCGTGCGAAGTGAGCAAATGCACGGTTCGCTTCGGCCATGCGGTGTACGTCCATCTTCTTCTTCACCGCGTCACCTTCGCCAATCGATGCAAGTACCAACTCTTCGGTGAGCTTCTCTACCATTGCGCGGCCTTTCTTCTTGCGAGCTGCTTCGATGAGCCAGCGATATGCAAGAGCCATGCGGCGTTCTGGACGAACTGGCATTGGAACCTGGTAGTTAGCACCACCCACGCGCTGGGAACGTACTTCCACCTGCGGCGTGATATTCTTCATTGCTTCTTCGAATACTTCCATTGCTTTGCGAGTTGTCTTTGCTTCTGCTGCTTCGAGAGCGCCGTAGACGATCCCTTGTGCAATAGACTTCTTGCCAGCAACCATCACATAGTTGATAAAACGTGCAATCTCAATTGAGCCATACTTGGCGTCCGGGAGAAACGTTCGTTTTGGAGCTTGTTTACCACGCATAGGTCAATGTATTACTTCTTTTCTTTTGGACGCTTTGTACCGTAGAGCGAGCGGCTGCGGCGGCGAGAGTCGATTCCAGCGGTGTCGTATACGCCACGCACAATGTGGTAGCGAACACCAGGAAGATCTTTTACACGTCCGCCACGGATGAGTACGATGGAGTGTTCCTGGAGGTTGTGACCTTCACCTGGAATGTATGCCGTAACTTCCATACCATTGCTGAGGCGCACACGAGCGATCTTACGAAGAGCCGAGTTAGGCTTCTTCGGAGTCATCGTCGTTACTTTGACACAAACACCGCGCTTGAATGGCGCGCCCTTAGCAAGGTACGTTCGCTTGCGTGCAATTGCATTCGTTGTGAACTGCAAAGCTGGCGACTTGGACTTCGCTTTTGGCTGTGTTCGACCCTTGCGGATGAGTTGGTTCATCGTTGGCATAGCACTCGTATCGTATTCGCAGTATATAAAAAAAGACTGCTTGCGGGGGTATTGTACGGAAACGTCTGGTAGAAGTCAAGAGTCTGGGGTGTGTATATTTACGCAAAGTCTCTCACGAGGACAAATTGACAAAAAATATAAGAAAACATACGATCTCCCCGGTCTTCACAGCCACAGACGTGGCAATACAAGGAGAGACTCCATGAGTGCACCTGATCATTCCATCGTCATTCTTCCTCCGCGTGATACCTTCACGCTGCCACCAGGCATCACGATCCAGACCAGCGGCGTACCCGGCGCGATTCCAATCGGAGGCATGGAAATCGAGCTCCGGATCGTTCCCATCACCGACAACCATCAACTGCCCCAAGCCCCCGCAGGGTTCGTGGTAGGCAGCTGGCTCATCGGCAGCCTCATGATCCTACACCCGGCGCGAATCCACACCGACTGGGACAACACCACACTGTGGCTCCCCTTCGGCGAGTACAACAGTGAAGGCAGCGCCTGCAAGATGACCCTCGTGTGCACGAGCAAGCCCGGTACCAAGCACACAGATCCATCTGGTCGACGCTGGACAGCGGAGTACCCGAACCTCAGCCAACTGCGCAGCGGCGCACATGCGGCAGTATTTGTCAGCGCGCGCTGTGTGGTTCCGAGCGCATAGCACGGACTGACTAGGCGCCGCCTGGTCCCAACCGAACACCCCACCCGTCACCATTGTAACTATGGTCGGCAGTGGGGTGTTTGTTTTTTGTGGCAATTTACCACCCTGTGAGCAACGTGGTGAGATAATTAATGATCGGGAAGAGATATTTGAATCCAGTGATCGCAAATACAAAGACGATCAGTAATCCCCAACGCTCCAAGAACATTTCGATGTTGTGTGCCTGACGCGGCAACAATGCGAGCAACAATTTGCTTCCATCAAGTGGTGGAATCGGCACGAGGTTGAAAATCGCCAATACAATGTTGATCTCCACGATCATCGTACCAAGCAGAACAAAGAGAGACGGCTCCCCCATCATGTTGGCAATGCGCACAACAATCCCGAAGAGTACAGCAAGAAGCAAGTTGCCCAATGGCCCAGCGAGTCCGACAAGCACCGGTCCCCACTTCTGGTTGCGCAGGTTGTATGGGTTATATGGGACAGGCTTGGCGTACGCGAACAAGAATCCACCCCCTGATGCAATGAAGAGCGCCAGCGGCAGGATAATCGTACCCATGAGGTCGATATGCTTGAGCGGATTCATGGTCAGGCGCCCAGCACGCTTGGCAGTATCGTCCCCCAACATATGCGCAGTCCAGCCATGCATATATTCATGGAAGACAGCAGATGGGACGAGAATGAGATACATGAAGAGACGGAGGAGGATCATAGGTATGCTATTTGACACGTTTCTGCGTCTAGAGTAGAATAACCGTATCAAATTTTTGCTGCAAATGCTATGTCCAGACTCTGTGACCTCTGCGCCCGCGGGCCAGCTCGCTCGAACAACCGAAGCCACTCCATGCGCCAGACACCGCGCCGAGTTTTCGTGAATTTGCAGTCCAAGTCCATTGGCGGCGAGAAATACCGCATCTGCACCCGCTGCATTCGCACCATTGCAAAGCCAGAACGCGTGAAGAAGGAGAAGACAGCAAAAGCAGTCTAAAGCTCACCACGCACGACACAAGAGCCCGCGACAATGCGGCGCTCTTTTGTTTTGTCCGCACAAGTTAAAAAGGTGCTCGGCAAACCAAGATCCAAGGGATCAAGATCTGCCGAGCACCAAGTTGCCAAGTTCCGAGGGCTGTTACTTCCCGAGGAACTCCGGCACCGCATAGGCCGGAGCCGCACGGCCGCGGTCGTAGGCATTCACGTCGAGCTTCGAGTCGCCAGCGTAGAACCACGTGCTCGGCACGAGGCGACGCTCGTAGCCGGGAACCCTGCACTCGAGGCCGGCCATCCAGAGATATGGATGTTCCTCCGAACCGTCCATGCGCCGAGCGACCTCCGGGTGCTGCGCGAGCATCGCGAGGATCTCACGACCAGGCATCGGTCGCTCGTCCGTGAGCACGCTTTCCGGAGACAGCCCGTAGTTGGCAGTGCGACTGAACCGCACCCACCGCTGACGCCAACTGGGGTACTCCGTCTTGCCCCGCAGGAAGAAGTGCTCAGCGTCAGTCTTGAACTCCGGCCACCACCAGCTCTTCTGCTGCTGTCGCGCCACCCACGACCACACGATCTGCTGCTCCTGCTCCAGCGAGCCGAAGCAACGGTCGAGGATCACGACGTCACCAGGGTCGTCGGTGTAGTCGAGCGGATCGGGCGAACCCTCCCACCAGAACTTCCGGACGTCCACGTTGTTCGCGACGCATTCGGCATCGTAGATCGGAAGGATCTCCGTGTTGCGCACGTAAATCCCGTGGACGAGGCGGAACTCCGGTTCCTGCTTGAGCCTTGCCACCCACCTGGCGGTCAGGTCGTCGTTGCCGAGGAGTTTCCTCACCATCGGTACGTCCATACCAGCACGACCGAGTCGATCGAAGTGCTCGACCATCTGTGTACCGTAGATTTGAGATGCGAGACCAGCCATTTCTGACCTGCCTTTTTGCTTGCCGCTGACCCGCCAGATGCCACGCCGAGATGGCGCACCCTGACTAGCCTGTGTTAAGAACGGCGATATTAGGCCAATAATTAGCCAAATACCGCCAGGCCCAACTGACATGAGGTACGGGATAATATAGCTGATTCTGGCGTTTTTGTCAACCCCCTGTTGACAGTTCCACCCCCAGGTGCTATAGTATGCACCTAAGTCTGGTCCGAATACGGGCCGCCGACTCGAAAACCCATCGATGCGTCCGTAGTTGCTATGTGGCCATGTAGGTAAGTTCGGGTCACTAGCAATTTTTTTGTATGTCAGAAATGACACCAGGAGCAGAGGGTTTTGAATCCTTGGGTATTGATGCGCACATTCTTGAGCGCCTTACCAAACTCAAGTACACCACACCAACGCCAATTCAGGCTGCTGCAATCCCCGTCGCCCTCACAGGCACAGACGTTGTCGGTATTGCACAAACAGGTACAGGCAAGACCCTCGCCTTTGGTGTTCCAATGTTGCAAACACTCGCAAAGTCCGAGAAAGGCCAAGGCCTCATTCTCGTACCAACACGCGAACTTGCACTGCAAGTTGAAGAAACCATGATCAAGATCGGTTCCCATTTTGGGCTTGTCACTGCGGTACTGATCGGTGGTGCTTCTATGCAAATGCAGATTCGCAACTTGCGCCGCAATCCGCACGTGATCATCGCGACCCCAGGTCGCCTTGCAGATCACTTGCAGCAGCGCACGTGCTCATTGCAAGATATCGAAATCGTCGTTCTCGACGAAGCCGATCGCATGTTTGATATTGGGTTCGCTCCACAAATCAAGAAAATCATGGCGCAGGTGCCGACAGAACGTCAGACGTTCCTCTTCTCCGCAACCATGCCACCAGCTATTGCTGCCATTGCTGCAGCGTATATGCGCTCCCCGAAACGTATTGAAGTAGCACCAGCTGGTACCAGTTCTTCGCAAGTAACACAGTCTCTCTACGTGGTGTCCAAAGACCACAAGACGTCCCTCCTCGATCACCTTCTCCGCAAGCACGAGGGCACGGTGCTCGTCTTCTCTCGCACCAAACACGGCGCTCGCAAGATCGCCATGGCAATCCGTGCGATGGGTCACACTTCTGTAGAAATTCACTCCAATCGTTCACTTGCGCAGCGCAAAGAAGCGCTTGCAGGATTCAAATCCGGTAAGTATCGCATCCTTGTCGCAACCGACATCGCCGCTCGCGGTATTGACGTAACAGGAATCACCCTCGTGGTGAACTTCGACCTCCCAGATAATAGCGAGGACTACGTACACCGCATCGGTCGAACCGGTCGCGCAGGCATGTCTGGTCTTGCAATCTCATTTGCACAGCCAGATCAGCGCAATGATGTTCGCGACATTGAACGCCTTATTCGTAAGTCGATCCATGTTGAAGAACTTCCAGACAACTTGCCCGCTCCTATTCGTCTCCCTGCAGAACCTCGCGCCGAATTCTCACGCCATGAGCGTGGTGGATCTGGCGGCGGTTACGGCGGCGGACGCTCGGGTTCTGGTGGTCGCGGCGGTTCACGCGGTGGCTACGGTGGCGGCAACGGCGGTGGCGAACGAGAATATCGTCGCCCTACCAGTGGCAGCACCAGCCGCGCTCGCTCCAATAGCTACGGTTCGCAAGGCGGATTCGGTAGCAGCCGTGGCGGTGGCGCTGGATTTGGCGGCGGTTCTCGTCGTCCAAAGGAAGCACCGAAGTTCACGCGTCACTTCTAAAGTGCGCTAGCACAAACACCCCCAATTTATTCTTTCCAAGTCCTCCCCGTAAACTGAGGTCCGGGCTTGGAAAGAATAAATTGGGGGTGTTTTTATTACTGCACGTTAGAGCCAACGTTTGCGCGTAAAGATTGCGAGGAGGAAGATGGTGCTCACGAATGTGATCGCGATAATGAACGTGAAAGCCTGTGGATGTGATGCAAATGGTAGCGCGACGTTCATGCCGAAGAGACTGGTGACAAATGTTGGCACCATGATGAGAATCGTGAGCGCAGTGAGCAACTTGATCACGCGATTCAATGAGTTGGTCATGATCGTTGAATACGCTTCGCGGATGTTGCGCATGTTCTGCACGTCGGCGTTGGCGTTCTCGATAATCTGACCAGCGCTCAACTCCAAGTCCTCAACAAGATCCTGGTCCTGTTCGTAGAGCGGAACATACTTGCCAGAGAGCAGTGCGTTGAGCATCGCACGACCTGGGACAAGTGCCGCAACGAAGTCGATGAGCACGCGCTCGAATGTCACGAACTGGATAATATCTCGGTCAGAGACTGCGTGCAGATCAACACTCACAGAGCGAACCTTGCGACTAATCGATGTCAGGAATCCTGAGTAGCGCGCGAGCATTTGATTGAACAACTGCAATATGAAATTCACCTTTTGTGTTGTAATGAGACTTGAAGCATTTGTCTGAAATGCCGTGAGCATCGGGATAGGTCGTGGTGCAATCGTGATCACGCCTTCAGCTGTGTGCACAATCAGAAGTGGCATTGTTGAGATGTGCTCCCCGTCTTGTACCGGCACACGCATGAAGAGGTAGATGTTGCCATCCTCTACTTCCAGACGCGGAACTTCGTATGGATCGAGCGCGTCACGCAAATGACCGAGCTCGAGTTTGTGTTTTGCAACGAGCATTTCCAGCTCGTTCTCTGTAGGAGTCTCTGCGTACAACCACGCACCAGCCTTCCAACTCGTGAGTGTACGCAAATCAGTATCCTTGATGGATTTGTAGAAGTATTTGATCATACAGCATGCAACAGAACAATCTTAGCGAAGTACGCCACCCCACTCCACAACAGTGAATCCTTTGCGCTCTGGCGTCCGTATTGGCAACGGCTCTACTTCCTTGCGCTCTGTCAGCGGCTGATAATCCATGAGAATGCGAATCGTGGTGTCAGGACGCGGTGTCACACGCAGCGGTGCGATGCGATTCATGAGCGTGTTGTCGTAGAACGTCACGAAATAGTACGGCGTTCTCTGCATGCGAGGTACCCAGAACTCCGCGAAATCTGCTCGCTCCTGCGTGTTGAGGCCGAGTTGCGTAAGTGTGCGCTCGAGGAACGCTGGCACCTCATCCTTTGCCACAACGAAACCACGTGATTCTGGCGTTCCAACTACAGACCCCTTTCCTTCCCAGAACAAATATCCCCACGTTTTGTTATCACGAACATCTGTGAGTCGTCCTGTTGGTTCAGCGATGACATTCCACCCACCTGTCGGATAAAGCGGCTCAGTGATCGAAAATCCGTTCATTGGTTGCACTTGTACATTCACCTGTTGCGCCTTCTCTGGGTAGAGATAGATCACAGGCTTGCCACATTCTGCCACAGGCAAGAATTCAGTGCTGTGCATCTCATACGCGCGTCCAAATTGATCCTGCCAGAAAATAATCGGATGGAGTGCTACAAATGCGTCGTAGCTGAGCGTCGTGCCTGGATGACGATACTCATAGGATGTGCGATGTGCATCATACATCCCCTTCAATTTCGCATGGTTAGGATCACGATATTCGTACACACGCGTATCCCCTGCGCCCTCAAATCCTGGAATCACGCGTCCAGCAATTTTGAACTCAGCATTATTTGCAAGTGTTGTATCGGAGATCATGAGCAACGTGAACCCGCAACCACCCGCAGTATACGGTGCATAGGCGATGGTGTTGTTGGTTCCGTTGCTCCACGTTATTGCTGTCGCGTTATCAGCCTCAGGGCGCGCAACGGCAAATGGAAGATCCATCCGATATTTAACGTATGACCCGTCAGCCAACGGTGCGTAGAATAATCCAGTGCTCACCTTCTTTTCTCGGTACAACATGATCATGGTGGTGGTGCTGTTGCGCCACACAGGGACACTCACTGCTGGCTCGTAGTCAGAGGCAACGAACCAATTCATTTCTTCTGGGTACGTTGAGAATGGTGAGCCATCACCAAATACCGACCCTCCAAATTCACCGTCCATCGCAAAAGACACACGTTCCTTCACCGAAACAATTTCCGTCGGTAACTCGAGCTCGTCAATTTTGATTGAATTATTCCAAACAGTGCCAGGCGCAACCTTCCACTCATCCATACGGTCGCGCAGTTCATACACCTCACCTAGCCCCACGATGACTTGATCATTCGAATATGACCCGAGCACCACGTGCGCAGTACCTCGCTTGAGAACGTGCAGGAAAATAGGTTGTCCATACTCCACAAGACCATCTGCTCGAACAATGTGAATCTCCGCACCATTCCAAGCACCTTCTTCTCGCACCGTCCCTACGAACCACTGCTTATACTTCGTTGTCGAAGTCACATTGGCAGTGAAAAACGTCACAGGAACTGACTTTGGCGCTGTTTCCCAGACAACATCCCCTGGCACAAACTGTGCGTAGATTTCATCCTGATTTTCTCCAGACGTTGGAGGTACGTTCTCTGGAGTACTTGTTGCCACTGTCTGTGGCTGCTGCTGTCGCATCGATGCATTCACGAAGTATCCAGCAACAAACGCACCAAGAACTAACACGACAACGACCACCCAACCGAACACACGTGCGCCACTGCGCACTTCAGGCGACTGCATGTGATCCATGGTTTCTTTTTTGAATGGAGGTTGCGATGGAGCCGCTGGCTTTTTTGGTTCTTCCATATTAGCGAGGGAGAGAGAATGAACAATTGATGAGTTGCTTTTTGATTGCATCACTCACGCGCGAATGTTGTGAGAGATCTTTGCACAGTATAGCACGCTTCGATCCCAACAGGAGTTCCATCTGCATCGCATTGTTGTACACGGGCATCAGTATGAACTGCGTTGCAGTAGGTTCGACTGAGAGTCCAACAGTGAGTCCAGTCTTCGTAGGCTCCGAGAAGAGTTGATCGAAGATGAAATTCCCCAGTGAGTAAAAAATCGCTTTTCCTTTGTACACCTCAATCGGCTGAACCACATGCGGATGTGCACCAATCACAACGTCCGCTCCTGCATCGATCATGGCGTGCGCAATAACCTCCTGACTCGAGTGCCAACCGTTCTGCTGATACTCCACTCCCCAATGCGGCATTGCAACAATATAGTCTGTCTTTGGTTCCAACTCACGAATCATTTTTGCAAGTGCTGGTACACCATTATCCCCTGTGAACTGATGAAATGCCACAAATCCAACCTTCTGCCCACGCACGTCTCGAATCGCAGTCACTGGCCGATTGAGTGGATCACCAAAGTAATCAACACTCGCCTCTGTGAGATACTTGTGCGTTTGCTTGAGCCCTGATTCACCGAAATTATGTGTGTGATTATTACCCAGACTCACCATCGTAATACCGAGGTCATACAATGTCTTCGCATGTCGCGGCTCTGAGGTGAATGTGAGCAACCCATTTGGCTTCGCTACTGACTTGAATGTGGTGAGCGGCGTCTCGAGGTTCGCCACCGTGATATCAGACCCGGAGATGAATCGTTCGATCTTCGCATATGGCCAACGATCCCCTTTTGCATCGAACGTCGCACGCACTTTGCGATCGAGCATCATGTCGCCGAAGGCATGAATCGTAAATCGCGGCACCTCAACTCGACCACCTGTCACATAATATCCTGTGAAGTGTGAAGTATTCTCCGAGCTCTCCGGCTTCTTCGTGATCGAGTTACTACTTGTACGTGCAATTTGTCGCCACGCCAACGTCGCCTCGCCCTCAGCATCAATATCACGCATCATTTCTAACATGAATTGCAACCCTGGACGAGAATCAATATCGAGAGTACGCGCACCTCTTGCATCAAGAGTCTGCAACACTGTACCTGCAGTCTGATCATGAAATAACGCCACATCCTCCGGAAGATAATGTGAGAAATCAAACGACCCAACAATGAGCACATCATCTGGCACATTCGCGTGCACAATATCAGCCAACGCAGCAACAGTATCACTCGTAACTGAATCCCGAATCATGATCGGAACAATCGTTGCATTGGGCAGTGACGCACGGATGAACGGCACAATACTGTAAACAGCGTGCTCCTTCGCAAAGGGAGCTTCTTCAACAGCAATTGTGGAAGTCGCAACCGTGAGCGCTGCAACAGCCGCAGCGTTGCTCTGCAGTACACCAAATGGCGTATTCCAAGGGCGAGCCGATGTAATGACTGCTGCGCGACCTTGCGTAAAATGATTCGGCGCGATCAACAGCACGGTTACTTTGCGATCACTTGCCACACCATCGAAGGCCTGCGCCACACGATCTGCAACCAACAAGTGATGCGGCACAATGAGTGCACGAGCACGCTGACCATCTCCACGTGTAGCAGTTTCGTCTGCTGCAAATTTCATCCGTGCTGCTGCGTATGCATCTTCGAACAATCGTTTGCTCAGGCCCGGAACCGTATGGCACGTGACCGCTTCACACACGGACGGTGTGTTGAATCGCATCGTTGTCAGCACGTTCCAGGTCCGAGGCGCCGCAGCCGACACCCAGAACCCGACGCCAAAGGCTGCTGCAATACTGAGTGCTGCAACGACTGCGATTCGATTGTTCATACGAAATGATTAGATGCGAGATTCAACCTGCAACACGTACGAAGTGAGATAGCGCGACTCTGGGAAATACACAGACTGTGGATGATCCGTGCTCTGCCCAACAACAGCGAGCACACGTACGATGACTCCAGCCTGCACCGACGCACGGCGCAACACGAACTGAAAATCATCTTCGGTCAAGAAATGTGAGCAGCTCGACGTCACAAAGATTCCACCCGTCTTCACCAGACGTAGCGCCGCACGATTGAGGAAGTGATATGCCTTCATTCCCTCTTCTTGGTCCTTCTGAGACTTAATCAGCGCTGGTGGATCGAGAATCACCATGTCATATTCTGGTGTACGACGATCACCGAACCACTGAAACACATCAGACTCAACATTCTCAACTTTTTTCGATGACAACTTGTTCGCCTTGAGCATCGCCTCGCACCCTGCGAGCGCAAACGCCGAGCTATCCACATTCACAACACTCTCTGCCCCACCCTTGAGTGCTGCAACTGCTGACGCACCTGTGTACGAAAATACGTTTGCAACTGTCTTGCCCTCTGCATAGCGTTCGATCAAATCACGCAAATCCTTTTGGTCGAGAAATGCGCCGGTCTTTTGTCCTTGCAACACGTACGCGATCGATGCACGACCATGTTCAACGTACGCAACTGCATCCTCAGTCTCGCCGTAGATCACGCCTTCCTTTGCATCGAGTCCCTCGTCGCGTCGCACACCAATATCACTGCGCTCAACAATCGCACGTGGCGAGAAGATGTGTGTGAGTGCATCAACAATCTCCGTACGCATGTTCTCCATGGTCGTAATCGAAATCTGTAGAACAAGCACATCGTCATATCGATCAACAACCAATCCAGGGAGTCCATCAGACTCGCCGAACACCACGCGATATCCTGTTGTGTCAGTCCCCGGTCCGTAGCCGAGCAACTTGCGTCGCTCGTTGGCAGCGCGAATCTTCTTCTCGATCCATGCACTATCGATCACGGCGTCATCCCATGCCATCATGCGCACCGCGATCGACCCATGACTGGAATACGATCCAACGCCCAAGAGCGAGCCAGTGGCACTTACCACTCCCACCATGGATCCGTGGACAATTTTTTCATCCTTATTATCAATGGCGCCAGAGAAAATCCATGGATGACGGACACCTACGGTTGCCTCTTTGCCTTTTTTCAACTGAATCATCGGGTACATATCGAGTAAAAAACGAATAAAGCGCTTCAAATTATCACTGGACCTATGGTACACTAGCGCATATGTTGTCACAACCCTACCTGCGCCACCTCAGAACGGTCGGACAATTCACGGTTTGGCTCGTAAATGGTGCACACGTACGAAGTGAAATCAACGAACAGTTCACCAACTTCGGCCAGCACTACCGATTCCCGTTCATTCCCAAATACGAATTCTGGATTGACCACCTCACTCACCCGCAGGAGATCCACTATTTCATCGACCACTTGATCGCCGAGTGGCGCGCGATGGACGCAGGTGCGTCCTATGTCGATGCCATTGGTCATGCAGATCGTATTGAGCGCGCGGAGCGTCACCACAGTCGGATTTATCGTGAGTTGCACGGACACGAACGCTCACATCCCAAGGAAGTGCTCCGCCACATCCACGTGGAGCCACTACGCAAGTACAGCACTCGCGAGCTTGCCGTCTGGATTGTGCGCAGCGACGTCATCAGAGATCTTTTTTATGTCGACTTCACCGAAGGCGGGCACGGATTTGTCTATCCATTTGTTCCGATGAACGAGGTGTGGATCGACGAAGACCTCACACCACACGAGCGACCATACGTCGTGCTCCACGAATTACACGAACGCAACCTCATGGCGCACCATCGCTACGACTATCCACGCGCCCACCGCAGCGCAAGCGCAGTAGAAGCATTTTGTCGTCACCATCCAACAGCAATACAACGCAAAATCGCGGCCGAGGCACGTGTTGCTGCCCGACCGCGATCCATTGTCACACCTAATTACAAATGGTGGGATGTGGTGAAAGCTTAGTCTCGATCCACATTCAGACGTCGAATCCCAAACGCACGGATACCGTCGCCGTCTTCTTCACCAAAGATCATAATGTCATCCCCAACACGCAGCTCACGACCTTGAGCCTTTTTTGTTCCTTTGTTGGTGCGAACACGAATCCGTTTTCCCTCTCGCTCTTCGCCTGGATGTATTGCAGGTCGAGCCATTGGCGGCGCAATACGAATTTCTGGTTCACCATTATGCATCTCAACAACCCTACCCCGCTTCACTTCATGCACAGGGAGTGACTCATAATGTTGGTACACTGGCTGCGCAATTGGCAATCGATGACTCGGCCCATGGATCGGCGTGTAATACGCAAGTGCAGCACCACCTAGCGCCACAAATACCAATCCAGCTACGACGGTATACAACAGTGGTCGTCGATACGCAAATGCATACCGACGCACCAACACCTCGAGCACCAGCACAAAGACAAATGCAATTCCGATCACAAGCCATGGCAATGAATACAAGAAGTACCCAACCCCACGCATGCCGAACTCAGGCAGAAATCCAATATCTGTAGTGCGCGCAACAAATACTACGAAGCTCACCAAATACAACCCAACCAACAACACGAGTACCACACCCAACACTGCAAGTGCCGCGCGCAATACAAAGTGCCATCGTGGTCGCATCGCGACACGACCCTCCTGAATCTTTTGCTCGATCAGGTCTCGAATAGATTGTGGTTCTTGTGGTGTGCTCATACGAGATGCTCGGGGTTCTGAATATACGACTTCAATTTTTCGCGAGCCCGCCGCAGACGAACGCCCACAGTCGCAACAGGCAAACGCAAAATCTCGGCAATTTCCTTGTAATCCAGCTCCTGGAAGTAATACAACACAAGGGGCTCTCGATATTTCACATCGAGCTCTGCTAGATGCTTTTCGATCTGCTGCCGCACCTGCGTTCGGTGCATCGCATCCTCTGGATCCTCAATATTCCCTGCCAACTGTGGCAAAAGTGTGTCGAAATCAAGTGACACCACACGCTCGCGGCCCTTCTTCTTGATCGCATTAATGAATTCGTTGTGCGCGACGCGGTAGAGCCACGATGAGAACTTGCGATCCGGATCCACACTGCGCAAGTTCGTGTACGCCTTGATGAACACATCCTGTACACAATCCTGACACTCCTCTGCATCGAGCAAGAACTTGCGCGCATACCGCAACATCTTCGCCTCGTACCGCTCGATCAATTCGCGAAATACAAAAAGTTCACCTGCCTGCACCCGCACGACCAATTCTTCATCAGTAGGAGTCGTGGGCATACGCAGTGGGCTACCGTGCGTCTCCTGATCCCTGGATCACGCCGCGATCTTTGCGCGAAAGCAACTTCGCAATATTCGCCTCAGCAATATCGTCGAGCGAGAGGTCGAGCTGCAGCGCGAGCTGCGCCGTGTACCACAACACATCGCCCAACTCAGCACGCAGCTGTTCCTTGCGCTCTGCATCGACTACACCGTTGAAGTCGCGAATGATTTTCTTAATCTTGCCCGCAACCTCACCTGCTTCACTTGCAAGCCCTAATGCCGGATACACATACCCCGCGCCAAATGCTGGATACATCGCAGTGAGTTTGCTTTTCTCCTGATATTCTTGAAATGTCATAGTACTGATCATCGTACGCTGTGTAGATCAGCCCGTCAAAACAAAGACCGACCCACACCCGTACGAGTGCAAGTCGGTCACCGCAGCAATTACCTTGTTACAAATCGAAATCCTGTTGCTGCCTCCAGAATTTGTTCCGGCGTAAATGACGTCTGTTGGAGCAAGTCCACGATGAGCCACGCCCGTTCACGCCCTGTGTTGAGCGCAGCGACACCAGCGAGCACCTCCAGACAATGCGGCGTATGGAACAACACCTCATCAATGTTGGGCGATGTCGGCACCCCCTTGTCTTGCCTCGATGGCGTGACCAGGTGGAGCAACCAATCCGTCACAAGACTCGCCGCCACCACGATCGTCGGATCACGTCGTGATTCGCCAACGAGCAAGGACGCAACGCAATCATGGTATCCACCATACGCACACCGATCTGAGAGATGGGATCGCACCGACGAACATTGTTGCGTTGGTACTGCATATGGCACACCTGCGGTGAGAAACGCATCCACACACCGCAACACACCGAGATACCCATCAAGTGCCGTAACACTCGATGGACGAAGTATACGGAACACCTCGTCCGGAAACGGTCCATCGCGGCGGGCAAGCCCGGCCTTGACGCACAGTTCGAACGAGGTCAAGAAATCAGCACTAGTCTTTGTTCCCATTATCTCCCTCGCAACCGTTGGTCATTATTCGTTGACGCGAGCACTGTACTCACCCGTCTCCGTATTCACGAGAATTTCCTCGCCTTCCTTGATGAAGATTGGTGCCTGCACATGGAGGCCATTGTCGAGCGTAATATCCTTGGTCACGTTGCCAGCAGTGCTGTCCCCGCGAACCGCAGGAGGTGCTTCGACGACACGGTACTGAACCTTCTTCGGCAACTGGATCGTTACCACACGCTCTTCGAACATGACACCGAGTACCTCGAGGCCTTCCTTGAGATACTTCACATCATCGCCGATCGTGTCTGCCTCGATCTCCTCGGTCCCGAAGGTAACCTGGTTCATGAACGAGTAGAACGTACCGTTGTTGTAGAGATACTGGAGGTTGACGTACTGCACCTGTACATTGTCGATGCTTTCGCCTGACTTGTACGTGATGTTAGTACCCTTACCACTCGTAATACTCTTCATCTTTGTCTTCACGAACGCCGAACCCTTGCCTGGATTCACAAACTGCGCGTCAGTGATGACGTAGAGGTCGTTCTGGTGGCGAATAATGCCGCCCTTCTTAATGTCTGTTGTATCGCCCATACTATTAATCGAAAAGAATTGACATCGGCAATGCTATCACGTCATTGATATTCTGGCAACCAGTCATGACCTGCACCATTCGGTCAATTCCCAGAGCAATTCCAGAGGATTCTGGCATTCCAGCGCGCAGCGCGTCGATGAATTCACGATCTACTGCAAAGACATCTTTGCCAGCAAGCCGTCGCTCCTCGCGCTCCAACTCAAGGCGTCGCAACTGCTCATGGTGATCCGTGAGTTCTCCAAACGCATTGGCCAACTCCATCCCGCTCACATACAACTCAAACCGCTGCGCATAGCGTGGATCATTTGGCGCCAATCGCGCCAGCGCCGCCATCTCCGCAGGATATCCATACAAGAACACAGGACCAGACTCCGCAGTACCAATATTCGGTTCAATCTCATTCAAGAAAACGCGATAGAACAAATCTGCGTACGACTCAGTCTCAGCAGCAGCGTACCCCTTCTCACGACACAACACATACATCGCCTCACGCGTCAGGTACTGCTCGAGATCAACAT
Organism: Patescibacteria group bacterium; assembly: GCA_038065555.1. Taxonomy (GTDB): domain Bacteria; phylum Patescibacteriota; class Patescibacteriia; order Magasanikbacterales; family JBBTQS01; genus JBBTQS01. Next base: position 505,572 of record JBBTQS010000001.1, read on the forward strand.
TTGCATACTGTCGCCACACATCACGCATGTGCAATCGCGCCCAAGGCTGACGGAGAATCCGCGATTGCTCAATGGCTGGCCGAACTGCATCCGCGTGCGGCCCATCAAGTAATGCATTGGCCACAGAGACGAAGAGTGATTCAGTATCATCCATGATCGCCCAGTAATCTGCCCCAGCACGATACCACTCAATCATCATGAACTCTGGATTGTGTGTTCCGCCGAATGACTCATTGTCACGAAAAACTTTTTGCATGGAGAAGATGCGCTGCTCTCCTGCTGCAAGCAACTTCTTCATGGTGTACTCAGGCGAGGTATGCAAATACCCCGTGCGCTCCACATTCTTGTCATCACGCACAGCGATCCGCATCGGCGACAAATACGGCTCCTGCCCCGGAAGTTGCAAGATCGTAGGCGCATCAACTTCAACAAATGACTGCAACCAGAAAAATGTGCGGGTCAACCGCATGATCTCCGATCGAATCTGCAAATTCTGCCGCACGCGGCGAAGGTGTTCCAGGTGGCGCATACGCATTGTATTCAATTACGAGGTAAGTGAACCACGGGGGTGGGAACAATGCAACACAGCGAAGCCAAGCAAAGCTCTTTTCCCAGTCCTCCCCGTAAACTGAGGTCCGGGCTGGGAAAAGAGCTTTGCTTGGCTTTACCGTATCGTCACGTTCACACTCCATAGACACTCACCGCGCACTTTGATATAGTCCTCCCTCGCACCCATGCGAGCAACCACTAGAGAAAGGAAGCATCGAACTCATGAAGCCGCTCATTCTGACAATCATGCGAGCAAGTACCAACAAGGACCCTCAGGACCCCACGAGCCACATGCGGGGCGAGGTGGTAGAGGGTTTGCCATCGCACATCGGAGATTCGTACATCATCCTCAACAATCTCCTCGAACACGAACGTGTCTGGAGCACACTCGGGTACTTCGTAACCTTCGACGCAAACCTCGGTGACAAAGACAAAGATCAATTCGTGATTCTTTTCACCGAGTGCACAGTCCTTCCTCCGATCAACGCAGGAGAGCTCACGAAGTCGGACCACATCTGCAAGGTGTTCCAGGATATCATCATGCGTCCGTCTCCACTCCAACTTCACGACGTGCCGCTCATCCCGGGTCCTCGTACCATATTCACCGGCGGCAAACTGGAGATGCACTTCGAACGCGAAGAATTCGGACCATGGTCAGCGCAGGCGCGGATCGAGACACAATGCCTCCACGGTGGATATTCCAGCATCCCCAAAGAGGTGTACACGGCACTGGCACAGGAGCTCAAATGCCCTCTCCAGCTCGCCCACATACACACATTCAACCCCACAGACTCCTGACGCGCGTCACGCGCTCTCAGGTCTCAACATGACGCCATCGGCTCCTCACGGTCCCGATGGCGTTCGTCTTTTCTGAAGGGTGTTTTGCTTTGCCGACGCACAACTAGTGATGTAGCCAAACCCCTCCAGTACTTCGTGAGCAAACCGGACCTCAGTTAACGGGGAGGATTTGTGAATGAAGTGCTGGAGGGGTTTGGCGGCATCAGTGTTCGTGAAGTTGGGTAAAACAAAACACCGGCCGAAGCCGGTGCCCTGAATTTCGGATGAAATTAGCGATCGAATCCGCCACGGCGGAAACCACCAGTGCTTCCACCTGCTGGACGAGGACCACGATCTTCACGTGGCTGTGCAACGGATACGCGGATAGCGCGGCCGTCAACTTCCTTACCATCAAGCTGAGCAATAGCAGCTTCAGCTTCTGCGTCCGTAGAGAATTCTACGAAGCCGAAACCTTTCGAGCGTCCAGTAGCATGATCTTTCACAACTGTAGCAGATACAACAGTACCTACCTGAGAGAATGCAGCGTGCATGCTCTCATCTGTGGTCGCCCATGCGAGTCCGCCGATAAACAACTTATTTGCCATAGTAACTTTTTCTATATCCTGCACGGCGACCTTTACAGCACGTACAGATAGAGCAATTCTAGCACATTTGGACCGGGTTGTCAATGGCCCAAAACGCCCGTGTTGTTGTGAGGCTTATTCTGGCGTATACTAGGGCTATATTTGTTTTTTCTATGATGCGCAACAGCTCAATGTCCCGGCGCGAGCACGGGGTCACACCCACGGACGAAACCCATATCATGACAGCGGAAGAGCGTTCGCACATCGAAGCCATGGCGTCCAATGTGCGAAAAGGGCGTGTTGCAGTGAGCCGCATAGAGACGCTCCCCCCAGCTGATGGTGTTGAATACGGATTCGAAGAGCTCGTCGACACAGTGAAAACCGAGGAGACGCTTGCAGACAGCAACCCTCACCCAGTGGATAGAACAAGCGCTGGACATCGTCGCGCGCAGAACCTCGTACACAAGCACCTGAGCTCTCCACCAGATGCGCACGAGGTGACACTTGATACGCCGACTCACTCCAGTGCACGCCACGAAGCCCAACGCCCATTCGAGCTACGCGAGTCTACAAAGACAGAACAAGAAGTTATTATCACCGCGCTCACTAGTGCTCTGGGTACAAAACTCGACATAGCAATCGCATTCCTACTCTTGAAACGCATCAGTACCGAGTTACCAGATGGACTGTTGGATTACTGCACGATGACCAAGGAGCGAATCCGCGAGGAAATGACATTGGTCCAAGAGGCAAACAAGGCAAACATCGACATGCCCTACACGGTTGCACAACTCCAGAAGGCACTCGACTACCTCGACGAGCAAACACGCTAATCCCCGACCTTCACAATCATTGCTTGTGAGCGCGAGAGCGCAATCACAGGTTCTTTTTTGTCTGCAAAAAATTCGTGGAATGCCAGACCAGCCCCTCGGTCTGTAGTGATTGCGTCGTGCGTAATAATGATGCCACCGGGAGCGAGGCGTGGGTAGAAATATTTCAACCCTTCGAGTGTCCATTCGTAGAGATCAACATCGAGATGCACGAACGAGAATTGCGTGTCTGCAATAGGTGCGGCGGTGTCTGGGAAAAGTCCTGGGTACAGGAATACACTGTCGTAGCCTGCAACAGCCCGTTGCGCGATCTCGATCGTCGCACTGTATTGCCCTTCCTTGAACCCCTCATAATCGTGAATACCTGTTCGTGGAAGCCCAGTGAATGTGTCGAAGAGGTGGAGCGCCTTGGTCCCCTTGAATTCACAGATAAGACGCGCAGATCCGCCGCGATAGGTCCCGACTTCGGCAATGTCACCGGGGGTTTTTGCTACTGACTGGAGCAGTGCAACGAGCTGGTATGCTTCGTCGTCAGCAAGAAGTAAATCACACTGCGCCTTGATCTCGCGAACACGTTGGATGATCGCCGTCTTCTCGGGCAGATTGTAATACAGCGTAATATGAGGCCAGCGAGAAAAAAGTGCGAACAGTGTCTTGCTCACGATAGCGCGCGGTGTGCGTAGAAGTGAACGCCATGTCATAGAGATTTCTAGAATACCACTAGCTCGAATACTGTGACAAATAGTTCGCCTCTCCCCGACCATTTGGTCAGAGAGAGGCGGAGTTGGAAGTCGTGCACGACGCACTATTTCCAGAGGTACAGGTTGACGCGTGTGAAGAATCGCCACGAGCCTGGCACGTTGGGAGTGAGATCGAATCCCAACCACAAACCCACGATCTTGCCACGCAGGAGCGGACCAGTCGCGAGCTCGTACACATCGTTGGTGTCAGCGACGAGTTCACTGAAGAGCGAAAGCGTCACGTCCGTTCCCACCTTGAAGTTGAGCACGACCTGACCGTAGAACGAGATGCGGTCACTGCCATCTGGCTTCTTGTTGTGCTGCGGGAAGTAGGTGTCGAACTGCAGACACAGACTCAGATCCTCCGCGCCCAACTGCAGGAACTCCAGCCACAAACTCGCGATGACCGACGAAGTCCCCGCAGAAGTGGCCATAGCACCCGAGTACAGTCGAATGCGGATCTCCTTGTGGAACGTCCACTCCAGTCCTACGTAGCCGAAGACCAACGCAGAGCCCGTATTCACCGTCCAGTTGACGTTGCCGAACATGGAGATCGCACCATCGACCGCAGGCGTATGTGTGTACTTCCACAACGCCTCCGATCCTTTGACACTGATCTGAACAGCACTGTCTGTTGCATGAGCAGTCAGCGACCCACAGAGAATCGCACCCCAGCATACGAATGCTGCGAGCATCTTTTGCATACCCAGTCCCCCTGCGCATCAAGCGCATGTGCACGTGACTAACGAATGATTCGTCAGTGCGAGATTCTTACCACGCGTGAGAAGGGACAGTCAACGCCAGCGTACCAATTCCAATCGCACTTGCAGTATTCAAAAATAGTTTTGTCGGGCTAACACGACTTGAACGTGCGACCTCATGCACCCCATGCATGCGCTCTAGCCAACTGAGCTATAGCCCGTAGTAAGCGGAAAGAGGGTCCAGTCACCAAAGGTGACGTCGACCCGAACACCAACTGTACCCACGTATCAGTTTGTACCGGTTTGCGGTATTTGTTTGCGAGGGGCCAACGGAGGCCGACCGGTCAGCTGTATCCGCCGCAAGGCGATACGCGTCGTCCGGTCGGCCGAGTTAGAGACGCGGTTCCACGGTTAGTGGAACCGACGTTGTACCCTCGCAAACAAATACCGCAAACCACCATGCGATGTACCCCCGATGTATCAGGTGGGTAGCCCGTGTGTTTCGCCACGGCGATCACGATCCAGACATGAACCCGGCGGAGATAATTGTAGAGAATATCGCACAGCAGTAGCGGCTCCACCAGTATACGGATCAGTCACATACAAATCAAGAACGCGCAGGAGACCTGCGCGTTCTTGGGGTGAGAGAGCCTAGGCTCGCTCGTCTTCGATGTATACGTGGAGATAGTCGCTCTTGTCGTAGTCGTAGATCTCTTCTTCGCGGAAGAATCGTGGCACTTCTGCCTGTGCCGCTTCGACTGAATCAGAGGTGTGGATCACGTTGCATGCTACGCTCATCGCATAGTCGCCGCGGATCGAACCTGCTTCTGCTTCGCGAGCCTTGGTAACGCCGGTGATGAGACGCACAGCGTTGACCACGCCAAGTCCTTCCCAGCACATCACCACAACTGGCGCGCTCATCATGAAACGCTCAACACCAGGGTAGAATGATTTGCTCGCAATGTGTGCGTAGTGCTCGCGCAATACTGCTTCATCGAGGCGCATCATTTTCGTTCCTACCAACTTGAGGCCTTTGTTCTCAAATCGCGAAGTGATCTGACCTAGAAGTCCACGCTGAATAGCGTCTGGCTTCACGATCACAAGTGTTTTTTCCTTGAGTCCTGAGAATTCCATAGTCGTTCCGTTAATTGGTCCGAGTATACCAAAGATAGCCACTTCGTCAAGAAATCGAATAAAAAATGAAGAGGTCCGTAGTGGTTGGATTACCACGGACCACTTCGGTGCTTCGCTCGATCGCGCGAAGCCGCGAACGAAACTAGTTCAGATCATGATGCGACGGTAGCAGTCGTACACTGCCCGGAAGTACTTCAACCTCGCGTTGATGTCCGCCCCCCACCCTGGAACATGCGGGAGACTCGCAACGCAGTCGACGTGAACCGTTGGACCAGTGTCCTTGCGCGGCTCGATGTCACTGATGAGCGGTTCCCCGTCCGGACCATGCACCGTCAGCATCCTGGCTTCTCGCTCCATGCCCTTGATGATGCGCTGCCAGTCGAAGATCCGATCCTCGACGAAGCAGACGATCTGGAGAATAGGCGTACTGCTGCTCGCCAGTTGCAGCTGTCCCTCGTGAAGCGCTCGGCGAACTTCGATCTCGTTGCCCAGTCCGCTCTTGAATGCGAGCTCCATGAATGCCAGCGGCGCGTCAGGGATCGCAGACAGGTACGCTGCCTCGAAATCCTCACGCTCAGGCTGACTGCCTGCGTAGAGTCGGTAGAGCGTGTCGCTGTTGGCGATCATCCCTTCCTTCCCCGAACTGTGGTTCGTCGCCAGTGCTCGCATCGCATCACGGAGTGCTGCCCATCCGCCATTGCCCCAGAACGACTTGTTCGAGAACCAGAGCGGCGCGCGTTCCCACGGAGGCGGTGCTTCTGCGATCACATGCCACACGATCTTGGCGTGGAGTGCTCGCAGCAACGGCAAAATGCGCAGTGCGATCACCGACCCCATGGAATGCCCATGGACGACTGCCCACTTGAACCGGTTCGGATGTGCGTCGAGGTACGCACTGATCATGTGCGCGACTTCCACAGCCTGCTCGTTGAGCGTCTGGCGTGTGAGACCTGATGCTGACTCACCAGCTGCGGTCTGCCGTCGTGAGATGTAGACGATGGTTGTACCAGCGCCCACATCGTCTTGCCGCTCCTGCATGGATTGCTCGGATTCGTTGAACCCCGAGATCATGAAGCTCACCGCCTCACTGCCCAGAGATTCCCACTCACCGTTGCGAACCACCACCACACGGTCAAGGCGCTCGTGTTTGTACTTGAGCTCGACCGTGTGTCGCCTTTTATCACGCTTGTTCATCGTATACTCCCTGCGTCTGCGTTGCAGACATCCAACAGCCATAGCTGCGCCTCGAATTGAGGACGCGATACCATAGCACCAAGAGTCGATTTTGTCAATGTTTGAAGCAAAATCGACACGTACTTGCCATTTGGAACAAACATGGTAGGCTACAAATAGCTACCTGTTGTGTGCTCCCCTGCCTGAATGGCGCCGTTACCACGGCAGCTTCCCCATCTCCCTAGGTGCGAGATACCACTCCCCCAGGGGCACACAACTCGAGGTCCACGAACTTCATGCCAATAACGGCGTGGCAGACAAGTTCGTGGACCTCTTTCTTTTTTAGTGACGATTGAGCAACCCCTTCGCGTCATTCCATGCGCCTGCATCTGGATCTGGCTCGTAGGAAATCTCGTCATCATCGATGTGTGGTGCGCTCGACGCACCTGGTCGCAACACCGTGGTGACGCGACGCATTCCCGTCTGGAGATTCTCGATGAGCTCGGGAGATATTTCGTCGAGAAATTGTGATGGCTGCTCAGCAACCATATATTCCTTACCGCTCGATTGCGGATAGGTGAAGTAGAGCTGGTGACGCGCACGCGTGATTGCTACATAGAACAGTCGGCGCTCTTCCTCAATACCATCTGGTTCCTTGAGCGCACGCTCATGTGGAAATCCTGGCATGAGCATGTGGATCACAAAAACTGCATCCCACTCGAGGCCCTTGGATTGGTGGATCGTAGAGAGCACAAGACGTGTGTTGGGGCGATTATCTCCAAATCGATTATCCTTTTGGTTACTGAATTGTTCCTGCAAGCTCGCTTCAGCGAGGAATGAATCGAGATCCTCGATGCGTGCTGCAAGTCGTGCCAACTCCTGGAGATCTTCATATCGATCTTGCCACTCTGCGTACTGCGCTTGCATGTACTCACGATAGTGCGGCGACTTGAGTACGGTCTCGATGAGTGCTTGTGGTGAACGCTGCGGCGCATCCAGAAGTGCTTGGATAATTTGCATGCACTGATCCCAGCCGACTTTCGCACGTCCTGTGAGATCTGCTCCCACGGCTGCGATATCTTCGAATTTCTCGACCTTGCGAATAATCTGCACAATCTTCTGTGCCGTTGCTGGCCCGATACCATCCATCATGCCGAGCACTCGCATCCATGCGAGCTGGTCCTCCATGTTGTGCATGATACGTAACCACGCGAGCGTATCCTTCACATGTGAGCGCTCGAAGAACCGCGTTCCGCCACGCATCTCATACGGAATTCCACGCCGCGCGAGCTCGAATTCGAGTGCTTGCGCATGATGCACCGCACGAAAGAGCACACAAATATTTGCCGGGTTCCAGCCGCCTGCACGCAACGATTCAATACGTCGTGCAATGAAGTCAGCCTCCTCTGCTGGAGTATCTGCTGGCACAATCATCGGCTTGATCGATGCGTCGCGCATACTGCGCAACTCCTTTTCAAACTGCTTTTTGTTGTGCTTGATCACGCTGTTGGCAACTGACACAATGTCGGGCGATGAGCGATAATTCACCACCAGACGGTAGATCGTTGCACCCGGAAAATCTTTTTCGAAATCGAGAATGTTCTGGATGTTGGCTGCACGGAATGAATAAATACTCTGCGCATCGTCCCCCACTACGAGTACATTCTTGTGCACGCTCGAGAGCTGCTTCACGATACTTGCTTGAATCGTATTGGTATCCTGATACTCATCGACGAGTACATACCGGAACTGCATTGCCAATCGTGCTCGCACTTCAGTATTCGTCTCCAACAGGCGCGCGAGATTCTCGAGCAGGTCATCGAAGTCCATGACGTTCCCTTCGAGCTTCTTTGCAACGTATCGTCGTGCAATGCGCTCGAAGTCATCAGCAAAAATATCGTAGGATTCGTAGCGCTCCTCTACTACATCTACCACCGTGCGTCCTGCGTTGCGTGAGTATGAAATAATTCCCTGAATAATCGCTGGCGACGGGAATTTGCGCTTGCTATTGGTGACGCCAACACCCTCCTCGACGATACAGCGCTTGAGCAAGTTCACCGCATCGTCTGCATCGAGAATAGTGAAATTATTTTTGTAACCCAGATGTTGGGCGTAGGATTTGAGAATGCGGACAGCGATACTGTGGAATGTGCCACTCCAGAATCCTGTGAGCTTGCGGTCGAGGAGCTTCTCAGCGCGCTCAAGCATCTCCCGTGCAGCCTTGTTGGTGAATGTGACAAGGAGGATGTTCTCCAATGGTACTCCCTGCTCCAACAAGTACGCCACACGATACGTAATCGTACGAGTTTTGCCCGAACCTGCACCGGCCAGAACGAGCACTGGACCATCTCCACTTACTACTACGCGATATTGTTCTTCGTTGAGTTCTTCTTTGTAATTGATCACAAACTGTTGCGTTATGGAGCCGCGGGCGGTATAGTCGCCCCACAGTAGTATGAACACCTTTTTTACACAGGTCAAAGTGGACAAGTCTGGCCGAGCACGCCTGGGCATCATTCACACAGATCACGGCGATATCGAAACGCCGGTTTTCATGCCCGTTGGAACACAGGCTACAGTGAAGGCGCTAGGCAATGACGATCTACTCGCTGCAGATGCTTCGATTATTCTTGGTAACACGTATCACTTGCATCTGCGTCCAGGAGAAGACCGCATCGCAGCACTTGGAGGACTCCACGCATTCATGAATTGGCAACGACCGATGCTCACTGACTCCGGTGGATTCCAGGTGTTGTCCCTCGGCGCACAGATGGCACGCAACGGTGGTGAGGATGCGAAGAATCAAATGGCGCGTATCGACGAGGACGGTGTGACATTCCGCTCACACATCGACGGATCAACACACCGATTCACCCCAGAATCCTCTATTGGTGTTCAAAAAAAACTCGGCGCAGATATTATCATGGCATTTGACGAATGCACGCCCGATGACGCTGATCATGACTATGCGTCACGCGCCATTGGCCGTACACATCGATGGGCTGAGGAATCTGTAGCAGCATTTCAATCGATCCCGCAGGTGCATGCGCATCGACAATTTTTGTTCGGTATTATTCAGGGAGCCAACCATGCAGACTTGCGTGTGGAGTCTGCGAAGTTCATCACCGCACTCCCCTTCGACGGCATCGCCATTGGCGGCGAATCAATTGGATACAACATGGCAGCAACGCGTGAGACACTTGATCTCCTCGCACAATATCTCCCAGAGGACAAACCACGCTACACCATGGGCGTTGGTTCCTCACCACAAGATCTCTTCGATGTTGTCGAGCGCGGTGTAGATATGTTCGACTGTGTTGCGCCAACACGACTCGCTCGCAACGGTGCTCTCTATTCGCGCGCAGCAGGAGCCGAAAAAAAGTTTCGCATCAATATCACTAACGCGCCATTTGCCGAGGACTCGCGCCCAATCGAGGAAGGCTGCACATGCTACACCTGCCAGAATCACACACGTGCGTACCTCCACCACCTCTTTGCAGCAGACGAATTGCTCGCCATGCGTCTGGCATCAATTCACAATGTCTTCTTCATGCTCGAGTTGATGAGAAATATCCGTGCGGCGATTGCACGAGACGAATTCCTATCATTCAAAGAGAGCTGGCAAAAATCATAGGCACTAAATCCTCGGAGCACAACGTCCCATTCCCTCACCAGGAATGGGCGTCTCGTTCTCGGGCAGCCAGATAACGCTTCACGCCTTGCGGCGCGTACTGCTGGCTGGCTACCCTCCGAAAGTCTCCGAGAATTCAGTGCCTATGATTTTTGCCAGCTGCCACTGATTGATAGGTACTTGACACGTGCAATCACCCCTGGTAGAGTCTTCGCACAAGGAGGGAAGCCGATGCCAACATCTCGTAGCATCGCGCTTGCTTGTGCAGTACTCTTGCTTGCATTAGACGTGGCTGCGCTGAGCCTGAGCTCCCTAGAGGGCCTGGTACTCGGTCGCAGACAAGCGCCACAACGGTTCTTCGGTACAGCGTCTCCAGACGTGCCGCTGCCTGTTGTGACGGTCGAGGCAAGTAGCCCATTTATCCTCGAACACGCTGTTGAAGTCTCCAGAGAGCGGGACGCAACGACAACGGCGAGCTCGAGGTGGATGCGAGAATGCACAGGCAAACGAGCCCGGTTTCGGGGTCCTCCCTTGCGATGTCCTGAACGACGTCGCGCGAGGGATCCCCCGAGGTAGGGTGTTCGGCGGTTCACACATGTGAGCCGCCGTTTTTCTTATTTTAGACAAAATTGGGGTGTTAATATTGACAAAACGCATTTTTTGTGCTATATTCTTGGGTCGTGTAATTTCGCACGGCCAGTTCTAGAGGTGTTTCCCATGCGTCTTTCCAAGATGATTCTCGCGCTTGTCCTCATGTTCGTTGGCCTCGTGACTGACACGGCGGCGGCGGATCGGGGTCGGGGTGGATACCGTGTCCGGACCCATTCGCATCGGACGTACCATCGTCCGGTACGGGTGCGACGTGTGCGCAGCCACAACTATATCCGCGCCCCGCGCGTGGTGTTCGTGGCTCCGGCGCCGGTCGTGTTCGTACGCCAGCGCCCGCAGTACGTGTATGAGGCTCCGGCCGAGCAGGTCGCGCAGCCTAGCAACTCCCCGCTCACGCCGGAGCAGTACGCGCCGGTGTGCGGCGCCGACGGGATGACGTACTTCAACAAGTACGTCGCTCTCAAGTGGACTGCGAGCGTGCGCCACGAAGGTGAGTGCACTGTGGGCGAGGCGCAAGCGGGTTACTACTCGCTGCGCAGCACCAAGAGCATTCGCTGGATGTTCGCGCAGGGGGCGAAGCGCACGTACGGGACAACCGGCGTATGCTTCTCGACCGCAGACTGTCTCGACACGGAGACGTGTCAGTCGGTGCCTGACGAGGCCGACCAGTACTGCAAGCACAGCAAGAACCAAAACGAGTAGTCGATCGCGCAACGCGACGACACTCGGCGGCGACCTATTTCCTGATGGAGATATGGTCGCCGTTTGTTTTAGAGAATCAACATCGCGTCGCCGAAGCTATAAAAAAAGTATTCGCGTGCAATGGCATCGTCATACGCAGCACGAATGTGCTCGCGACCGGCGAAGGCGCTCACGAGTACCAGGAGTGTGGACTTGGGCAAATGAAAATTAGTGATCATGGCGTTGATCACGCGAAACGTAAACCCAGGCTTGATAAAACAATTCACGTCCCCTACGTACGAGCAGAGTTCGCCACCGTGCATTGCAGCCACACCCTCGAGTGTGCGGACAGTGGTGGTGCCTACAGCAACGACGCGCTTGCCTGCGCGGTGAGCTGCCGCAATTGCTTCAACGGTTGCGGTCGTGACTTCTACCCACTCGCTGTGCATTTCGTGCTCCTCGATGGTATCTGTCTTCATGGGTTGGAACGTGCCGATGCCGACGTGGAGTGTTACTTCGGCGAACTGTACTCCGCGCTCGCGCAGTGTCGCAATTAATTCCTCCGTGAAATGAAATCCTGCAGTAGGGGCAGCAACCGATCCTTCGGCGGTTGCATACACTGTCTGGTACTGCGCAATTTCGGTTGGCTCAGCACCAACGTAGGGTGGCACCGGAATGTGACCATAGCGATTGCTCAACTCGCGCACTGCGGCTGGGTCGAGCTCGAATCGAACATACACCCGGCCGTCTTCCCCCTTATCAACAATCACACAGGAGAAATCCTCTGCAAATTGCACAATGTCTCCCACGTGCGCCTTGCGACCTGGACGCATGAGGGTTTGCCACACACCATCAGCGGTGTGGCGCAACAAAAAAACTTCGATCTCAGCGCCGCTCGGAAGATGCCCGAAGAGTCGAGCCTTGAACACCTTGGTGTTGTTCCACACCAGCAGGTCTCCAGGTTCTAGATATTCGACGATGTCGCGAAACACGCGATGCTCGCGCTCCCCTGTCTCACGGTTGAGCACTAAAAGTTGGCACGCGTCGCGTGGCTCCTTGAGCTGCTGCCCGATGCGTGATTCTGGGAGTTCGTAATCGTATTCACCTACCGACGTTGCCATACACTAGAGATACTTGCGGTTGGCTACATGTTCTTCGAACGTGCTTCCGTAATATACGGTTCCATCCTTGCTGGTTAGGAAAAACCATTTGTTGTTCGGAAGCGGATTGAGCACTGCGCGGATCGAATCGAGGCTCGGATTGTTGATCGGGCCTGGTGGAAGACCACGATGCTTGTACGTGTTATACGGCGATGTGTTCTTGATATCCTGCGCGCTTGCTGAAGGTGTATTCTTCTCGGTGATGTAGTTGACGCTGGAATCAACCTGCAATGGCCATTGGCCCTCGAGCCTGCGCCACATAATGTCCGCAACTCTGCGGCGATCCTCAGTGCCACGTACTTCTGCTTCAACAATACTTGCCATGGTGAGCACCTCGAAGAACGAATAGTTCTTGTAGAATCTGTCGCTTGTGATGTCCCCGCTCGTAACCCCTTTCACCTTGTCCTGCATCTCAACCATTGCTTTCTCAATAATTTCATCAACTGTTGCGTTGGCAAACACGCGATACGTGTCCGGGAAAATAAATCCTTCGGCAGAGACATTCTGTGGACGCGTCTCCAGTACACCAAGATCAGGAAGTGATCGCTCTGGCGCGCCAACGCCTGACACATACACGCGCGCGGGAACTCCTGTGACCTTGTAGAGTTCCTCTGGACTCTCAATGACTTGCTCGCGTACCAGATAACTCGCGATATCACGCAAATCCCAACCTTCGATGAACGTGAGTGATTTCTCTTGGCTCTCATTCTGACTGGTGAACGTTGCGAGGAGCTCAATAATACTCTCATTGCGTGGCACAGTGAACAAACCTGCTCTGATCGAGCGATCTGCGTCCGTCGCCTTGGCAGCAAATTCAAAAAGCCAAATATCCTTCGAAGGCAGCGCATCAAGACGTGCTAATTCCTCTGCAACTGATCGCACTGACGCACCCTTCTGAATGACCACACTCACTTCTCCCTCACCATCACGCAGCCATAGAGGCCATACGATCATGAAGAAGGTACACAGAACCACCACAGCAACAGCAATAATCCATTGAGACGTACGCGGACGACGAGCAGTTGCGTGCAAGCTGGTGGTAATGGGCATGAAGGAGATGATTAGAGATGACGAGGACCGTCTTCGTGGTCGGAAATTTTCTTGATAAGCGCTTTGAGTTCACCTGACTTCTCTGCCGGACAGATGAGCAGTACATCCTCGGTGTCTACTACGATTGTATCGTCCATGCCAAGGATTGCAACCATCTTTCCTTCTGGTGCAAACACGAGATTACCTGCAGATTCGTGCGACACAATGTTGCCACGATGCACGTTGCCTTCTTCGTTCTTTTCCATCAAGTGCTTGATCGTCTGCCACTTGCCTACATCACTCCACTGCATGGATGTGTCGACAACAGTGGTGAGCTCGGAGACGTGCTGCATGAGCATTGTCTCGATGGTCTCAGATGGAATCTGCGCATACGCTTGGTGGACTGCTGCGCTGTCCGATTTGCCCATGGCTTCTACAGCCTGCTGTGCTGCAGCCCAGATTTCTGGCTTGTACTGTTCCCACAATCGCGCTGCAGTGCCGAGTGTCCATCCATACATTCCGATGTGCGCGAAGTAGCGACCTGTGGCGATGAGTTCGCGGCTGCGAGCTTGGTCAGGCTTCTCCACCCAATCTGCGATGAGTGTGACACTGTGACCCGGCGTCTCGTCCACAAGTGTTCCGGTGCTCACATACGTGTAGCCATCACTTGGCACAACCGGCAATGTCGATGGAGCAACGACGTACTCGTCATGATCCTTGAGGAATTGTTCGATGTCTTGCATGAGCATGCGAAATGCTCCTTCGTCTCCAATATAATCATCAGACGGGATCGTCATGATGACGGTCTTCTCGTCCACTCCTTGGCTACGCAAGTATGCAGTCTCGAGGGCAATAGCAGCGCCGGTGTTGCGGGCTTCAGGCTCAAGAATATAATTCTTCGACGGAACCTCAGGGAGCAACTCGGCAAGTGCTTCTACATATTCTTCATTACAAGAAACATACACATCATTACAGGATGCAAGAAGGCTATACACGCGCTCAAACGCCATGCGCAAGAGCACGCGATTGCCAAAAATGGTCTGGAACTGCTTTGGTTTGTGACGACGAGAAAGTGGCCACAAACGCGTCCCGTGTCCTCCTGCGCGGATAACAATTTTCATACAGTTCTACTAGATTAACGGACTGCCGGTCATGTCGTTGGGCTGCGGCACCTGGAGAATTTTTAGCACGGTTGGGGCAACGTCGGCAAGAATGCCAACAGGAGGGAGTACACTGAGGTCTCCTTCGATCACATCCCCTGTTCCACCGCGAACACCCTCCCACTGTCGACCAATGATCACAAACGGAATTGGATTGGTACTGTGTTCCTTGTCCATCACGCCTGTCTGCACGTTGACAAGCTCTTCGCCGTTGCCATGATCTGCGGTAATGAGCAACACACCACCTTTGGCGAGTGTCACATCGACAATTTTGCCGATACATGTGTCGAGTACTTCCATGGCCTTCACCGTGGCATCGAGCTTGCCTGTGTGTGCGACCATGTCGGCGTTGGCATAATTCATCACGATGAAGTCGTACTTCTCCGATTCAATAGCACGAACTGTTGCATCAGTGACTTGATGTGCAGACATCGCAGGCTCGAGATCATACGAAGCGACCTTGGGTGATGGAATGATCTGTCGATCTTCTCCAGGAAATGGTTCTTCGCGCGTGCCGTTGAGGAAGAATGTGACGTGCGCGTATTTCTCTGTCTCTGCAATATGGAACTGCTTGAGACCAGCATCACTGATAGACTCAGCCAGTCCATTGTGTACAACCTGTGGAGGAAATGCGACGTGTGTGGGCAGTCCTTGCTCGTACTCTGCCATGGTTGCAAAAAAGAGATTCTGCACTGGCGCGCGTTCGAATTTCTCGAATGTTGGAATCACAAAGGCCTGTGCCAACTGTCGTGCTCTGTCTGGGCGAAAATTCGTGAAGATCACTGCGTCGTTGTCGCCCACCTTTGCCACAGGTGCGCCACTCTTTGTCACAACGGTTGTAGGCGCAAATTCCTCGTCATAGACTTTGTGATCGTACGAGGCAGTCATTGCTGCGACTGGATCCTGCGCTGTTTCTTTGCTGACACCCTTCACGAGCATGTCGTACGCAAGTTGCACACGATCCCAACGATTGTCTCGATCCATTGCGTAGTATCTGCCACAAAGTGATGCGATCTGACCTACGCCGATCTCAGCGATCTTCTGTTGTAGTCGTTCGATACTTCCCTTACCACTATTGAATGCAGTATCGCGACCATCGAGAAATGCATGCACAAAGACACGAGTGAGTCCTTGATCCTTTGCGAGCTTGAGTACTGCGTAGATATGCTCTTCGGAACCATGGACATTGCCTGGACTTGTAATTCCTAGGATGTGGAGTGCGCTGTTATTCTGCTTTGCATGAGCAACTGCGCCCAAGAGCGCTTCGTTCTGGAAAAATTCTCCGCCAGTAATGCTCTTCTCGATGAGCGGAAGCATTTGGTAATACACACGACCCGCACCAATGTTGAGATGTCCTACTTCTGAGTTGCCCATTTCACCACGTGAGAGTCCGACGTCTACTCCAGATGCAGTGATTGTCATTGCTGGGTACGTGCGAATCAGACGCGAGAACACGGGCATTTTTGCGCGGGCAATTGCGTTGCCATCCCCTGCAGGTGCAATACCAAAACCATCACAAATCATGAGCACGACGGGTTTGGGACGATTGGATTGACCAGGAGTTGTCATACGGACTTCCGTTAGCGAGCGGCGAGTTCTGCTTCGATAGCCATGACGCGATTATATTTCTCTACACGCTCGGAACGAGAAAGCGAACCAGCTTTGAGATAGTCAGCGTTCACAGCAACTGCGAGATCTGCGATGGTTGTGTCCACTGTCTCGCCACTGCGATGTGAGACAGAGACCTTGTACCCGTGCTTCTTCGCAAGCGTGATTGCGTCGAGCGTCTCTGTGAGTGTTCCAATCTGATTGACTTTGATGAGAATCGCGTTAGCTACTCCTCGATCAATGCCCATTTGCAGACGCTGTGTGTTGGTGACGAAGAGGTCGTCGCCGACAATGACGTGCTTGCTCCCGAGCGTGCTGGTGATCTTCGCCCAGTTCTCCCAATCATCTTCAGCAAGTGGATCCTCAATGGAGACAAATGGGTACTTCTTGCACCATTTGTTCACTGTCTCGATCATTTCTTCGCCAGTAAGTGTGTGATCTGCATGCAGTGCGTACTTGCCATCTTTGTAGAATTCAGACGCAGCAATGTCGAGCGCGAGTGAAAAATCTTTGCCTGGCTTGTACCCAGATTTCTCAATAGCACGAACCAGGAATTCAAACGCCTCTTCCTCCGCCTTGAATGGCGGCGCAAATCCGCCCTCATCCCCTACAGCAACGCTATACCCAGCCTTTGCTCCCATGGATTTGAGTGTCTGAAAAACTTCTGCGCCCATGCGAACACGCTCCGCGAATTTCTTCGCAAGCGGGAGAATCATGATTTCCTGTACGTTGAGGCCCGAGTTTGCATGACGCCCACCATTGATAACGTTCATGGTTGGCTGTGGCATTTGCCACTTCGTCTCCTTGCGATTCCAGAGCGCGCGGATGTAGCGGTACAACGGCTGTTTGCGTGATGCTGCGGCAGCGTGTGCAACAGCAAGCGAAACTCCGAGAATGGCATTAGCGCCGAGCTTCTTCTTATTAGGTGTTCCATCGAGCTGACACAACATCTCATCAATCTTGCGCTGCGCTGTTGCGTCCATGCCACGCAGTGCACGAGCAAAAAGTGTGTTCACGTTCTTCACTGCCTTCAACACACCTTTGCCTTGGTAGCGCTTGCTCGTGGTGTCGCGTAATTCCCACGCTTCGTGGATTCCAGTCGACGCACCTGATGGCACGCTTGCCCAACCATACGATCCGTCAGCGAGACGTACTTCTACTTTCACCGTAGGATTACCACGGGAGTCGAGGATTTCGGATGCGACGATAGATTTGATAGCTGACTTTTGCATATCTTGTTGTTAAACGACTGCTTGAGCGAGCGCTGTCAGAAGTGCTCTGTGTTCCTTTGTTGCGCGTTCGATACGAGCATTGGTCTCCTGCTCGTGCTGATCTACTACTTCTGTTGCGCGAGCAATTGCATCTTCAACACTCTTGCGAACAGTTGGACTCTTCATATCTTGTGCCAAAAGTGCCTCCTTATCACGAAGGAGATTCAAACGAGCAGCATCTCGTGCACGCAGCGCCTCTGCAGTCGTTCTGTCAAACATATCAACCAACAGAAGTTGCGTCTCCATTATCCTCCCTGCGAGATCTTCACGAGATTCTCTTGCATGCTCTATAAGCGCGTCAGCAGCACGACGCATATCGCCCGCCCCCTCTTGCAGTTGTTCAACGAACGCTCCAGGCTCGCGCAGCAAATCAGCAGCTCGAAGCGTGTTCATTATGTTATCCAGCCACAAGCTCTCGTACTTGGTCCCACCAATTACTCGCTTGAGTTTTGCGCCTACACCCTGGGCATCGAGCGTACGCAATGCATGAACTGTCATTCGATACCGCTCGATGTCCCCAGGATTTGGGAGTGAATTTTGATTTGTACCATCTTCTTGCACTGATATCACTCCTGATTCCACTTGTAACTCTATCGCGCTTGCAGACGCATCAATCGCTGTATAAATCTCCTGCCGATCCGCTGCGTTAGGTGCGAGAATGCGCACAACATCTAGTATCGACGGAGGATTATTCGCCCCCGATTGCGGTGCGCTCTCGGCTCGAACAAATGCATCAGCAACTTGCTGAGCACCAAATCGATCTACAAGTGTCTGCAGTCCACTTTCGGCACACTGAAGTAGAGCGTGGCCGCGAGATGACTCTTGCTTGATCGCCCGCTGCTCAGCAATCGCATCTGCAAGAATCTCAGCATGCTCACTTTGAGGCTCCTTCCCCTCTCGTTCTCGAGATTCGACGATCGCAGCTGCAATCGCTTCCCTGTCACCAGAATGTACCTCGATGGGTTTCCTTGCCATACAAATCAATTATTTAGTGAGGGCGCTGATTCCAGGTAGCGCAGTACCTGAGAGGAATTCGAGCATGGCGCCGCCGCCTGTGCTCACATGACGGATATACTGTACCATATGGTGCCGACGAGCTGCATCCACGGTTTCGCCACCGCCTATGACCACGTGCGCGCCACGGCGCGCTGCTGCTCCTACCGCAGCCATGATCGCCAATGTGCCTAGCTGATACTCACGTCGCTCAAACATCCCAAGCGGGCCATTCCAAACAATCGTTTGTGCGGTTTCAATAATTTCTCGGTACTGCGCAATCGTGGCTGGTCCAATATCATTAATCGACAACGCTTCGTCGGCAAGAGTGTGCGGCCGATGCTCTACGGCAACATGACGCACATGCATCTCATGTGCTTTGCCAACCGCTACGTCTACCGGCACGTAGACTTCCTTCTTTTTAGTGAGCGCGAGTGCCTCACGCAGGTAGTCTGTGTCGCAGACAGAATTTCCTACATCGTATTTTTGACTTGCTAATACTGTGTTGGCCACACCACCTCCGAGCAAAATCGCATCGAATTTGGGACCGAGCGCCTCGATAACAGGAAGTTTGGTTTCGATCTTCACGCCACCAATGATAAGCACCGCGGGACGCTGCGGTCGGAACACCTGCGAGAGCTCTGCTACTTCACGCTCGAGCTGCAGTCCTGCATAGGACGGGAGATGACGCGTTACGGCGACTACACTTGCTGCCGCACGATGACACACGGAGAATCCATCGTTCACGTATACATCCCCAAGCGCTGCGAGCTCCTTGCCAAACGTCGCATCATTCTTGTCCTCCCCTGGATAAAATCGAATATTTTCTAGCACAACGATAGTCCCCGGCTGTTGTGCATCAAGCACGTGCGTAAGCGCGGGTGTTCCAACGCGAGCCGCAGCAAATGTTACAGAGGCCTTCACAAGCCGACTGAGATGTTCGGCAATCGGTGCAACAGAAAGCGATGTCACGCGCTTGCCCTCAGGTCTACCCAAATGTGTGAGAACACGAACACGAGCTCCTTGTGTTGTCAGCGCTGTAAGAGTCGCGAGTGCAGCAACAATGCGCGAGTCGTCAGACACGCGCCCCTTCTCCATTGGCACGTTGAGGTCGAGGCGTACGAGCACGCGGGTGCCGCGGGTAATTCGGGCCTCTTGCATGCGAGCCATTGCCATAGCGCGAGAAATTATGAAGCAAGTTGACGCACTAATTCGTCTTGCAACGCCGTAGCATCTACAGTGCCTGCAGCAGCGCGCATACACTGCCCAACGAAGTACCCCATGAGCGCGACTTTGCCCGCGCGATACTGCGCCACCTGAGCAGGCGACGCGGCAAGTACTCGTGCAACAATATCTGCAACAGCTCCTGTATCCTGATTTTGTGCCAAACCATTTTGCTCCATGAGCACATCAGGATCTCCCCCGTTTTCAATAAGAAGATCAAGCAACTTTTGTGCGTTGGTGTTGGTAATCTTGTTGTTGGCAATAAGCGCGAGGAATTCTGCAAAATTCTCTGCACTGACGCGCGCAGCAAACTGCGAGATATCCTCAGCACGGTCACGCAACCGACCAATGAGTCGGCTCAATACCCATCCAGAAATACGGCGTGCAGTCTCTGCGACTTCTTCACCTTTCACCATCGTGCAATATTCGGAGTACACTTGCTCGGCGTAGCTCCCAAGCGCTTCGTCTGCGCTGAATTGCACCGCATCTGCTGCGGTGAATCCATACTCGGTCATGAACCTCGTTCTGCGAGCTGCTGGCAACTCTGGAAGTCGCGTCTGCGCAACGATCGCGTCGAGTGAAAACGGTGGAATATCTGGTTCGGGGAAATAGCGATAGTCGTGAGCCGCTTCCTTGGTGCGTTGCTCGCGTGTTACCTGGGCTTGGTCATCCCATCCGCGCGTTGTCGTAACCATAGGAATAGTTCCAGCCTCCCAAAGCTGCGTCTGGCGTTCGATTTCGAATTGCACTGCACGCTCTACGGCGCGGAATGAATTGATGTTCTTCACTTCCGTCTTGGGGTAGAACTGACGCGGACGCCCCGTAGTTGCGTCATACTCCTCTTCTGGGACCAGACTCACATTCACATCGCAGCGAAGCTGGCCATTCTCCATTTCGGCATCTGAGACATCGAGGTATGTGAGTACCAGACGCAACTCTTGCATGTACGCTTTCGCCTCAGCTGCCGAGTGCATATCAGGTTCGCTCACAATCTCAATAAGTGGCGAGCCTGCGCGGTTGAAATCCACTACCGTCTTGTCTCCCTGGTGCCATGACTTGGCTGCATCTTCTTCAATATGCAGACGTGTGACACCAATAACGCGCTCGTGCCACTCTTGCCCCTCACCCACCATGATACGAAGTGAGCCGTTCTCGGCGACTGGTCGATCGTATTGCGTAATTTGGTATCCCTTAGGAAGATCGGGATAAAAATAATTTTTGCGATCAAACTTGGTCGGAGAATTGAGCGTACACCCCAGAGCAAGCCCAGCTCGAACAGCAAAAACAATCGCTTGTCGATTGGGCATGGGCAGCGCACCTGGCTGCGCCGTACAAATCGTACAAATCGTGGTGTTGATTGGAGCGTCTGTACGCTGATTGGGACACGCACAGAACATCTTGCTCGCGGTCTTGAGTTGCGCGTGTACCTCAAGGCCAATAATCGGAATCAGTCGCATACTATTTCTCCATTGCGAGCGATCCAGGGGTCACACGGCGAACGGTTGTTGCACCTTCCCCCGTTGTCTCGCGTGCATTCACGTAGAGCGTGTATGCCATGCAGAGGAAAATAGGTGTCAACACAATGAGCGGAATCATGCTCACCACAATACTCACGAGCGTAACTGTTACTGCTGCGGTAGTAGAACCTTGTTCGATCGCTTCTACCCACGGACTAAATGCAAGCAACTGCAGTTGCGTGAGCAAGAAGTCTGACGCCAACGAGAACAATACCGCTGCACCAACAAGCACGACGAGTCTCCCCATCATTGCGCGTGTGCGACCAATAACGAGAGCCCGAGAACGCTTGAAAGCCTGAATACCCTTCATGTTCTCGAGTACCACGACGAATCCGACAAAAAAGAACCAGCATGCAAAAAGTACTGCAGGAAGAATGTACGCGTAATACCCCGCCTGCAGTGTGATTCCCAGCAAGAACACAACGAAGAAAAGCGATGGTACCATGGTGAACGCATCAGCGTAGATCGTACGAATATGTTGAATTTGCTCTTCTTCTGGAGTCGAGTGAACGTGCTGTACTGCACGAACCGCGCCCACGAACCAGTAGCAGAGCAATGCGAACGTCACAAAAACGCCTACAATAGACAATATCCACAAAAATGGCATTCCGAGCGCCGAACGAACGGATTCAAGGAATGGGTACAATGCTGCAAGTCGAGCACCTGCAGGTGACGCTGTCAAAATCGCAAACCACAAGACAAATACTTGTGCAGCACCTAACAAACTGATGGCAGCAAACACAAGTCCGACGCGCGTCAGTAGTCGTGCGCCTTTCACATAGAGTTCCCATCCACTTCGGATAATGTCAGGGAACGTCATGAGTCGATGGTTCATAGGTCGACAGTGAGGTATTGCGAAAGCATTGCTCGCAATTGTGGCTCAAGTATAGCAAGTTCCTGATCTGCGGGGAAGCGATTGATCACGGTGCCGCGGGATTCAAAAAGCGCAGTGAATTCTGTACTGCGATAGCACGCGTCGAGCTCCTTCTGGAATGCGAGATATTCGAAGATTGCGTTGTCATCCTTTTGTGCCGCGCGAGCTGCGAGGCGTTCCATGCATCGCTCCGGTGTGACATCCATGAGCATGAGAACATCCGGTCGATGTGTGAGTGCAAACGCATTCCCCTCTCGCGCTGCAATCTCCGCCATCGACAACTCGTGATTGTTGTAGCAAGACTGATAGCAAAGCGAAGTGGAAACACCTCTGTCTTGAATCACATGCATCCCACGCGCCATTGCAGGAACAAGCACACGGGTGTAGAGCACAAGTCTATCGAGGGCAAACGCATCAGCCATTGCAGCTCCGGTGTATGTCCGACCGTTGCGCTGGACCATTTCTTCACGAATTGCAGCGCCAGTCCACACGTATGTCGGCTCAGCCGAAAGAATGGCAAATGTATCTGCGGGAATCTCGTGGGGCTCAGGATGACGCCCATGCTCTTTCCAAAAATCTTTGAGAGAAAATACTTGGTATTGTCGTGCTTCAAGCAAATCCTGCCATGTACGCATGATCGTGGATTTGCCCGAACCATCAATACCGTCAATCATGATGAACATAGGGATGTCAGGTTCGTTCTATAAGCGCGTCTAACTGTGCAATGAGTGCTGCGTGTGCTCCATTATTATCAATCTCGATATCTGCAGATGCGGCGACCTGGCCGATGGTCTGCTCGGTGCTGCGCTCATGCTCCGCCACAAACATATCAAACGTCTTGCTGCGATCGTCCGCATTTTCGTTGCGCGCCTGGATACGTTCGTATCGTGTCTCCATCGCTGCCGTAATATGAACGAGAGTGAATCCAGGCAGCTGGCGCAGTATCTCAATATCTTGTGGTCTGCGAATTCCATCAATACAAATCACTGAGGCAACATGATCCTTGATCTCTTGGCGGACGACTTCTGCCATCAGATCTTCCCCGAATGCCCCACGAAGTGCCTCAGAAACTCGAATCAGATTATCGCGGGTTTGGGGCAAATACAGGCGTGTGAGCACATCACGCAACATCGTCGAATACCGAATAGTTACTGCGCCGTGACGCTCATGCAAATACTGGCACGCCGTCCCTTTGCCGCTTGCCATCTGTCCAACAAATCCAAAAATTTTCTTGGGTGCCATAGGATATTTTCAGAGAAATCGCACTGATCTCTCAAGAAGCATACCGTGCAACAAGGGGGTCATGCAACAGGCAGCTGAGGGCTTTGACTGTTTCGTATGGATCGATAATCGTGTGTACAGTGCCATTGATCGCAACCGTGTCGCCATCAAACGCAATAGCAACACCCGCAGGATCCTCGACAATACCAGCGAGCAGCAACCCACGACGCAAGAGTGGCCCAACCTCGGGGTGATCCCCTGTAATACAAACCTTCGGCACTTCGTGCCAATTCGGACGTGACTGCGGGAGTACTTCGAATTTCTCTGTTGCTTCTTCCACGAGGTACACGCGACTGACTCCTGCATCAAGCATCGCTGTCCAACACGGTTTGCAGCACCACCAGTGACCATAGAGATACGCATCAGCGCCTGCCAAATCAACCCCTTGCTCCTTCGCACGCTGTACTGCTGTGGCCTCTGCATGTGGCCCGCGGCATAGTGCGCACAAATCGTATCGCTCGCCGGTTTTGCACCCAATAGCCTTACGTACACAAAAAATTGGCTGCTCTGTTATTGCTTCGTTATTGCCTGCTTGCGCGAGTACGGCGCCATCACGCACAAATACCGATCCCACACGCCACATGCATCCACGAGCAACTGTTTCGCTAACGCGACGTGCGTGTTGCATGAATGGATCACTCTCCGGAACATACGCAATACTTCCCTCTTCAGGCAAAAAAGGGAGTGGTTTTGGGGATGTGTACATATTGTGTTCTTACTTCACCTGGAACTGAGATTTGAGTCCGTCGATGTTGCCTGAGCGGATGAAGTCTACTTCTTCTTTGCTATCTGTCTTCGCGCCCAGACCGTACGGCGTTGCATCCTGATATTTCGCATCTGCTGTTCCATGCTTGGTTGCGTCTTCACGAGACAGCGCGCTGCTGAGACTATGGAATACGAGCTGACACACACGCTCACCTGGGTACATCTTGATCGCGTGATTGGTACTATTGAATGCTGGAATGATCAAATGTCCGTTATAAAACGCATCAACTACTCCACCCTCAATAATCAAACCACGACGGATCACCGAACTGCGAGGCGACAACATCGCTGCGTACGTTCCATCATTGAACGTGACCTTCTCGAGTGTGGAAATAATCACGAACTCTTTGGGCTGGATTTCGAAACACTGTCCTGGCGAGAGCTTGATCAACTGATAATACTCCTTGGGTTGGGCATACTCGAGATAATCTGCTGCCACTCCAATGCGCCCACCAGTCGTGAGCTCTGTGGTCTTGGAAACATAAAAGCTCCACCCTACGCGCAAATCAATAGAGTTAGGCTGCAATTGGAATGAGTCGAGCGCTGGAGTGAACGCAAGTTTGCCGTCTGTAATATACTGTCGTAATTCTGTGCGGTTGAGAATCATACGGATTTGATTACCTTGTAGTGCAATGACACAACGGTGTCATTGAGCCGTTCGACTGAGAGGAGCTGCAAGCGCGTGTCAGCAGCAAACGGCTGATCCGCTGGCTCTGCAAAGAGCGGCAAACCAGTACCAAACACAATCGGCTCGACCGTGAGAATCATTTCGTCGATGAGACCTGCCGCGAGAAAGAGTCCATTGATCGTTGCGCCACCTGCAATAATACATTCGGTGAAACCACGCTGCTCAAGCGACGCAATGATGTCTGCGGGATTTCCTTGCACGAACTCTACTTGATCTGGAATAGATTGCTGTGTGGCTGCGTCGTAGGACATAACTACAATCAGACGCTCTGGTAATGGGCGGCCGATTGTTGCATACGTCTTCGCACCCATGATCATGACGCGGGCGCGCTTTGTCACAGACACGAAGAGTTGCTTGTCCTCTTTGCTGGTCCAATCTGCGAGATGATCTGAGGTCTTGCCGATCTTGCCGTCGGCGGTGATGCACATGAGGAGGGTGACCTTCATAGTAGGGGTACTATGCCAAAGAACACACAGTGTTGTAAACTACACCCATGAAATACCCTGGTAAATCACTCCAATGGTCCGGATTGGTTCTCGGATGCGCTGCAGTGTTGGCTCTGGCTGCGTGGGGCGGATATTGGTACGGAACCAGGCAAACATCGAGCACACCACAATCACAACGCGGGGTATTGTTGCGCACCAACACAGGTGAGCTCCCCCATATCAATCCACTCCTCATGTGCGAGGTGGCAACGGAGGAAGTAACTGAATTGCTGCCCATCAAAGCAGTGCTCGAAGATCGCGTAGCAACACTGCGACGCAATAGAGACATCACACAAGCATCACTCTACGTGCGCACGCTCAACAGCGGACGGTGGTTCGAAATTAATCCAGACGAACAGTACACGCCGGCAAGTTTGCTCAAGACTGCGATGCTTATGGCGTACTTGCGCATTGCTGAAATGCAGCCAGAGATACTCAATGTTTCGATTCCTTTTGTGCCGAAGTCTGCGGCAACCACGGCTGTTGTTGCCCCCACTACGACGCTCACACCTCGCCAGTCATACACGATTGGTACGTACCTCAATCAACTCATTGTTGAATCTGACAACCAAGCTCTTGAGGTTTTGCGTGCGTATCTCGCCGCTCATCATCCAGCAGCACTCGCTCAAACCTACAAAGATCTCGCGCTACCAACTGACAACGACCCTACAGCACATTCCATCACGCCGCGGATGTACTCGCGTCTCTTCTCTTTGCTTTACAACGCAACATATCTCGGACGCGAAACATCCGAGGCTGCCATTGAACTCCTGATCGCCAGCTCATACAAAAAAGGACTCGTCGCAGGCGTTCCAGCGGGCATGAGTGTCGCACACAAATTTGGCGAACGTGCGATTGCAACGCCTACTGGTGGACTCACAGAACAAGAATTCCACGATTGCGGAATCGTGTACTATCCTGGTCACCCGTATTTCATTTGTGTTATGACCAAGGGTACGGATTTCACTCGCATGCAACAGGCGATTGCAGATCTATCGCGTACAGCGTACGAACAGATTGATGCGTACTTCTTGGAGCAAGACGCGACAGCTACAAAACGATTTCCATCCCCTTGATGCCGGGTTGCGGATGATACTGTGCTTTGAGTTTGTTCACAATTTCTTCGACGAGCGTGCTATCCCCTGCGCTGGCACGGTCATAATAATCTGCCTGCGCCTCGAATCGAATTGCTGGGTGTTCATCAGGGCGCTCCAACAACTCCCACGCGTGCTGATAATGAATGTCATAAATATGCGCATTGCTGATGCTGTGCGTGTAGATCCCTGGCTGTACCCCGAGTTTGCCTGCGAGAATGCACTGCAGCAACGCAAATCCAGCAACATCATGCGGACAGCCGAGCATCATGTCATTACTGCGCACCACATTGTGCAAATGCAACTTGTTCCCAATGATATTGACAGTGAACGTGTACGGACATGGAACATTTTTCTTGCGTGTTCCTGTGCCCAGACCATCGTCTGACGGATCCCACGTCACAACAACACCGTGGCGGCTCCCTGGTTCGCGCGAAAGCAACTTCACCAAATCAGTGAGTTGGTCGCGACCGAAGTGATGGCGCCAACGATAGCCATACGCTGCAAGCACGCGCCCATCAGTCTCTGTGAAGTCGTCCCAAATCTTCGTGTACTGCTGTAGGAACTCATCTGGTCGTTGGCTCCCCATCACAAACCACACTTGCTCGGCAACAAAAAGTTGCACCGGAATACGGCGCAATGTGAGCAAAGGAAACGCAGCACCAACATCAACAGAAAACGTGAGTCCTGGGATAATTTTGCACGTGTGACCTGTGCGCTCATTGAGCTCCTCAGTCCCCTCGTTCATGATGCGCAACAATGCAGCTTTGTATTGAGTATCAAATCCAGCCATATCACTCAGTGTACCCAGGGCTGGCGCAGCGGGCAAGGGGCTAGAGTTTGCCGATCATTTCGGCCATTTCGATGAGACGGTGGGAGTATGCGTATTCGTTGTCGTACCACGCGAGGATCTTCACGAGATCGCCGTCTACTACCTTGGTGAAGGAGAGATCTACAACACAGCTGTGCACGTCACCGATAATGTCGCTGCTGACAATCGGCTTGTCCTCAACGCGCAAGATTCCTTCGAACACTGGATCCTCTGCTGCTGTGCGCATGAGTTGGTTGATCTCTTCGACAGTAGTGTGACGCTTGGTGACAATAGTGAAATCCGAAAGTGATCCGACGGGCACAGGCACTCGAACTGCGATACCATCAAACTTCCCTGCGAGTGCTGGAATTGCTTCGGTTGTCGCAATTGCTGCGCCAGTTGTCGTCGGAATAATGTTCATCGCCGCGCCACGTGCACGATGTAGATCGCGGTGCGGCCCATCATGCAAATTCTGATCGCTCGTGTACGCATGCACGGTAGTCATGAGTCCTTTCTTGATACCAATGTGATCCTCAATAATCGACATGACTGGTGCAATTGAGTTGGTGGTGCACGATGCGTTGTTGATGAGGCGATGTTTCTTCGACAATTCGTGATCGTTCACTCCGCGAACAAACGTCGGCACATTCCCCTTCGCTGGCGCGGAGACAATTACCTTGCGAGCGCCTGCAGCAAAATGGCGACTTGCACCTTCTTCAGATGTAAATGCCCCCGTGCACTCAAGTACCACGTCAATGTTGAGCTTTGTCCAAGGTAGTCGTTCTGGCTCACGCTCTGCAAACGCAAGAATCTTGCGCTTGCCCACAGTAATCGTGTCGTGAGTTGCACTCACCGGCTCAGGATGGCGCCCATAAATACTGTCAAATTCCAAAAGATACGCGAGTGTTGCCGTCTCGCTCAGATCATTGATTGCGACAATTTCTACATTCTTCGAGCTGAGCGCAATTCGACACGCAT